>NZ_JBHUSB010000020.1:0-48639 GCF_042673905.1 Arthrobacter sp. NPDC057009
GCGAGAGAACGCCAGATCCCCAAAAGAATCTGATGCATCCCGTCCTGACATCTCCGGAGTGTTTTGGGAAGGACTAACTCAACTCATATCAGCGATCGTGTTTCCCGCTTGCAGTCTTTTAGGTCATTCGGACAGCACCATGCTGGCGACCGGCAATGTCATCATACAAACCGGCCGCCGCGATCAGCGACGATCAACATCAACAGGGTAAGACACAGAATCGACGCGACAACAGCACCGAAAGGCAGGTCGTCTTCGAGAGAGGACTGGGAGTAACTGACGGATCTCCCCCCGAGGATAATTGGGCGTCTACCACTCAACTCGCAGGCCTCCATCTGGACTACCCGCCTATTGGCGGTGAATCCACATCCTGTGCTAGCGAGGTGCCAAGGTTCCCCCGCTTGACCTAGACGCTGTTGAGATGGTGCCGAAACGAGGCGACCATTGCCGGAATAGAGGCTTCCGGGACATCCTGGTGGACCGGAAAATTGGTGATCTCACCAGACAGCTGGTTCAAGTACAGAAAGTCATCGCGCACGGGTTCGATCAGCGTGTGATAAAGACTCACCATGCCGAATCCGTCCCGATTCATGCCGTCGTAGACTCCATCGCGGTTTCCGCTCATGATGCGCACTGGCAAGCTTTGCGGAACATCATGATCCTCCAAGGCCGGCCAGAGCATCTCGAACCTCGAGCCGCACTCCGGCATGGCTGCGAGAAGGCGCGACAAGGCGATAAAGTTGCTACGACGCGCCTGACTAATTGCGGTCCAATCATAGCTCATCACTTGCTCAGCTAGGTCAGGCCTCGTGGAAGCCTGACTAACAATGAGTCGCCTATCCGCATATCGGATCATCCCTCCCTCGGACAAGGGAAACATTTTATGCAGAGAGAAAAGACTGACGTGTCCGAAATTACCCGCTGGTCCCTTTTCAAGTGATGAGAAAAACCCGTGAGCAAGATCCTCGACGAGAATAACATTGTGGCGGTCAGCCAAGGCGCGAACACTGGCAATGTTGGGGTCGGTGCGTCCAAAATAGTGAATGACCACAGCTACTCGGTATTGCCCTGACTCAAGCTGACGCTCGATGTCAGTAACGTCGGCGCTTAAATCAGGGTGGAGATTGTAAAAGCCCGACATAGCTTTCGAGTCTAAAACAGGATCGAATACCCCGCTTCCTTCCCGCTGAGACCAACCAATGAACGCTGGGAGAAGAACGCCCTCCTTCGGTGAGGTGAGCGTATTGGCTAGAAGATCGCGCATTCCTTGTCGCGCTGACTTATAAAAAAATGAAGGCTGAAGAAGAGTATTCGGTTGTGAAGCCGTCTTAGTGGCTATCATGGAGCTCATTAATTTTAGTTTCCGTTCAAATCAATTATTAGGCGCATGCGGTTGCTGACCGTGGCAATCTCATGCTTGCTTGTTACGGCAGGTACTTCAGAAACTGGAATTATCGCAAACGCCTCTTTCAGCTCTGGGAATGCGCTTCTCACGGCTGATAGCAATCCGTCATCGTCAAACGAAGCAGCTGATGGACATCGCAGGACCTCCTCGCCAATACGGCCCATGTTTAGGCGTTCAATGCCGCGCCGAACGTCAAGCTCGCAGAATCCGTGAGCTTCGAAAGCTGAAACTGCTGCCGGAAGCGATGCGATGCTGACAGCGCCATGCGGTTCGGGGATCGGTCTCGTTATCCAAGCGGAGGCGGACTGGGTCTCAAATCCGAGTTTTTCGTAGAGTGCCTTCGCCGCAGTATTGTCGTCGAAGACGTCCAACCCGAGATGAGTGACATGTGGGTTCTCCTCAAGGAATGAACTGATGAGTCCGGTAGCAATGCCCCGGCCGCGCGCCTCTTCAGCAACACAGATGTAGGACAGGAATGCACTATTGTCCTCATGCAGGCGGAAGTCTGCGAACCCCAGAATCTCGTGATTCCAGCTTTTCGCAAGAAGGACCTTGTCTGTATTGCAATTCGGATAATGGAACGGGACCGTGAGGAATCGTTCGATTCCATGCTGCGCGTAAATCATGTAGGGCCGGAGACGCCCTGGGAAAGATTCTCGTACTAATCGGACTACCTGGGGAATTTGACCGAGCCCCACCCGCTCCGAGAGTACTGGGATCATGAGGCTGCTCGTTCTTTCCGCTCATCATCCAAATTGCGCATTACAGACTCAGGATCCACAATTACTCCACTACGCTTGAAAACCCTTAACACTGTGAGTCCAATGATCTTCAGGTCCAAGAAAGTGGACAGGCGGTTTACGTACCAAACATCTAGAGCGAGGCGCTTGTCCCATGAAGTTGTGTTTCTCCCATTGACTTGAGCCCACCCAGTGATTCCAGGTTTGACGTTTAGCCGGGCCCTCTCTTCACGGGTGAAGTACGGAGTGTAGCGGGTCAGCAATGGTCGTGGTCCCACAAGCGACATGTCCCCTCGTAAGACGTTCCACAAGCCTGGCAGTTCATCTAGACTGCTGGACCTCAGCAGGCGTCCGAAGTCAGTTAACCGCGCGCCGTCGGGCAAGATTTGCCCCGATTCATCGACTCCGTCTGTCATCGTTCGGAACTTCAGCATCTCGAAGGGTTCTCCGTGCTTGCCCGGCCGAATTTGCTTGAACAGGACGGGCGAACCCAACTTCCTCTTTACCAGAAGGGCAACTATGCCCATGGGAATACCGGTCACGAGAAGGCCAGCCCCAGCGCCGATGACATCGATAATCCGCTTCCGAAGTTGAACGGCCGGCTTCTCTTGAGCTGCCATCTCCAGAATTTGAGCAAATTCTCGTGCACCTACCCCTAGGGACATCTTCTCGCGATAGTAGCGTTGCCCCGAGGCGCCCATCTCCTGCCGCTCGTGCTCAGATAGCCTCATGATTGCCCGAACGGCGTCGGCCAAATCCGATGGGTTCTCGGGCTCGAAGCAAATTCCAGCCTGGGCCTCTCGGACTATAGCTGCCGCGTCACCACGCACCCCCATGAGGATCGGCTTCCCGGCCATCAAATAGGCCTGGGTTTTAGAGGGGATCGTTATCTCGAAGAGCGCATCCTCTCGAAGATGAACGAGTAAAGCCTGTGAGCGGCTGAGCACTTGGCCGATTTCGGAAATGGGCATGCGGGGAACAAAGACTACGTTATTGAGACCCCTTTCAGCTGCAAGTCGCTTCAGGTTGTCGAGCTCCAGTCCACCGCCGACGAGTAGAAAGCGTAAGCCCTCTTCTGTCTTGAGTAGCTCGGCGGCCTCAAGGAGAGTTGTAAGAGCCTGAGCCTTTCCCATATTGCCAGCGAACGTCACTGTGAACTTGGGATCATCGCTCGGGCCTGGGGTGGCCCGGTGTTCCGTTACGTCGATTTGCTTCTCATCAGCCCAGTTAGGAACGACATGGACTTTTGCTGCAGGAATTGACCGGGCAACAATTGTATTCCTGAACCCTTCGGATAAAACGACCAAGCGACTGGCGCTCCGATAGACGCGATTCATCATTGTCCCAATAAGCCGGAGCACGCGTGGGTTACGAATCATTCCCGTTGCCGCCAAAGTATCAGGCCACAAATCCTGGACGTCGTACACGTAGGGAACACCCTTAGCCAATTTCAGGACAATTGCTGGGACTCCAACTGTCGCTGGAGGATGATAGACGTAGGCAACATCGGGACGCTGCATTAGAATCACCGCCACAGAGGCTGAAAACGCAAATGACAAGTAATTTAGAGCGCGGTCAAGGCCAGAACTGTTGTGGCTGGGATATAGCGGGACCCGCAAGACACTGATTCCGTCAATTAATTCTCGTTGAAACGGGCGAATCCGGTAGCCGTCATACAATTTACCGCCGGGGTAGTTCGGGAAGCCGGTAAGCACTCGTACGTCGTGTCCTTGCTTCGTCAACTCCTGCGCAAAGAGTAGTCCCTTAAATGTCGGCTCAGGGTCAAACCATTGGGTAATAAGTAGTATCCTGCGGCGGCGCTTCGGTAGGCCCACCTTTCGGTCGGAACGAGAAAACATCGACGTGATCAAATCGTCCTCCGATACTCAGGGAAGAATGCAGGTGCAGTAGGCAACTCGCCCTCAGTTGCGTCGGTTTGGGACCGTCTACTTAGCTCGTTATATACATCCGGCAGCAGTATTCTCTGGCCAGTGATGAAATCGACCGAGCCATCGGGGGCAAAAGATCGCTTATAGCGCTCAATGCCGTCACCAGGGCTGGCGCCGCCGCCGAGAACGAAGTGTTGCTTGCCTTGTGATTTTGCCCATCGGATGATTTCATACTTTAGATAGTCATTAGGGCGCAAGTCAAAGGCATCTTTATCTGTGCCGCCAAGGAACGAATAAGCTGAATCTTTCGAGACCAGGACCAGCTCACTCGAGATTATCTTGTCTTCGAAGAGAATATGGGCGTAAATAAAACTACCCGGGAGTTTGTTCTGAAGTGCCTCAAAGAATGGTCGTGAAAAGTAATATCCTTCATTGGCTCCGCGGCGATCCATTGTACTGTGATATATGTTCAAAAACTCAGTAAGGTGACTACCGGTCTCATCAATTAGAACTGACAGACCGTTGCGTCTCGCCTTCTTGACGTTCTTTCTGACTTTGGACTCAAAAGTCATGAACATCGATTCCTCGTCCAACTGAAGTGTGCGGACGATATTCTTAGACCTGCATACGGTTTCGCCTGGGTACGGCAAATACATGTCGGGGAAGAGTCCGAAGCGTATGAATTCGGTGACAACACCTCGAGTTCTTGCCCATGCATCAAACAGGGGCCAGAACTGCGCGGCGAGGTCTTCAATGCTCGGGGAGTTCCAAGCGAGAGGTCCGCCATATCCATATGGGGTCGTGATGTCTGTCAAGGACGTGCGCTCGAACACCGAGTCGGGAATGTCTCGGAGAATGAAGGAGTATAGAACTGATCCGCTTTTTCCATGGTATGCTGCGCAGAGTGCCCGATCAGCTTCGCCTTTAAATAGGTTGGCGTAGTCTGGGTGTGAGGCTACTTCTCGATGTGGCGATAGGTCCCAGAACTCCAGCCAAGCCTGGTAGTCCGCAGGATCGCTGGCATCCCAAACTACGAAATCGCTTTGCATGCTGAAACCTTCTGGTCGATTGAACGTGCTTTGTGTCAAAAGTACTGTGCCCCATTTACTACCGACAACATGGTGTTGGCTAAAACGGCAGTTCGGAAGATGCCGTTGTTCAGTGCCGACGTTGGATTGAGTCGCACACATTCTATATGGATATAGGCCGCTTGGTTGCCAGTCGTCATATTTCCAGCTTCTAGCTCCCAGCCTCGCGATGGTTGGGTGTCTCTGCACGGTGTTTTGAAGAGGCGACCGCTACGTGGCTTTCCCTGGTGGAATAGGTTCGGCTATCTGGCGCTTCCTCATTGTTAGCCGAGCAGAAGGGTGAGAGTCCCGCGATATTCATATGAATCGTATGGAATGGTGGCGGAAACGCCAATGCCTATTGTTCAAAGGCGATCCCCCATAAGCATGCCTGCAATCATACCCGTCTGGATGTTGCTGTGCGGTTTCAGTCTCCGTGGACGTGGTGCATAGACAGCAGTAAGACTTGGAGGTGAAGCCAAACAGGGCCCCGCCAAGGTCGGTAGGAGGCCGGTGGGTGACGTGCATTTGGGCCGGAACAAACGCACGAATCCATGTCCCCTTCCCCCTTATCGCGTATCCAGATCCTCAAAAACCAAAAACGTCTGCGTATCGACCACCCCGGGCATCGACTGCAACTGGTCAAAGATCACGCGCCGCAGGTGCACGTTATCCACGGCCCGCACCAGCAGGATGACGTCGAAGTCCCCGCCTACCAGGGCGATGTGGTGTACCTCTGGGATTGCCCGTAACTGTTCACGCAGTTCCCTCCATGAGTGCTGCTGCACCTTCAACGTCACGTAGGCGGAGGACTTCAGACCTGCCTTGATGGGGTCCACCAGTGCGGTGAACTTGGTCAGCACTCCCTGGCCTGTCAGCCGCGCTATGCGCGTGTAGGCGTGCGCCCTGGATATATGCACGTTCTCGGCCACCTGGGTGACGGACATCCGGCCGTCCCGAGTCAGTTCGGCGATGATGTTGCGGTCCACAGCGTCCAGCGGCACCGCCGTCTGTTCCTCGTCCGTCTCGGCCATTTGTCTACAACTCCCGCCAGTTATGCAGCTCACATTTGCAATTTGTCTCTCAGAATAGGTGAGCTCGGCGTACTTCTCCATGATTCGCGTTGGCACTGGATACGAAACATCGGCCCGGACCATACTGAAAGTGAATAGTGGCTACAGAAGGACGGACCAATGACGATCTCCGCAGACCACACTGCGCCGGGCAAGGCGGGACAGGGCCAGCCTGTACCGGAGCAGGCCGAGGACACGTATCTGGCCGGCGCCGCCGCCGAGGCCGTGCGCAAGTTCGGCATCACCGCCGAGGACTACATGCTGCCAGCCCGCCACCAGATCCAGATGGTGGACCAGGACGGCAACCTGAAGCACCATTCGGAGCAGGGCGCCGAGCCCGGCCATGAGTACCCGCTGCCCGGTGACGACGAACTCCTCGCCGCCTACGAACAGCTCGTTGTCGGCCGGCGGGTCAATGACCAGAACTCCGCGCTAGTCCGGCAGGGGCGAATGGCCGTCTATCCCTCCAGCCACGGACAGGAAGCGTGCCAGGTGGCCGCCGCCCTCTGTCTCGCGGAAGGTGACTGGATCTTCCCGACGTACCGGGACGCGGTCGCCGTCATGGCCCGCGGCGTCGATCCGATCGAAGCCATGACCATCTTCCGCGGCGACTGGCACGGGGGCTATGACCCCCTGAAACACAAGGTCGGGATCCAGTGCACGCCGCTCACCACGCAGCTGCTCCACGCCGTCGGCGTCGCACACGCGGCCAAGCTGCGCGGCGAGAACACAGTGGTCCTGGCGATGTGCGGTGACGGTGCCACAAGCGAAGGCGACTTCCACGAAGCCCTGAACTTCGCCGCCGTCTTCCACCTGCCGGTCATTTTCTTCGTGCAGAACAACCAGTACGCCATCTCCGTGCCCCTGGCCCATCAGTCCGTCGCGCCGTCGCTCGCCCACAAGGCCGTGGGCTACGGGATGGCCGGCGAACGCGTGGACGGCAACGACGTCGTCGCCCTCCTCGCCGTCCTGGACCGTGCGGTCAAGCTTGCCCGCGAAGGGTCGGGCCCGCTTCTGGTCGAAGCCCACACCTACCGCATGCAGGCCCACACCAACGCGGATGACGCCACCCGCTACCGCCAGGACAGCGAAGTTGCCCAATGGGTCGCCAGGGATCCGCTCACCCGGATGAGGAAGTACCTAACTGACAGAGGACTGCTGGACGACGGCGGAGAGGCCCGGATCACGGAGAAGGCGGAATCGGTTGCCGCGCAGCTCCGTGCCGGCCTCGGTGAAGACATGCCCATCGATCCGCAGGACCTGTTCAGGTACGTCTTCGCCAATCAGACGCCACAGCTCAAGGAGCAGTCTGAGCTCGTCGCCGACGAGCTCGCCCGCGACGCTGCCGGCGCCGGCTCCGAATCGGAGGCCACCAAATGAGCCCGACCATCACTACGTCCTCCGAGGCGAACGGCAACGTCAGCGCCGCCACCGCCCGTGCGGCCGCCTCGGCCGCGGCCAGTGCCGCAGCCGCCGGGCCGCAGCCAGTCACCATGGCCAAAGCGCTGAACACCGCCATGGCGCACGCGATGGTTGCCGACGACTCGGTCCTGGTCTTCGGCGAGGATGTCGGCAAACTCGGTGGCGTCTTCCGCATCACGGACGGCCTCATGGCCACCTTCGGCGAGCAGCGCTGCTTCGACACTCCTTTGGCGGAGTCCGGCATCGTCGGCATGGCGGTGGGGATGGCCATCAACGGCATGCGCCCAGTCGTCGAGATGCAGTTCGATGCCTTTGCCTACCCGGCTTTCGAGCAGATCGTCAGCCACGTGGCCAAGATGCACAACCGGACCAGGGGCCGCGTCAAGCTGCCCATGGTCATCCGGGTTCCCTACGCCGGCGGGATCGGGGGAGTGGAGCACCACTGCGACTCCTCCGAGTCCTACTACGCCCACACGGCCGGGCTCAAGGTCTACACGCCGGCCACCGTCGCGGACGCCTACCGCATGCTGCGGGAAGCGATCGATTCGAACGATCCCATCATGTTCATGGAACCCAAGAAGCTCTACTGGTCCAAGGACCTGGTGGACCTTGAGCTGCTCCGTGAGGAGTACGAAGGGAAGAACGACGGCGGCCGGGCCACCGAGGGCCGCGCCGCTGTGGCCCGTTCCGGCACCGACGCGACGCTCATTGCATACGGCCCATCCGTTCCGACGGCGCTGGCGGCAGCCGCCGCAGCCGCGGAGGAGGGGCGCTCGCTCGAAGTCATCGACATCCGTACCATCGTGCCGTTCGACGACGAGACGGTCTCGGCCAGCGTCCGAAAGACCGGGCGTGCAGTCGTCATTGCGGAGGCCCACGGCTTTGCCTCCGTATCCTCGGAGATCGTGGCTCGGGTCCAGGAACGGTGTTTCCACTACCTTGCAGCGCCGATCCGCCGCGTCACCGGCTTCGACGTCCCGTATCCCGCACCGAAACTCGAGCACTACTACCTGCCTGGCGTTGACCGCATACTCGACGCCGTTGACGACCTCCAGTGGGAAGACTGATCAGATGACCGAAACCAAAGTGTTCCTCCTGCCCGACCTCGGCGAAGGGCTGACGGAAGCCGAACTGCTGAACTGGCTCGTGGCCGTCGGTGACGAGATACGCGTGGACCAGCCCATCGCCGAGGTGGAAACCGCCAAGTCGGTAGTAGAGGTTCCGTCTCCATACGCCGGCACGGTGGCCGAGCTGCACGGCGAGCCGGGCCAGACCCTGGACGTCGGCAAGCCTCTGATCTCGGTGGCACCGTCGGTTGAAACGACGGAGCCTGTCAAGCCCAAATCCCGGCCGGTTGAACGGGTCGAAACCACCCCCGTCGATACCAAGGAAACCGCAGCCGCCGAAACCTACCGCACGGAAGAACGAGCAGGCTCCGGCAACGTCCTCATCGGCTACGGAACACCAGGCGGCACTGCAACCGTCCGCAGAAGCCGTGCCCGTCGGTCCACTTCGCCGGTCGAGCCTGTCGAGGCCCCAACAGCCGCAACCAAGGATGACGCCGATACGAAGCTCACTACCCCGGCCGACGACGCCCTTCTCCTGCGGACCCGCGTCCCAGGCAAGCTCGGTGCAGTGATCTCCCCGCTCGTCCGCCGGATGGCCAAGGAACATGGCGTGGACCTTGGGCACGTCCACGGGTCGGGGGAGAGCGGCCTCATCCTGCGGCGGGACGTGGAAGCCGCAATTGCCCGGCCGGAGGCTGTGCCTGACCACACCCGGCCGGTTGAGCCTGCCGAAACCCAGGCCCTCGAAACCGCACGGCTCGAAACGATCAACCACGCCACCGACTCTAGAACCGGCCTCGGAATCACCAATCGCACACCTGTCCGTGGTGTCCGTAAAGCAGTGGCGGCCAATATGGCCCGCAGCCGATCCGAAATTCCCGAGGCAACGGTCTGGGTGGATGTTGATGCGACCTCCCTGGTGCAACTTCGGGCGGGACTCAAGAAAACTGACCCGCACAACACGCCTGGCCTGCTCGCATTCATCGCTCGCTTCGTCACGGCAGGTCTGAAGAAGTACCCGGAGCTAAATACGCGCTTCGCAAGCACAGAGGATACATCCGGGGGCGAGTCCCAGGAGATCCTGTCATTCGACGGGGTCAACCTCGGATTTGCTGCACAGACCGAGCGCGGTCTGGTAGTTCCGTCTATCCACAATGCCGAGAAACTGACGGCCCGTGAACTGGACTCAGAGATAAAACGGCTCACCGCCGTCGCCCGAGATGGGAAGGCGACGCCTGCTGAATTGGGCAGCGGAACCTTCACCCTGAACAACTACGGCGTCTTCGGAGTGGACGGTTCAGCGGCGATCATCAACTATCCGGAGGTAGCGATACTAGGCGTCGGCAGGATCATCGATAAGCCATGGGTGGTCAACGGTGAACTCGCTGTTCGCAAGCTCACCGAGCTGACGCTCACGTTCGACCATCGTGTGTGTGATGGCGGAACGGCCGCAGGTTTCCTGCGCTACGTTGCGGATGCAATCGAGAACCCCGGCCTCGTGATTGTCGATTTCTAACCTTCCACGCCCATGCACGTTCCAGTCGCTACTGTGCCATAATGCCCGTGCTAATCCAGGTCCGGTTCAAGTAGCGGCATGACCATTGATCCCATGTGAATGATTCTTGCTGCTCTGCGAGATAAGTAAATCCCATGAAAGTATCATTGCCTCAGGAGCAGGCGATGGTCCACTGGACTATCCCCATCCATTTTGTTGGGTATGCATTACCTGCCAAGCGCAGTTGCGCGTGGGAGTGAGGCGGGAATTGTGGCAGTGCGTTTTGAACGTAGCATTCGAAGTCGCAGTGTCTTATACCGACAAATGAGATGCCGCATGAATTTGCTCTTTCTTCACGAATAAGGACCACCTATGGCTCTAATCGTGAAGAAATCAGGCAAATGGAATACGGCCCTGTAGTGTGAGGCCCATGTGTGGAATCGTGGGTTATGTTGGCCGTACGTCGGGCCGGGCTGATGCCGGGCACGGCGCGTTGGATGTTGTTCTTGAGGGTCTGCGCCGTCTGGAGTACCGGGGTTACGACTCGGCCGGTGTTGCAGTGGTGGCTGACGGGGAGATTTCCTCGCGGAAGAAGTCCGGGAAGCTGAGCAACCTGCTGGCCGAGCTGGAGGAGCGGCCGCTGCCGGAGTCTTTGACCGGTATCGGGCACACGCGGTGGGCCACGCATGGTGGTCCGACGGATCAGAACGCGCACCCGCATCTGTCGGATGGCGGGAAGCTTGCGGTGATCCATAACGGCATTATTGAAAACTTTGCTGAGCTGAAGCAGGAGCTGCTGGCCAAGGGTGTGGTCTTCGCGTCGGAGACGGACACCGAGGTGGCCGCGGCGCTGCTGGGTGATATTTTCCGGAACAAGCTGGGCGGGGACGTCTCCGACGGCGGCCTGACCCGGGCGATGGAGCTGGCGTGCCAGCGGCTTGAGGGTGCGTTCACGCTCCTGGCCGTGCACGCCGACCAGCCCGACGTGGTGGTGGCCGCGCGGCGGAACTCGCCGCTGGTGGTGGGTCTGGGCGAGGGTGAGAACTTCCTGGGTTCGGATGTGTCCGGGTTCATTGACTACACCCGCCGTGCGGTGGAGCTGGGCCAGGACCAGATCGTGACGATCACCGCTGACACGGTGGAGATCACCGACTTTTACGGCGCCCCGGCGGAGGGCAAGGAATACCACGTGGACTGGGACCCGGCCTCTGCGGAGAAGGGCGGCTTCGCGTCGTTCATGGAGAAGGAAATCCATGACCAGCCCGACGCGGTGGCGCAGACCCTTTTGGGCAGGTCGGACGCGAACGGGAAGCTGACCCTGGATGAGCTGCGCATTGACCCGCAGCTGTTGAAGAAGGTCGACAAGATCATCGTGCTGGCCTGCGGCACGGCCGCGTACGCGGGCCTGGTGGCCAAATACGCGATCGAGAACTGGTGCCGGATCCCCACCGAGGTGGAGCTCGCGCACGAGTTCCGGTACCGGGACCCGATCGTGGACGAGAACACCCTGGTGGTGTCCATCAGCCAGTCCGGTGAAACCATGGACACGCTGATGGCGGTCCGGTACGCCCGCGAGCAGGGCGCCAAGACGGTGTCGATCTGCAACACCAACGGTTCGACCATTCCGCGCGAATCCGACGCCGTGCTGTACACGCACGCCGGGCCGGAGATCGCAGTGGCCTCCACGAAGGCGTTCCTGGCGCAGATCACCGCGGCGTACCTGCTGGGCCTGTACCTGGCGCAGGCTGCGCGGGAACATCTTCTCCGGGCAGATCAAGGATGTGCTGGCTGACCTGGGCAAGATCCCGGCGAAGATCCAGAAGATCCTGGACTCGGCCGAGGACCTGCGGGAGCTGGCACGGAGCATGAAGGACGAGAAGTCCGTGCTGTTCCTGGGCCGGCACGTGGGCTACCCGGTGGCGTTGGAGGGTGCGCTGAAGCTGAAGGAAATCGCGTACATCCACGCCGAGGGTTTCGCCGCCGGTGAGCTCAAGCACGGCCCGATCGCTTTGATCGAGGAGGGCCAGCCGGTGTTCGTGGTGGTCCCGTCCCCGCGCGGCCGGGACTCGCTGCACTCCAAGGTGGTCTCCAACATCCAGGAGATCCGCGCCCGCGGTGCCCGCACCATGGTGATCGCCGAGGAAGGCGACGACGCGGTCCGTGACTACGCCGAACACGTCTTCTACGTCCCGGAAACCCCGACCCTGCTGATGCCGCTGCTGACCACCGTGCCGCTGCAGATCTTCGCCTGTGAACTTGCCGCCGGCAAGGGCTACGACGTGGACCAGCCGCGCAACCTGGCCAAGAGCGTCACAGTAGAGTAAGCCGCAAACAGTGCTGACGTGGTGTGGAGTACCGGTAACAGCGACTTCCTTTCGGTCGCGTTGCCGATCTCTTGTTCCCTGCTTATGTACAGCATCATGAGTAGAATCTAGGCCTGACCAACGGAAAAGCTCCCGGAATGTTACGGAGAAGAAATGTCACGATGGCTCGACGTCGGCCCGGATAACTATGTCCTTGTAACTGAAGGTTCCAAGCTCAACAGTGGATTGATTGTGGGAACGGAACGGGCCATGGTGATAGACACGGGTTGCGGGCCGCGTCAAGGCAGGGAAATCCTGAATGCCGTCCGTGAGAAGACGCCTCTGCCCTTGGTTGTCGTGAACACCCACGCCCACTACGACCATTTCTTCGGTAATGCAATCTTTGCCGACGCCGGCGTCGATGAATTCTGGGCACATGAGAACTGCGCCGAGGAGATCGGTGAAAACGGCGACGCACAGCGCAGCGAGGTCATGGATGCCGAGCCGGAAATGGCCGCCGCCGACGGTGGGAACGTGGAGATCGTTGTCCCCAACGCCATCGTCCGCGACCAGCCCGTCCTTGTGGACCTCGGCGGGCAGAGCGTCACGCTGTTTTATCTGGGCCGCGGTCACACAGACGGTGACCTCCTTGTAGGAACCACCACCACTCTCTTCGCCGGCGACCTTGTGGAACAGGGCTCCCATCCCTCGTTCGAGGACTCGTACCCGGAAGAGTGGGCTGACGCCTTACGGCACCTGTCGGCTCTCCGCCACCGCTACGAGTTCCTGATCCCCGGGCACGGCGAACCCTGCAGCGACCGCTTCGTCAAAACCATGGCGAACACCATGACAACGGCTGTCCGGCAGGCCCGGCAGTCCATCCGCGACACCCCTGCAGACGCCACAAAGGCCATCCCGGTGCTGCCGTACGGCCCAGAGCAGTCGCGCTGGTTCATCAAGCGGCTACAGGAGACCCGCCCGCAGCGGTGAATCGAGTGCCCTCCGAGCTCCGGGTATCCGACGGTGCTAGATACAGGTGACGGTGCTAAATACAGGTATTGACTGCGCTGGACGATGGCCACCCTAGGTTGAGGTCATGAGAACTGGGATCAATGCAGCCATCCGCCGCTCCGTCGAGCTGCACATCGTGGCCGATGACCCTTTCCCCGGGCAGTCATGGCTTGACCAGCTGGACATGCCGCGCGGCAGGCGCCCGTCAGGGCAACTGATGAGCGGCCGTCAGTTGCGCCTGCTCGCCTACGTTGGTCTCGCCGCTCTATCCAAGACAACGGACGTGTTGGTGATGCTGGCCATCCGCGCTTAGGCCCTGCGGGAGCAACATAATTGAATATTTCCGACTGAGACCGTTTAAGGGTGTGTCCGATTGGACAGCGCCCTTAATTACTAAGTACGCTGGCAATCGATCCAAACGTTCGGGGATCCATTTCCAGCTTCTTTGCCGTGACATAGCGCTGTCGCCCTGTCAACGTCGAAGGTGTTGCCGCTACCGGAGGTCTCACCGTGGCTTTCACCGATTTTGTTCTTGCCCTATCCGGCCTCTTGGGGACGCTACTTCTTCCGTTCGCCGCAATGTATTGGCTGCTGCTCAAGAAACGCCGAGCCGCTGCCTCTGCCCTTGCGCGGGTGGTTCCAGCCCCACACCTGTCCATGGACTGGTGAAGTAGGCGTGCCATACGTTGACATCAACCCGCACCGCAGCCGCCCCAGGTGGTGGGGCTACGTGGCATTGGGCATCCTCCTGATGGTCACTGTCGGTGTGGTGGTCGCCGCTCTAACTCAAAGTTGAAGTCATCCAGTCGGCAACTGCCGAGTGGGCTGCCAAGGGTGCTGACCATTTCGGTGTACGCCAGCACTTAGAATGGGTTTTTGACCAAGCCAATCGACCACCGCAGCGGGACGCGTTGCGAGCCCGGGGGGACTGAACCATGCCTGAACCAGCGGACAACCGATTAGCCGAGGCCGACACTGACGAGGAGCAGCCCAAGCTCCGACGACGCTTCCGCCGCCGCAATGCCGATGGCTCCGACGCTTGGACAGGAACCTTTCCCGCCGTGACACCTGAGCCCACCGCACCGCCTCGTCCCATCCGCAGCTCATCCTGGGCGGAAGCAGCCGCCGCAGCGGACGCGCTGTCAGAAATTCCCCCTGCGCCGCCGGCGCCAGCTCGCCAGCCGGCGGGAGCGCCGCCGTCGAACGTTCAGGAACGCCTCCCGGAGTCTCAGGTGCAGGTAGCCGACGCCACCGCCTTGCTGACGTCCTTTGTCCGTGAACAGAAGCCCCGCCCCAAGAAGGGCTTCCGCGGCTTCCTGTACCGGGCAACCGGCGGGGCCTGGAACCTCGGCCCGAGTGCGCTGGAACTCGAGGAGGAAGCGCTGGCCCGCCGGATTTCCCGTCAGCTACAGGGCAGCTATAACACCGCCGTGCTCAGCCTCAAGGGCGGGATCGGGAAGACTTCCACCACCGTGGGCGTCGGGCTTACGCTCGCCGAGTTCCGCGGCGACCCGCCCTGCGCCATCGATGCAAATCCGGACTCCGGCGATTTGGTGGAACGTGCCCTGGGTGAGGGCATCTACCAGAAGGCCACCCCGCGTACGATCACTGACCTGCTCAGGAACATCGATTCCGTCGACTCGCTCACAGAGCTTTCCCGCTACATGCATCACTCCGGCCGACTGCACCTCATTGCCGGTGAGCAGGACCCTGAGGTGTCAGACTCGCTCACCGCCGAGGAGTACCTGCGGATCCGCAAGCTCATCTCCAGCTACTACTCCGTGGCGCTGACTGACTGCGGCACCGGGGTGACACACAATGCGATGAGTGGGATTCTTCAGTCGGCGGATAACTTGATCATCGCCGCTGGGTACGCCGTAAGCGGCGCCAAGCGGGCCCGCAGCACCCTGCAGTGGCTCGCCGGCCACGGGTACGAGGACCTCGCCTGCAACGCGATCGTGGTGATCACGGACAAGGATGAGGTGTCCAACCGTGTGGACAAAGACGCGATCGAGGAGCACCTTGCGGGGATGTGCCGCGAGCTCATCGCTGTGCCACACGACAGGGGAGTTGCTGACGGTGACCTTGTGACACTCGATCATCTGAAGCCCGAGACGCGCAGGGCGTACAAGGAGATCGCAGCCGCGATCGTGGACGGGTACCGCTAAAGTTTGACAGCTGATGAGCGAGTAGAAGTTCCGCCGTGTCAACGCTTCCCGTGGAGACAGGGTCAGCGAAGTACGGCGGGGTCAGGAGCACGACCGGATCTTTTGGGCCTGCCAGCATGCAAGTAGTCGGGTGTTCGGGGCAATGAAATACAGGTACTGACTACTGATGTCCTTGCTGCCACCGGCTGCCTAGCTTTGGATATGGGCAACGAGGTGAAGATTCCAGTCGCGCTGTTTGGATGCAAAGGTGGTGCAGTGTGGGTCGCGCACGACGTGTTCATAACCAGATGTGCAGGAGGGGACATACTGGTCGAGCGTTGGTACGCGCGGGGCGTCAGGTCTTGCGTTGTCCGCGCTGATAGTGAAGGTTTCATGCGCACCATATGGCTAAAGCTGAATGAGATCGCTGTGAACGGGGCTTCCTCGCTGCCAAACAGGTAAAATCTGCCCACGCAACTTGGGCACGCAGATGGTGAGGCACGCCGGAGACCGTCTCGCGGTTCTTTCGTTTTTGAGCGGACTCCGGTGGCTTGCGGGCACAAGCGGGCGGCACTGCTTGGTCAAGCGTCGGCAGAAGAGCTTTCTAAGCGCCTACGTGCCGATCGGTCCAGCACTCCTCACCCATCTGGAGATCATCTCCAGCGGCTGTGTTGGCTTGACACCGGCTAACTGGCAGCGGCTATCGGCGTGCCGCCGTCCCAATCGGGGTGGGCGGCCTGCCGAAAGTTCCCGCTGCTCGTCGGTCTTATTTGGATTTGCCCACCTTGAAACCCTGTACGCCAATGCTCACGGTTATAGTAAGTCTCCAAGCGGTTGGAGTTGGAGAATGTAGGGCACAGCTCGGCAGTGTACCTCATTTGCAAGGACACGCCGCTGTCGTACCCCCGGTTTAAGCTGCCTTCACCATAATCTTCGGTCCACCAGCCGAGGCGTTCGCCCCGACCCAGATGCCGAGACCGCCCGTGACGCCGGTCATGTACGAACGGTTGAGCGCAGCGGTAGCGGACGTGCCTACGAACGTCGTGGACGCAACCGGAGGCAGCCCGGCGTTACCCACCGAGCGGACTGTCGGCGTGACGCCCTGTGCGACCGCTGCAAGCCAGTACAAGCCCGGATCCAACCGCTTGCCGATCGGATCGCCTTGACGCCGACAGCCGTCGCGGAATCCACTTTCCCGCGTCCAGGAGTACCGCGTCGGGGGTGTCCAGTGAGCGGTTGTTCGTGTAGATGCCAAGTCGGATGGTGCTGCGGGCCGCAACGGTTGTGACCTCATACTCGCGCCTCGATGGCACGGAAGTACGGGACATCGTTCGCCTTAGCTCCAACCGGGATGTTCAGCGTCAGTCGCTCCATGTCGCAGACGTAAAAACCGCTGCCTGGAGACGGGTTGATGCCAATGCACGGGCCACCCGTATCGCGCACGGCGATATCGACAAAGGTCGCCGAGGACATGGCCGGTCTTATCTATCCGCCGGCACTCATAGCGAAAGCCACTGCTTTCCGTCACTGAAGTAGGTTGCCTTCGCCCACCGGATTAGGGTGTGGGAAGCGGCGCCGTCGATAGTTTTGAATGTTCCAGCGCTCACAACTTTCGCGTTGCTGGTATGGATATTCTTGACTGTGAATCGGGTACGCCCGGCCGTGACCGTCGTTGGGTCGGGCAGCGTGATCGTTACAGCTGCCCCATTCGTCACCAGCGGGGCGCATTCACCATCGATGAGGGTGTAGTTGCCGGACTTCACTACCGGCCCGATGTAGGTGCTTAGGGGCTTCCGAGTGATCGTGGTGTTGAGGGTTAGGCCCTGCGTGCTGATATCCACGTATGTTTTACCTGCTGCGGCATAACCCTGAATGTCCATTGTGGTCAAGTCCAAGCCGGAGCAGTTGACGATGCTGATCTGGTATGGGCTGACAGCGTATGTGCCCCGGATAACCAGGGGCGGCTTCGGCGTGATCTGGTAGTTGATGGCCACGTTGCGGATGGATAGGTTCGTACCCAGCATCGGGGCGATGGCAATATTCGCCTTGCCTTGCATGACGGCCTGAACCGTCCACACTGCGCCGTCAACCGATAGCGCACCAGGCCCGGTGATGTTGAATATCTGTCTGGAACCCTCGCTGCACCATCCCCACACATCGACTTTCGCGGTGCTGTCCAGTTGGACGTCGATGCCGCAGGCGTTGAATGTGGCATTATAAAGGGTGTGCTGTGCGCTGGTCTTCAACCCGATTCCGCAAGCATTGAAGCAGACGTTCTGGCTCTCTCCCCATATTGACTGGCTGTTGGGCAAGGCCAGCCCCACAGTGCACTGGGACAGAACGACGTCCTGGAAGCTCATCTGGTCGTTGTTCGCATTCGCGCCTCCAAAGCGGATTCCGTTGTCCATGGCCATCGTGCCCGAGGGGGTGGCTGGGGTCGCCCAAGGGAATCCCCCGATCGTGACCCTGCTGAATTTGATCTCCGCGTTCGTGCCAATGGAGCCGCCAGCAGAGTTGAAATAGAACCCGTCCGAGGGGCGGTTAGTGACATTGCCAAGGACCAGCATATTTTCCACGGAAACGAAACGAGAATCGGTAATGGTAAACATCGGGATGCCGGCCGGCCCATCCCAACGGATGACCGATGCGGCACTAGGCGATGGCACGAAGTTTGACGGGTTACCAATACCGCGCCCCATCAGCGTTACGCCCTTCTGCGCGATCAGGATGGTCTTGGTGATCCGAAGTGTGCCAGGAATAAGGATCGTAACGGCAGGTATACCCACCCCGCCGGATGCGGCGGCGATGGCGGATTGAAGCGCCGCACTGTCATCGTCGATGCCATTGCAAACGGCTCCATAGTCGCGGACGTTGACGATCAGTTCGCCCTTACCAACGGGCCTACCCCCGCCTTCAGGCGCATAGATGGCGGAAAGGTCAGGAATCTGTGCCGGCGGGATTTTCGCAGCAGCATCCAGAGTGGCTACACCTTGTGCGGCCCCTTTCTCGGCAACGGGGACGTACGCGATGGCTTGGTCGGTCGTGGCGGCGTTGGCGGTGGTGACGGACATCGCCGTGGCGCCGGTCAAGGCAGTTACCATAGTCCCGAATCTGAGAAGCCCGCGACGTTTAACGACGGCATCCTCGCCAGATGTCGGCTGACTATTCCCTAGAGACTCCCTGTCCATGTGACGAAGGTATTCGTTGGGGAGCTGCATCAACCACCGTGGCCGGTACCCGATTATCAGTGGGGGCCTACGTGGATGCTACCTCAGGGTAGCTCTCAGTACTTGGGTACCAGGCTGAGCTGCCTCGTGGGGCCGGTAGGATCGACCTCATGACTTTTCGTGGGGGGCCACTGACGACCGGGCTTCTATCGGTAGCGATGGTGGCCCTTTCGGGGTGTGCCCCGCAGGAATCGTCGGGCTTAAGCTGCCGTGTCGCCACCTGCAGTGATGCGACGGAGCCAGTCATGCCGGAGACTATGCCTACTTCGTCCGCGCCAGAGCCTCCGAAGAAGAACACGATCGTCCCTAACGACCGGTGCATCACCTTGTCTAAGCCGGCGCTGGCGGCTGTTGCGTCCGGGGCGAAGGACCCGAGTGAGTTCATTCCGGTGATGGGTGTTGCGCTGAAGCCTGAAGGCCCCTACGTCAGCGGCTGGTATTTGATCGCGGTGAACTTCAAGCCTGGAGCAGACCTTTCCGGGGGGATAGTCGCGGTCTTTGGCTCACCCACGATCGAGCCCGGCCCCGACCTTACCTCCGTGAACGGGACCGCAGCCTTCTACACGAACTGGCCTTCCGGGAAATCAATGTTCACCCGCCACCAAACAATCAATGATGCCTATATCGCTGAGGGTTGCGTTCACACCCAGGGCTAGCCGGTGGGAAGGTAGGATTGGCCCATGCATATGGGGGACTCATCCACTTCTGATAAGCACGCTTCCGGCCTCTTCGGCTTCCTCGCCCTGTGGAAGGCGGAGCGGGAACGCGAGGTGTACCCGCAGTATCCGGGGCTGAAGCCTACTGCCAAGATGCGCGAAACCCTCGCTGCTGTTGCCGTGGCGTCGCTGGTCGCGGTGATGCTCGCTGTGTACTTCCTCGGCATATGAGGCGCAAGGTTTCCCCGGCCCTGGCGCTATGGCTGGTCCTCATCGCGTTGGTGAACCTGCTGAGCGGGTTCGGTATGGACTGGCAGACCGTCCAATTCACCCTAGGCGCGCTCGGCATCCTGTTCTGCGCCAGCGGCTTCTGGGCAGACGGGAAGCAGCGCATCACCGCACCGGGCATCGCCCTGTTCACCGCGGGTCTGTTCATCTTCTTCCCAGGCTGTGCGCTGCTGTTCGACAAAGGCTTAGGACTGTCGGACGTGAGCCTCGTCCCCGCACTAAACATTGCCTTCGTGACGCACCTGCTGTGGTACTATCTGGCCTGGAAGCCCCGACCTCAGACAGAGGTAGTGGTCCAGCCGGTCGATCCCAAGGTTGCGCAGTGGGGCATGTGGATGGGCCTGCTGATGCTGGGCTCCGCTGTCGCCGCTTCCCAGACCTCGCTTGCCGCTAACCCTTTCGTGGAGGGGGCCGCCTATCTGGGTATCGTGCTGTTCGCCCTGTCTGCCCTGCGGCGTGAGAAGAAGATTGTCTTCGTCTACGTCGTCATCGGCTTAGCGTTCCTCGCCTACATGGAGTTCATCTTCAGTGGCTTCGGCAGGATCAAGCTCGGCTCCCTCGCTCTGGCCCTCGCGTTGCTGGCCTCCCACCGGTGGGGCAAGCGGGCCGTGAAGGCCGGGCTGTTGGTCGGCATCGTGCCGGGCCTCGCCTACCTTGCAGCGTCCCGCGCCGAGTTCACAGCGACCCTAAACCCCAACCAAGCGGACAACGTGACCGGCCTCGGTTCCGTGATCGGCCCGGCCGCCCGCTTCGCACAACTGCTGGACATGAACACTGCAGGCGAGCTGACATACACGTGGGGGCAGACATTCTTCTCGTCGCTGGTGTCGATGGTGCCCCGCGAGGTCTGGCCGACTAAGCCCGTAGGATTCGGGGCGGAGCTCGCTGACCTGTTCCGGCCTGACCTTGCCGGGTCCGGGCATTCCGAGCTGGCCCTGTTCTATGGCGAATGGGTGTACGGCTTCGGAGTCCTCGGCCTTGTCCTCATGGTGCCCGTCTACGGCTGGTTCGTGAATCGCCTCGACGGGCTGCTGGTGAACCGTCAGCCGACTGCCGTGTCCACGATCAGCGGCCTGCTAATGCTCGCTACGGTCACGATCCTGGGGGCCAGCATCGTTGACCTGCTGTGGGGCGGGACCTTCACATACGCCTCCCGAGTGGGGCCGCGTCTGATTATCATCGCCGCCCTGTGGGCTGCGTTCGGGTGGTCCCTGCCGAAGGCTAAGCCCCTGCCGGTCCCGCCGAGGGGGCGCCAGTACCTCGTTCGCAAAGACAAAGCACTGGCGCACTCTCAGGGCTGAACGGCCTTCACCATGATCTTCGGCTCGCCAGCCGAAGCGTTTGCTCCTGCCCGTGCCGAGCGCGCCGGTTACGCCGGTCATGTGGGTGCAGTTGAGCGCCGCCGTCGCGGACGTGCCAACGAACGTCGTTGCAGCAACCGGGGGAAGTGGCACGTTGCACACGGAACGAATGGCCGGGGCACCGCCCTGCGCGACCAGGGCGAGCCAGTACAGGCCCGGTTCCAGATGCTGGCTGATCGCAATCGCCTTCACTCCCGTAGTTGTCGCGGGGTCCACCGTGCCAGCGTCCAGCAGCAGGGCATCCGGCACGTCGGTAGAGCGGTTGTCCGTGTAGATGCCCATCCGGATGGTGCCACCCGCGGCTACGGTCGTGACCTCACACTCGATACTGTTGGCCGTGAAACCGTTGGGCACGTAGAACGGGATCGCCAGCAGCGTGCCCGCCGCCAGCGCGGACGTTGACGGTGCGATGTTGGCGGGGCCGTATTAACGTCAGGTAATGATCCTCGTACCCTCGCCGCGTTCACCCCGAGGTAGGCATCCCGTGTGGTGTTGGTGGGGCTGTTTGCTGTCGTCCAAGACAGCGGGATCCGGGGCGGTGGAGACAGTGCCGACGAGGTTCACGTCGATGTTCGTCTCGTCGGCCGCGATGACAACGTTGGTGCCGCGGTAACCCGTCGTGCCGTGCCCCGGTTGCGGGGCTGCTGCATGTCAACGCCCATGTCCAGATCGTTGGTGTTGGTGCCCTTGCCAGGAGTGACGCCGGTCAGGAGATTACCGCCAGTGTCCGGGACAGCCGGTGCGGTGAACCGGAAGTAGCTGGTCCCCGCCGCGTCATCCTCCTTGAACACGTCGAACCGCTGGAAGTCACGAATGGCGTTGGTGTTGTTGGCGTGCGCCACCAGCGTGCCGCCGTCCGGGACGTGCAGGTTCTTGAGCCACCAGGCGTCGTACAGGTTGTCATGACCCGAGTAGGAAGCACTGCCCGCGATGACCACCGCACCGGACACGCCCACGTCCGCTGTCGTGAGGATGGAGGGCAGACCGATGCCCCGGAACCTGTTCCCGTTCGCTTCAATGGCGCGGAAGTACGGGACATCATTGGCCTTCGCACCCGCAGTGGTGGGAGTCAGGGGCTCCATGTCACACAGGTAGAAGCCGTTGCCCGGCGTGGGGTTGATGTCGAGACACGGGCCACCTGTGTCCCGCAGGTGATGTCCACGAAGGTGGTGAGGACATGGCGTCGAACTTCATCCCGGCATTCGCCTTGGTCGGGTCGGCCATACCGGATCCGCGCACCAGGAAGTCGCTGTGTCGGACCTTGGCCGTGAAGGCGCTGGTCGGCGGCACCCATCCGGTCCAGTCTGCGTACTGGCATAAAAGACTGTGCCGGTGGGGTTGGACGACGTGTCGGCTGTGCCTGCGCTCCGCAGGATCACCGATCGTCCAGGCATGGCGAACCCATTTCCTCACGTTGTAGACGCCCGTCGGGAGGAAAACGATGGATCCCTGCTTATAAGTTCGGCGGCGTCAAACGTCGCGTTTAGCGCTGCCAAGGTCTTCGGGCAGGTGTAAGCGGCCCATCGAATCTTGCAAGGTGGTAGAAAAGTCCGGAAGCTGGGACGTCGGGACCTTGGCTTCGAGGTTCAAGGCTGCTAAGCCCAACACCGCGCATTTCCGTAACGGGAACGTATGCGTTCAATGCCGCTGTGTCGATGGGAGCTGCCTGCGCGTCGGCCGCACTGCTGGTTGATACAGCGGAAGCACCGTAAATGCAGTGAAGAGCGATGGCTCAAACCCGCCCGGTAGACTAGACGGCTTATTGCCGTCACCCCTGGAGGAAAAACCATTTCACGCACCCGCCTTGATTCACTGACAGGTCTGCGGTTCATTGCCGCCATGCTCGTGGTTCTGTATCACGCGGCAGTGACGCTGGTGCCGGAGATGTACCCGCTGGTGTCCATGGGGCAGACGGGCGTGACGTTCTTTTTCCTGCTGTCCGGCTTCGTGCTGGCCTGGTCCATGAAGCCAAGCACCTCCAAGCGCCAGTTCTACTGGCGCCGGTTCGCACGGATCTGGCCGCCGCATGCACTCACCGCTGCGGCCGCCGTCGTTCTTGCCTTCTTTTCCCAGGGTGACCAGTCGCTGCCCAGGCTCATTGCCTCGCTGCTGCTGGTGCAGGCCTGGCTCGGCCAGCAGGAGTGGGTCTACGCCTACAACGGGGTGTCCTGGTCGCTCTCCTGCGAAGCCTTCTTCTACGCAGTGTTCCCTTTCCTGGCGGTGCGGCTGTCACGCCTCGAACCGGGGCAGCTCCTCCGGATCGGCGCCGCGGTCTTTGCCGCCGCTGCCTCCCTCATCTCCCTCCTGCTCGCCCTTGCCCCCGGCTTCGACTGGGGCGCCCTGTTCTACACGTTCCCAGCCTTCCGGATCGCGGAGTTCACCGTGGGCATCTGCCTCGCCGTCGCGATGCGGAAAGGCTGGAGGCCCCGCTTCGGCCTGCGCGCCGGCGCGGCGGCGGCCATCGGCTCCTTTCTCCTGCTCGAGGTGGTCGACGGCATCGCGCCCTGGCATACTGCGGGGCCGCTGTCGGGCGCCCTTTGCATTCCCGGCTTCGCCCTCCTGATCGCTGCCTATGCCGAACGAGACCGCACCGGCAGCGGGCCCACCTTCGCCAGCGCCCCGGCCATGGTGAAACTGGGCGAATGGTCCTTCGCGCTGTACCTGGTCCACGAGCTCGTGCTGCGGGGTGCCCTGGAACTGGGCCCGGAGACCCTTGCCGAGCGGGCCATGTATGCCGTCCTCGGAATTGCCGTCTCCATCCCGCTCGCCGGCGCCCTGTACACGTTCTTTGAGCGCCCCGTTGAGGCCCGGCTCAGGAACCGGCGCCCTAGTGGCGGCCCCGTGGCGGACACGCCTGAGCCCGAGAAGGTTCTGGTGAGCAACTGACATCGGCCACAGTGCTGTCCAAGGTAACTCCAAGGACTTCCGCGTAGCGTCGGGCAGCATGGGCAAGCCGAATCTCAAGCGTTTTCAACAGCGTCAGGTGCGGCAACGCCGGCTGAAGGTTCTTTCCTACGTTGGACTCGTGCTCCTGGCCTTGGCGACCGCAGCCGTTGTCTGGATGGCACTGACACGCTGACAGTTACTTGGCCGCGTCGCACCTGCGTAACTATTTCGGGACGACAGGACCCGCTATACCGTGCCCGAGGGCACTGCCGCTAAACTCGATCCTGAACGCGGCGGGGGCCGCGACTCATAACTGCGCCCCGGCACCAGCGGCTGGGGCGCCGTACAGGATGGTCTCGATGTCACTTACGCGCCGAACACGCTTCTCTGCTGCCATCATGTCCGCCGGCATCGCCGGCCTGGTGGCATCGGCCCTCGTTGTGCCTCCCGCGTCAGCGGCCGACGGCGATCCCCACCTGCCGTCCATCCCGCGCCGGCCGTCTGTCTCCACCGCGCCCACGGACCAGTTCATCGTGAAGTACAAGAGCGCCGGCCGGTCCTCCTCCGCCCTGCGCGCCCAGTCGTTCAACCGTGCGGCCGCCAAGCTCGGCGCCACCGGACAGGACCTGCGGGCCACCGTCAACGGCGCGCGCGTGGTGCGCACCAGCAAGGAACTTGGCCAGGACGACGCCGACAAGCTGCTCGCCTCCCTCCGCGCCGATCCCGCCGTCGCCTACGCCGAACCGGACGTGAAGCTGCAGGCCAAAGCCGCGGACCCGAACGACACGTTCTTCCCCTGGCAGTGGAACCTGTCCGCAGAAACCGGCGGCATCAAGGCCACCCGCGCCTGGGACGTCACCCAGGGCGCCGGCCAGGTGGTGGCCGTCATCGACACCGGCAAGACTGATCACGTTGACCTGAACGCCAACATGCTCCCCGGCTACGACATGATCGCCGATGACAGCGACGCCCGCGACGGCGACGGCCGGGACCCCGACGCCACGGACGAGGGCGACTGGTCCACCGCAGGCCAGTGCAGCAGTGGTTCGTTCGAAATGGCATCCTCCTGGCACGGCACCCATGTGGCCGGCGTCATCGCCGCCGTCGCCAACAACGCCGAAGGCGTCGCCGGCATCGCGCCCAAGGCCAAGATCCTGCCGGTCCGCGTACTGGGCCCCTGCGGCGGACAGCTTTCCGACATCGCCGACGCCATCATCTGGGCTTCCGGCGGCGCGGTGGACGGTGTGCCGGCCAACCCCAACCCGGCCCGCGTGATCAACCTCAGCCTCGGCGGCAGCACAGACCCCGAAAACCCCGTCTGCCCGCGAACCTTCCAGGACGCCATCGACGCCGCCACCGCCCGGGGCTCGGTGGTGGTTGCGGCCGCCGGCAACGAGATGGCGGACGCCTCCACCTCCAGCCCGGCAAACTGCGACAACGTCATCGCCGTCGCCGCCAGTGGCCGCACCGGCGCCCTGGCGCCCTACTCCAACTTCGGATCCGCCGTCGACATCACCGCCCCCGGCGGCGACATGAGGCCCACCAGCGTCATCGACCCGGACAGTGGCGTCCCCAACGGCATTCTCTCCACCCTGAACGACGGCGACCAGACCGCCGGGCGGGAAGCCTACTTCTTCGCCGAAGGCACCTCCGCCGCGGCACCGCACGTCTCCGGCGCGGCCGCGCTGCTGATGGCCCAGATGGGCCCGACGGCGACCCCCGCAGCCGTCGAAGCCCGCCTTAAGCGCACCGCACGGCCCATGCCCGACGACTGCCCGCAGGGCTGCGGCACCGGCCGGCTGGACGCCGCCACCGCCGTGCTGCACATCACCGCGGTCCTCGCCGCAGGGGACTTCACCGGTGACGGCAAGGCCGATATCCTGGCCCGCGAAAACTCCGGCTTCCTGTGGCTCTACCCGGGCAACGGTGCCGGCGGCTGGCTGGCCCGGAAGCAGGTGGGCTCCGGCTGGAACGGTTTGACGTCCCTCGTGGCCCCAGGTGACTTCAACGGCGACCGGCGCGCGGACGTTCTGGCCCGCGACGCCTCGGGCGCGATGTGGCTGTACCCGGGCAACGGCACAGGCGGCTGGCTGGCCCGCAAGCAGGTGGGCTCCGGCTGGAACGGGTTCACCGCCATCGTGGGCGCGGGCGACCTCAACGGCGACGGCAAGGCCGACGTGCTGGCCCGCGACACCACAGGCGTCCTCTGGCTCTACCCCGGCAACGGGCGGGGCGGCTGGCTGGCCCGGAGCAAGGTGGGCTCGGGCTGGAACGCGATGACCGCCGTCGTGGGCCCCGGCGACCTGACCGGCGACCGCAAGGCCGACCTCCTGGCACGCCACGCCGACGGCGTCCTGTTTCGCTACTCCGGCAACGGCCGCGGCGGCTTCGGCAGCAGCGTCCGGCTGGGATCCGGCTGGAACTCCATGACCACCATCACCGGCCGCGGCGACTACAGCGGCGACGCCCGGACGGACATCCTGTCCGTGGACACCAACGGCACGCTCTGGCTCTACCGCGGCAACGGCCTGGGCGGCTTCTCCGCGGCCACGCAAGCCGGCACCAACTGGGACTAAAACCCACCAAGCGCGAACGTACACTTGTGGCCCTCGCGCACTTGCCGGGCGTGCCCGCCGATCCATAAAAAGTGAAAAGGGAGTATATTAGCACTGGCAGATGCCCTTCTGTAATGCATTCAGAGTATTAATTTCAGAATGCGGAATTAGGGAAGTGAGGATTCCATGGCTCACACAATTCCCCCGGGTGCCAGTACGCGCCTGTACAACGAAGACCTGGCGCCGGCCGAACACCGCACATGGGGTTTCTACTCGCTGTTTGCGATGTGGATGTCCGATATCCACTCGCTCGGCGGTTACACCTTCGCGGCTGGCCTCTTCGCGTTGGGCCTCGGGGCCTGGCAGGTTTTCCTGGCGCTGGTTGTGGGAATCATCCTCGTTTTCTTCCTGATGAATTTCTCCGGCTACGCAGGCCAGAAGACCGGCGTCCCGTACCCGGTGCTCGCCCGGATCTCGTTTGGCACGTTCGGAGCCAACCTCCCGGCCCTCCTCCGTGCCCTCGTCGCCATCGCCTGGTACGGCATCCAGACGTGGCTCGCCTCCCGCGCCGTCATCATCATCGCGCTGAAGATTTGGCCCGAACTGGACGGGCTGACCCGGAACAACTTCCTGGGTGAATCCACCCTCGGCTGGCTCGCCTTCCTGCTGATGTGGTCGCTGCAGCTTCTGCTGCTCCGGAACGGCATGGAGACGATCCGGAGATTCCAGGACTGGGCCGGCCCGGCCGTGTGGGCGGTGATGGGCCTCCTGGTCATCTACATTCTGGTCAATGCAGGCTGGAACCTGTCCCTGGACCTGCCGGGAGGAACTGCGCAGTGGGGCACCACGCACGCCTTCTTTGCCGCCGTCGCGCTGACCGTGACCTACTTCTCCACCCTGATGCTCAACTTCTGCGACTTCTCCCGCTTCGCCCCGACCCGCAAGGCGGTGCGCACGGCGAACCTGTGGGGACTGCCCGTGAACTTCATTGCCTTCTCCGTGGTCTCCGTGGTGGTCACGGCGGGAACCTTCCAGCTCTATGGGGAGTACATCTACGACCCGGTGGAGATCGTCGGGCGGATCGGCAGCATCTGGGCCCTGCTGCTCGGCGCCGTGACCTTCGCTGTGGCGACGCTGGGAATCAACGTCGTGGCAAACTTCGTCTCGCCGGCCTACGACCTGGCGAACGTCTGGCCATCCAAGATCGACTTCAAGCGGGGCGGCCTGATCGCCGCAACGATCGCCCTCCTGATTACGCCCTGGAACCTCTTCAACAGCCCCGTGGTGATCAACCTGTTCCTCGGCGGCCTGGGTGCGCTGCTCGGCCCGCTGTTCGGAATCATCATGGTGGACTACTACGTGCTCCGCAAACAGCACGTGCTGGTGCCGGACCTCTTCATCGAGCAGGGCTACTACACCTACACGGGCGGCTGGAACCGCAAGGCGGACATTTCATTCGTCGTCTCCGCCGTGCCCGCAGTGGTTATTGCTCTCGTCCCCGTCTTTGGCGCCCTCTCGGCCTTCTCGTGGTTCATCGGAGCCGCCCTTGCGGCCGTGGTGCACTACGCCATCTCGCGCAACGACACGACGCTTGCCGCCTCGGTCAGGGCGGCAACCGAGGCGGAAATCGCAGAGGACGCGGCATCTCACCGCTGAAGGCTGCCGGTTGAACTCTGTATAGGGGGCCGACTTAGTCTTCGTACCGTCCTCGATTACGACTCAATGCATTTTGACGCCTTCTTATAGATAAGTGACGTGCCTTTAATTACGCGGCCCGTTATAGGTACCTAAGGACATACCGGCTGGTCAGTGCGGATGCGCGCAACCAAGTAATGCGTGGGGCCGAAAAACGAGTACTCACCGGGGATGCGAGCTAGTTGCACTTCACCTAGGGTAGGTAAACCTCAAGTCCTCTAGTCACAGGGGCGAAGTAGCGGCAAGGCCAGCTGGGGGAGCCTCGGTGCAGATAATGGAAGTAAACGGATCTGTGCCCTTTCTTGTCCTTACACGTCTACCTGCGCGATGAAGCGCAGTCACAATCGAAGCAAAAGAAAGAAAAATCCGAAGTTACGACGCTCGGATCCTCGCCTTCCGGTCTGTTTTGAAGCGCAGGGAAAGCGCCGGCTAAGAACCTCGGGTGGGCTGGCGCCGGATTAGGCCGTTGGCCATGGGAAATGCATCCAGGCGCTGTGATCGCGCGTCTGCGCCTTCGTCGCGCTTGGATAAACAAAAGCAGACAGCAGCTACAGGGGTGAACTCTGTCTTAGGACAAGTTTCCTAATGCGCCCCGGCTTCTTTGGACGCCAGTATAGAAGCTGACTTTCATTCTCTGGAACCTTTGCTGGCCTGCTCAGCAGCAGTTTAATCGCGTACATATTTTGGTAGGTGAATGACCATGATCCACAGACGGCAGAAGCAATTGGTACAGCGGGGAGCAACCCCGAGACCACCACGAGGGAATTGCCGCCGCGGCGGGGATGTGCACCATGGCGACTGAAGAATTCGGAGCAGTTCTAACGGCAATGGTGACTCCGTTCGATGGCCAGGGAAAGCTGGACCACGACGGGATCCCGGAGTTGGTGGAGTGGCTGATTAGGGAAGGCTGGAACGATGGGGTCGTCGTCAACGGAACCACCGGTGAGTCCTTCGCGACCACGGACCGGGAAAAAGCCGCAGTCGTCAGCGAAGCTGTCGATGTCGCCAACGGACGAGCCAAGATCATCGCCGGGGTAGGGGCGGCCGACACCCGCCACAGCATAGCCTTGGCGGAAATGGCCGCCGGTCTGGGCGCGGACGGGTTGCTCGTCGTCGCTCCCTATTATTGCCGGCCTACGCAAGCCGGCCTCATCCAGCATTTCCGTGCCGTTGCTGATGCGACTGCACTGCCTGTAATGCTTTACGACATTCCTAAACGGACGGGTATCGCCATTGAAGCCGAAACCCTCGTGGCGCTTGCCGAACATCCGCGCATAGTTGCTGTGAAGGACGCCAAGGGCGACCTGGGCTCCACTTCCTGGGTACTGAAGCACACCGGTCTGGCCTACTACTCCGGCGATGACGCCATGAACCTGCCGCTCCTTTCGGTGGGGGCTTCGGGCTTTGTCTCCGTGATAGGTCATGTAGTGGCCGACCAGTTGCGGGCCATGATGAATCACTACCTGAGTGGAAGAGTGGCCGATGCCCTGGCCATCCACCGTGACCTGATGTCCATCTACACCGGCATGTTCAGGTGCCCTGGATCAGCATCAGCGAAGGCGGCACTCAGGTCTTTGGGGTTGCCAGGTGGCCCCGTCCGTTCACCGCTCGTAGACCTCAGCGCCCGGGAGTACGAACTCCTTATGGAGGATCTGATGGCCTGCAGGGCCTACGCCGCCCAGCTCGGCCATCATCACGTGAGCAGCCTGCCGGCCTAGTTCTGCCGGTGCTCCTTTAAATCAGCCAATTCCGCCGGAACACCACCCGCCAAGGCTAGAGGCCTGCCCAAGCAGGTTAGGCCCATGGCGCCATCCCAACGCGCCCAAAAGCGGTCGGCCACATCCTCCCAGGGAGCCGTGCGCCCGAGCGCAGCCCCGGCGAGCTGTACCAGCAAGTAGATCGGAATCCAGAATGGGAAAACATACAGCCGAGCGACGAAGCGCAGGCTTGTTATTTGCACACCGTAATCGGACCCACAGACAAAACGCGACCAACTCCAAGCTGCTGCTCTCCATGCCGTACAAGGCACGGCTGGCAGGCCGGTCCACTTCCACACCGGTTGAAAAGAATCATCTTTCGCATCCACAGCAAGTCCTGCGCGCTGCGGGTCCAGCAAAACCTGTTGAATCCGGCTGCGTCCATTTCATTGATGAATTGGACCATGGCATCCGGCCTCAATCTGAGGCGGCGGTATTTCAGACCTGCCAGGCCCATCCGCCTCGGACCCTGATGGACATCATCCGGGAAACCATCCGGACCCATGCCGACGCACTGGCAATCGACGACGGAACAGTCCCGCTGACGTATAGGGAACTGGGCTTCGCTATCGATGCCGTGGCCCAACGGCTGCGGAGCCTGGATATCGGAGCCGGTGACCGGGTAGGCGTTAGGGCGCAGTCCGGATGCGCGGACCTTTACGTGGCCATTCTCGGAACCCTGGCCTCAGGAGCGGCCTACGTTCCCGTTGACGCAGATGACCCGGATGACCGTGCTGACGTTGTGTGGTCGGAGGCCGGGGTCTGCGCGGTCATCGGGGACCACCTGGAAGTGTCATCCAGGCCGGGTGCTGCGGGAACAGGATCACTAAGGGTCCCTGGCCTTGATGACGATGCATGGATCATCTTCACCTCCGGGTCGACTGGCAAGCCGAAGGGTGTGGCCGTATCGCACCGGTCGGCCGCCGCATGGGCGGACGCCGAGGCAGGGATGTTCTGTTCAGCGAAGCCCCTTGCCCCTGGTGACCGGATCCTGGCTGGCCTGTCCGTCGCCTTTGATGCCTCCTGTGAGGAGATGTGGCTCGCCTGGCGCAACGGCGCCTGCCTCGTTCCGGCGCCCAGAGCCATCGTCCGGTCAGGCGAAGACCTTGGCCCCTGGCTGGCACAGCGCAAAATAACCGCGGTTTCTACGGTGCCCACGTTGGCCGCGCTATGGCCCGCCGACACTCTTGAGCATGTTCGGCTTCTCATTTTCGGCGGCGAAGCTTGTCCCTCTGAGCTGATGAGCCGCTTGGCAGGGCCGGACCGTGAAGTGTGGAACACTTATGGGCCAACGGAGGCAACAGTGATCGCCTGCGGGGCCAGGTACGACGGTTCACAGCCGGTACGCATTGGACTTCCGTTGCCGGGATGGCTCCTCGCTGTGGTGGATGATGCCGGGCGGCCCGTCAAATGGGGTGAAGAGGGTGAGCTCATCATCGGTGGTGTGGGGCTGGGACGCTATCTGGACGCCGAAAAGGACGCCGAGAAGTTCGCACCGATGCCAAGCCTCGGGTGGGACCGCGCGTACCGAAGCGGCGATGTTGTACAGGCAGACCCCGCCGGCCTCGTCTTCAAAGGCAGGGCCGATGACCAAGTAAAACTTGCCGGGCGCCGCGTGGAGCTTGGTGAAGTTGACGCGGCCCTGTCGCGACTGGCGGGGGTGGCGGCCGCGGCGTGTGCTGTGCAAACCACCGAGAGCGGCAACAAGGTTCTTGTGGGGTATTTGGCGCCCGAGACCAGCGCAACAGTTGACCTCGGAAACGCCAGGCTGCAGTTGCTCGATTCGCTTCCTGCCCAACTGGTTCCCAACCTCTGTGTCCTCGAGATGCTTCCACTGAAAGCCTCAGGCAAAGTCGACCGGAAGGCTCTTCCGTGGCCCGTGCCGGACCACCGTGCCGACCAGCCACAACATCTCAGCGGCACCGCGAAGTGGCTCGCCGAACAATGGGAGTCGTTGCTGGGCCCGCTGCCTTTGACAGAGGACAGCGACTTCTTCGCTCTCGGGGGCGCCAGCGTCGCGGCCGCGCAACTCGTGGCCATGCTGCGGAAGCATTATCCGCAGGTTTCCATAGCCGATGTCTACGCCACTTCTGCGCTGGGTCCGATGGCGCGTTACCTTGATGGTCTTGCAACGACAGTCGAGAACGAGCACCGGGCGGCCGCCACACCGTGGTGGACGGGGCTGCTGCAGTACCCGCTTTTGTTGGTGTTCTATGGGATCACGGGGCTGAAGTACGTGACGGGGCTTGCGATCATCAGTCTGCTGCTCTTCCGCCTCGTTGGTGTTCCCTGGGTGCCGAACCCGCCACTCCTGCCGGTTCTGGTGGCATGGTTCGTCCTGTTTAGTGCCCCCTCCCGGTTCCTGGTGGCCGCCCTGTCTGCACGGCTTCTCACGCTGCGAGTACGGCCGGGAACCTATCCTCGAGGCGGACTGGTGCACCTCCGAGTTTGGGCCGCGGAGCGGATTGCTACTTATTGCTCGCTCGGTGCCCTCACAGGAACACCCTTTGCCGCCATGTATGGGCGGGCGCTGGGATGCAAGATCGGAAAGGACGTCCACCTGGATGCAATGCCTCCGGTGACCGGAATGGCCGTTATTGAAACTGGCGCCTCCATCGAGCACGGTGTTGACATGGCCGGCCATTGGATCGAGGGCAACCGGCTCCACATCGGACCAATAAAGGTGGGCAGCGGCGCGAGGGTTGGCGCCCGTTCGACCCTTCTGTGCGGAGCCGACATCGAACCCGGCGCCGAAGTGGATCCGGGCACCTGTGTGAACGGACGCGTCCCTGCACACCAGCTGTGGTCCGGCTCGCCGATGCAGCACTGCGGTGCGGCCGGCGACGGGTGGCCAGTGCGCCGCCCGTCCGGACGGCGGTCATTCGGCATCCACCTTCTGTACCCGCTGTCGCTGGTTGGCCTAAGCGTTGTCATGGCGGTGTCTGCTTTGCCCGGCGTGCTCTTGCTGCTGGTCGCAACACAAGGAAGCACCGGTCTTGACCAGGCCGCGTTGATCCTGGCAGCCGGAGGCCCGGTAGCCATCGTCGCCGGCTTTGGACTGTATCTGATGCTGACGGCCTGGGTGGTCAGGGGCCTCAGCCGACTGTTGAAGCCCGGATTCCAACCCATTACGGGAGCCTCAGCGTGGGCAGCATGGCTGACCGAGGTCCTGCTGACCCGATCCCGGGTCTCAGCCTACGGTCTTTATGCGAGCCTGCTGACCCCCGCCTGGCTGCGGTTCCTTGGGGCACGGGTGGGACAGCGCGTTGAGATATCGACCGTGGAAACCATGCCCCACCTGACGACGCTTCATGACCGCAGCTTTCTCGCGGATCATTCGATGGTCTCTTTTAAGCGGGTCCGCAGCGGCTGGCTCCATCTCGGGCATGCCAGCGTCGGCGAGAAATCGTTCGTGGGGAACTCCGCAACCGTTGGCCCTGACCGGAACGTCCCAAATCACTCCCTGATAGCCGTCCTGTCATCCGCCCCGGAGGAATTCCCGGAGGGGTCGTCGTGGTTCGGTCTGCCACCCGCTCCGTTGTCACGCCCGCAAGACCACAGCGACTCGTCCCGCACCTACAATCCTGCGCCGCATCTTGTGGCCGCCCGGGGTGCCGTCGAAGCCTGCCGAATTCTTCCTGCGATCATTGCCGGGTGGCTGGCCCTGGCAGCCACCTATGTCCTGGCGTCCCTGTACCTTCAGGCCGGTCTGTCAATGCTTCTGCTCCTGTCCGGTCCTGTCCTGCTGGCCACCGGGGTGGTTTCATGCCTTGTGGCGTTGGTGGCCAAGTGGATGCTGATGGGACGGTTCAAATGCTCGGAGCATCCGCTGTGGACCTCCTTCGTATGGCGCAATGAACTCGCTGACGTATTCTCTGAGTCGCTGGCAGTTGCAGGGCTGGTCGGCATGAGTATTGGCACTCCGCTGTTCAACCTCTGGCTGCGCTGTATGGGCACGAAGGTTGGCAGGCGTGTTTGGTGTGAAACCCGCTGGTTGCCCGAGTTCGATCTCATCCGTTTAGAGGACGGCGCCAGTGTCAATCGCGGCTGTGTTCTCCAGACCCATCTCTTTCATGACCGCATCATGCGCCTGGACGAAATCCGTTTGGGGAAGCACTCCAGCCTCGGGCCCAACAGCATCGTGCTGCCTGGGAGCTCGCTGGGCCCGGGTGCGGTCGTAGGTGGGGCTTCACTCGTAATGCGCGCCGAAACTGTTCCGGCGCACAGCCGGTGGGCCGGAAACCCGCTTCGCCACTGGACTCGATCCGATGATCGGGGGACAGATCAACCTGCATGAAAGTTCGGCAGAGCATAAGGAACCGCCCGGTTGTCCGGGCGGTTCCTTATTCGCGGCCAGTTGTAGTTCCATGAGGACATATCGGCTGGTCAGTGCGTATCCGCGCAACCAAGTAATAGGGGAGGCCGAAAAACGAGTACTTAATAGGGGTGCGAGCTAGTTGCACTTCACCTAGGGTAGGTAAATCTCAAGTCCTCTAGTCACAGGGGCGAAGTAGCGGCAAGGCCAGCTGGGGGAGCCTCGGTGCGGATAAGAGAAGTACGGGATCTGCACCCTTTCCTGTCCTTACACGTCTACCTGCGCGATGAAGCGCAGTCACAATCAAAGCAAAAGAATGAAAAATCCGAACTTATGACGCTCGGATAGTCGCTTTCCAGTCTGTTCGACGCGCCTGGACAGCGCCGGCGAAGAGCTCTGGTGGGCTGACGCCGGATTAGGCCGTTGGCCATGGGAAATCCATCCGAGCGCTGTAATCGCGCACCGCTGCGCCTTCGTCGCGCTTGGATAATCTGGTCGCTTGTTCTCCGTCCGGGCCCTTCGGAGCGAATAGGGGTGAACGCAGGGCTGTTTCCCATGGAATTCACATTTTTGAGTATCAAAGTGCAAATGGAAGTAACTAGGGCATATGTGCCCGCCTGGGATTGGGAGAAATCATGAGCACAAAGTGGGGTTTCGTTGGGATCGTGGCTGTCTTTGCCGTAGTGACAGTGATCTGCGCGGGGTTGTACCTGCTGGCGATTTTATAATCCCCGCAGTCGAGAGCAGTGTCTGCTGACAACTCACAGCTGCTCCAATAGCTGGCAAGGGGACGCGAGTGGCCGCCGGCTACACGCGCGGCTCAGCCATTCGTACCGTCCGGATCGGGGCTCCCGCCGCGGTTCTGCGCTTCGTCCGACCTACCGTCGCCACGGCCTGCCTCATGATCGTCGCGGCAGGAGTGGTTTCCGTGATGTTCGGCGTGACCGCACTCGTCACCAGCCGTCGCGGGATCTGTAGGGACGGGATCGACCTGCCTGAAGCCGGGGTCGACAGCCGGTGGTGTCTTGGTTGGAACCGGGGCCGCGCCCTTCTTGGCCGCGGCGTCCTCGGCTGCTTTCTTAGCTTCCGCGGCTTTTTTGGCAGCGGCAGCCTTCTTGGCTTCGGCGGCTTTGGCTGCCTTCTTAGCTTGGGCCGCTTCGGCGGCCTCCCTGGCCGCTTCGGCCTTCCCGGCTGCTGCTGCCTTGGCCGCGGCTGCTGCTTTGGCAGCAGCAGCTGCTTTCGCTGCCGCAGCCTCAGCGGCCGCTGCCTTGGCGTCAGCCTGGGCGTCTTCAGCCGCCTTCGCCTCAGCGCTCTTTACGGCCTCGGCAGCATTCCACTGGGAAACCCCGATTTCCGGCCCCTCGGTGGAACCCGCCCCGGTGCTGTAGCTGCCGCCGGTGCCGGCGGCCGCGGAGCCTGCAGGCTGGGGGTATGACGCCGGGTCGGCGGTACCTGCCTCACATGCCGAGGTGGCAAGCAGAACCGAGAGCATGGCAACGGACAGCAGACATTTCCTGCGCATGAGAACAAAATCCTCTTCGGGGGTGCGAAACGGGCAGGCCGCCGGGAAACGAGTCCTGCCCGAAAGTTGGGCGCGGTCTGAGGCAAAGCAAAGGCCGCTGCCCCCTGGGGACTTACCACACGAACGGGGACCCCGACTGTTCTGTCGGGCGTGTGCGCCAACCGGTGACACAAACGTTACATTGACCCGAAGCGACAGGCCAATTGTGTGATCCACGGCTATACATGGCAGCGTCATTAGGCGGTCCGCCGCCTTCACAGGCTCCGCACAGCACCGGGACAGAACTGCCAAAGCCCGGCTGGACAGGATGAGGGGAAAGCTCCGGGAACCGACGGAGCGGAACCCCTGAGGAGCCACCCATGTACACGGAGACCAGCCACGCCCCTGTCCCTCACGCCGCTGCGGTGCAAGAAACGGCGCGGCCGCGGGACAAAAAGCGGGTAGGTCCGGGTGTCTTCGTTACCTGCCTGCTGGCGGCCGGACTGCTCGGCGGGGGAGCGGCCACCGGTGCGGCGGCCCTGTGGCCCGACGCCCCGGCACGGGCGACCACCACGGCCCAGGCCGCGATCAGCCCGGTGATCGTCAACAACACCGAGAGCGTTAACGCCGTCACGGCCGCCGCCCAGAAGGCCTCGCCCAGCGTGGTGACCATCAGTGCCAGCTCCGGAAACTCCGGAGGCACCGGCTCGGGCATCATCCTGGACACCGACGGCCACATCCTCACCAACACCCATGTGGTGACCCTGGACGGGGCAGCCGCGGATGCCGCCGTCGAGGTCCGCCTCAATGATGGGCAGGTTTACAAGGCGACCATCGTGGGCACCGACCCGCTCTCCGACCTGGCCGTCATCAAAATCGACGCCGATGGGCTGACTCCGGCAACGCTCGGGGACTCCGGCGCCGTCAACGTGGGCGACACCGCCATCGCCATCGGCGCGCCGCTGGGGCTGAGCGGCACCGTCACGGACGGCATCGTCTCCGCGGTGAACCGCACCATCGAGACGGAGTCCTCCGCCACCTCCGGTGACGGATCGTCCGACGACGGATCCTCCCAGGGCGGGTCTTCGCAGAACCCGTTCGGTTCCCAGCAGGGCCTTTCGGCCTCGGCCCAGGATTCCATCAGTATCAATGTCATCCAGACGGACGCGGCCATCAACCCCGGCAACTCGGGCGGCGCCCTGGTGAACGCGCAGGGTGAGATCATCGGCGTCAACGTGGCCATCGCGTCCGCCGGATCGACCTCCTCGTCCACGCAGAGCGGCAACATCGGCGTCGGCTTTTCCATTCCGATCAACCAGGCGAAGCGGGTGGCCGGGGAGATCATCGCCACGGGTTCCGCCTCCCATGGCCAGCTGGGACTGTCCGTTCAGGACAAAACGTCCGGGTCGTCGTCGGACTTCACCGCCGGAGCGGAGGTGGCCTCGGTGACCTCCGGGTCAGCGGCGGACAAGGCCGGGCTGCAGGCCGGCGACGTGGTCACCGGCCTGGCCGGCCGGACCGTCACCGACGCCTCAGAGCTGACGGCTGCCGCCCGTGAGCAGGCCGCCGGGTCCACCGTGACGGTCACCTTCCAGCGGAACGGCCAGGAGCAGTCTGCGGACATCACCCTGGACGCGGCGTCCTAGGACACTTTCGCGGCAGCCAGCAAGGCACAGTCAAGGGCCCCAACTGCGTTCGCCATAGCGCGAACGTACAGTTGAGGCCCTTGCCGGTTCTATCGCAGGACGTTGAAGGTGCTCCAGCCGGTGCCGATGATGGTCCGCGCGCCCCAGGTTCCCCTGCTGAAGGGGTAGTGGGCGAGGCGGCCGTCGGAGAGCTGGGTGATGAGCCCTGAGCTTCCCGTGGTGAATCCCGCCACGGCCGTGATGCTGCTGATGCTGTTCCAGCCGGTGCCCACCGTGGGCCTTGCTCCTGAGACGAAGCCGCCGGTGCCGGTTGAGCGGTACAGTATGAGGCTGCCGTCGCTGCGCTTGGCCAGCAGGTCCTGCGCCCCGTCCTGGTCGAAGTCGGTCATGGTGAGGTAGAGGCCGCCCCAGCCGGATCCGGTCTTGATACGCGGTGACAGCGATGCTCCGGCGCTGTTGCCGTAGTACCAGAGGGTCCCGGAGGCGTCGTACGCCAGGATTCCCGGGAACTGGTCGGCAGTGCGCCAGTCGCCGACGGTGATGTGGTAGCCGCCCCAGCCGGTGCCGATGGCCCGGGCCGCCGCGAATCCGCCTTCGGGTCTTCCGGCGTAGAAGCTGAGCCGGCCGTCCTTCCACTGGGCGATGACATCGTGCGTGCCGTCGCTGTTCCAGTCCGTTATGAACCCTTTGGCCAGCCCGGCCCAGCCGGCGCCGATCTTCTGCCGGGCCCCGAGCGAACCCTGGCCGGTGGCCGGGTAGTTCCACAGTGTGCCGTCAGAACCCACCGCCAGGACGTCCGCGGCACTGCGGATGGACGGAGTGGCGGCGGCCCGCGGGGAGGCTTTGATGACGAGGTCGTCGACGTAGGTGTCGCCCATCTGGCGGTTGTGTTCGGCGCCGAGCTGGACCCTGTCCAGGGTGGTGGCAGCGCTGACTACCTGGTTGCTGGAGTACACCTGGGCGCCGTCAAACCAGACCTCCACAGTGGATGCGGCCCCGTTGGCAGTGGTCCGCATGGCCACGTGGTGCCACGCGTTGAGCGTGATGCTTGTGGTGGTCAGCCGGGTAAAAACGGAGGCTCCGTCAGGGGCGGTGACGCGCAGCCAGAGCTGTCCGTTGTCGTTGAACCGGTAGATGTCGGCGACCCGGACGCTACCGGAGAAAAACCGGAGATACGGGACATTGTTGCCCACCACCCCGGCCTGGGTGATGTTGAACCAGCCATCGGCATAAGCCGTGGCGGTACCCGCCGGCAGGGGCGTGGACAGGTTCGCGACCGAGCCGAGGTCGGCCGTGGCGTGCACGTGGGCGGAGCAGGTCCCTGAGTGGAACTGGTCCGATGAGACCTCCGTGGTGCCGGTGCCTCCGGTGGTGGACGAGAACCCGTCCAGAGTGCCGGACTCGAAATTGTTGGCCATCACCGTTGTTCCCGGATAACTGCTGGCCGGGGCAGGGGTTTCTGGCGCGCACGTCGCCGCCTGGGCCGGGACAGCACCCACCGCCAGCGCCCAAATCAGGGACGCCGAGGTACCCCCAACCACACCAAATCTGATGAGTTGCTTCATTTTCCGCGCTCCAATGTCATTGAACCGGTGGTTCAACCTGATAGAGCTGTTCGGCGACAGTGGCCAGTTCTCGACGACCAGTACACGGCAACTTAGTCGCGGGGCAATGAGCCGGGCAACCGTGGCGGGTACTCAAGTTTTTGGTCCTGTCCGGCCAAGTAGTTGGGCCGACTACCTGCATCGGTGGGGGCCGCATCATGGGGGAGCGGCCCCCGGCGCCTTGCGGGAGCGGCCCCGGTGCCTTTGGGGGAACAGGCGACCTTCAGGGATAATCCTCAGCATGACCCTTGCTTCGCTCGCGGCCTTCGCCGGGCTGTGCCTCATTCTGTCCCTGACGCCCGGACCGGACACCTTCCTGGTGCTGCGCATCGCGCTGAAGCGGCCCAGCGCAGGGATTGCGGCTGCGGCGGGCTCGGCGGTTGCCGCGATCGCATGGGCGGCGCTCGTCGGCGTCGGGCTGGCGGCGATCCTGGAACAGTCAGCGGAGGTGTTCCGCTGGCTCAAGATCGCGGGCGGGCTCTACCTGCTGTACCTCGGCATTTCCGGCTTCCTCAAGACGCGGAAGGCGGCAAAGGAAGGCGTGCAGGGCGGCGCGGAAGCAGGCGCGGTCCGCTACAGCAACCTCGCCGGCCTCGGCGCCGGCGCACTGTCCACGCTGCTCAACCCCAAAGTTGGCCTCTTCTTCCTGGCGGTCGTTCCGCAGTTCATCCCGGAGGGTGGGGACACAATGGCCGCCGCGATGATCCTGGGTGTGGTGGAAGCGGTCATCGCGTTCGCCTACCTGGCCGTCGTCGCGCTCATCGCCTACAAGGCGATGGCGCTGCTGCGCCGCCCTAAGGTGAGCACCGGCGTCGAACGCGTCAGCAGCGGCATCATCGCCGGCCTTGGCGTCGGCGTCGCCGCCTCCGGCGCGAGCAGCTGACCCGCCACCTTCACTTTGCTTCAGCCGCAGTGGTGGCTGCCCAGCTGGTCAGGAGCTTGAGCTGCTCTTCATGCTTGGTTCCCGGCTCGGCTGTGTAGACGCTGAGCTCGTGCACCGCCCGGGGAAGGGTGGGCAGGGCCAGGGACTGGTAGGTCAGTTCGAGGTATCCGACGACGGGATGCTGGAGCCGCTTGATGCCGTCGTGGCGGAAGCGGATGTTGTGGGAGCCCCAAAGGGTGCGGAACTCCGGGCTGACCGTGGAGAGTTCGCCGATCAGCTCGCGCAGGGCCTTGTCGTTGGGTTCCCGTCCGGCTTCTGTGCGGAGGAGGGCGGCCGTGGCAGCCGCTCCCGCATCCCAGTCGACGAAGAAGTCACGGGCGGCAGGATCCAAAAAGTGGAAGCGGGCAAAGTTGGCCCGCCCATGGGCGGCGGTGGTGGGGCTTGCGAACATGGGGGCATGCAGGGCCCGGCCCAGCGGATTGGCGGCCACGATGTCCAGCCGGCCGTTGCGGATGAACCCGGCGGACATGGTCATGGAATCAAGCAGCCAGCGCACGGGTGGCGCCACGTCGGCCTCCTTGCGGCGAACCGGAACACGGTTCGCGGGCCTTGCCGCGCGGGCGAGCTCGAAAAGGTAGGCGCGTTCTTCGTCATCGAGGTTCAGCGCCCGGGCGACTGCATGGAGGACATCCTCGGACACACCGCTGATGTTGCCTTTCTCCAGCCGCGTGTACCACTCGGTGCTCACACCGGCGAGCACCGCGACTTCCTCGCGGCGCAGCCCGGGGACCCGGCGCCGGCTTCCGGAGGGCAGTCCCACCTCTTCCGGCCGGAGTTTGGCCCGGCGGCTGGCCAGGAAGTCCCGGATGTCGGCGCGGTTGTCAGGCAGGTTGTCCATAAAGTCACGATAACGCCCGTCCGTTCCGGTGAGGGGGTCGAGTTTGTACCCCCGATAAACACAGCCTTCTACACCCGTTGATCAGCCGGTGGAATGGATAACGAAGACATTTTCCACTGCAACGAGGAGCTTTCACATGGGTGGGCCAACGGTCGCTCTTGAGGACGGCGTTACCGCCGGTCAGTCCACTGCCGGCGGTGCCGGCCAGCGCCGGCCCGGGCTGCCGCTGGCTGTCTACGTGCTGGCGCTGGGTACGTTCCTGATGCTCACGAGCGAGTTCATGGTGGCCGGCATCCTGCCGCAGATCGCAGGCGACCTCGGCGTGGGCGTGGCCCAGGCCGGGTCCCTGATCACGGTCTTCGCGGTCGGCATGGTGGTGGGTGCTCCGCTGATGGCCATGCTGACACTGCGGCTGTCCAAGCAGCTGACCCTGGTCCTCGCCCTCATCGTGTTCGTCCTCGGGCATGTGGTGGTGGCGCTTGGCACGGCGTTCACCGTGCTGATGGCGGCACGGTTCGTCAGCGCACTGGCCACCGGAGCGTTCTGGGCGGTGTCCGCGGTGGTGGCCACCCGTGCCGCCGGTCCCTCCTCCGGCGCGCGGGCAGTGGGGGTGGTGGGTGCCGGCGGCGCGCTGGCGACGGTTCTCGGTGTTCCCCTGGGGGCGTTCATTGCGCAGCTCATCGGGTGGCGGGGGACATTCTGGGCGCTCGCGGCCGCCGCCGCCATGGCTGCCGTCCTCGTCGCGCGCCTCGTCCCGCAGGACGCTCCCTCGCAGCAGGCGCCGTCGGTCCGCGCCGAACTGGCCGGGCTGCGCTCGGGCCGGTTGTGGCTGGCCCTGGCTGCCTGCGCCACCACTTGCGGGGGCGTGCTCGCCGCGTACTCCTTCATCGCCACCATCCTCACCGACCAGGCCGGCGTGACCGTGTCCCAGGTCCCGCTGGTGCTCACCGGGTTCGGCATCGGCTCCGTCATCGGAACCCTCCTCGCCGGCCGCTTCGGCGACGCCCACCCGGGCCCGATCACCATCATCACGCCCGCCGTGACCACGGTCCTGCTGCTCGGGATCGGCCTGCTGTCCGGCTCGCCGTGGCTGACCAGCGCACTGGTGGTCCTGCTGGGCCTGTTCGGACTCAGCGCCAACACCGTGCTGATCCACCTCGCCGTCCGCTTCGCCGGGCCGGCGGCAACCCTGGGCTCCGCCCTCAGCGTCTCGGCGTTCAACGCCGGCACCGCCGTGGGTACCGCCGTCGCCGGCGCCGCCCTGGCCTCGCCCCTGGGCACCGGCGGACCCGCCCTCGTGGGGACCGTCATCGTGGCGCTGACCCTGGTCCCCGCCATTGCCCTGGCCGTCGCCGGCCGCCGGCTGGCTGGCGTGAAGTTCGACGGCGGCGGAGTAGACCCAGCCATCCCCTAAATCCCGCGGGCGGCACCCATGCCGCGTCCCGCCGTCGTAATCCAACAGACAATCAGAACCATAACGAAGGAAAAAGCAATGCGCGCAACCCTCATGTACGGCCCCGGCGACGTCCGCGTTGAGAACGTTCCCGACTCTGTCATCAAGCACCCGACGGACGCGCTGGTGCGCGTCACGGCGTCCTGCATCTGCGGCAGCGACCTGCACCCGTACCACTCCATGTCCGCCGGGAACGGCCCGGCCCGGATGGGGCACGAGTTCATCGGCGTCGTCGAGGACGCCGGCTCGGCGGTGACCACCCTGAAGAAAGGCGACCTGGTGGTTTCCCCGTTCGCGATCTCCGACAACACCTGCGAGTTCTGCCGCGAAAACCTGCAGACGTCCTGCTCCCACCACGAGGCGAACTTCTGGGACGGCATCCCGGACGAAGGCGGCCAGGCCGAGGCCGTCCGCGTCCCGCTGGCCGACGGCACCCTGGTGAAACTGCCCGTCGCCGCCGACTCTGAGCTGATCCCGTCGCTGCTGACCCTCGCCGACGTTTTCGGCACCGGCTACCACGCCGCGCTCAAGGGCGGCGTCAACGAACGCACCTCCGTCACCGTGATCGGCGACGGGGCGGTGGGCCTGCTGGCCGTCATGTCAGCAAAGCGGCTCGGCGCCGAACAGATCATCCTCATGGGCAGGCACAAGTCCCGGACCGACCTCGGCCTCGAGTTCGGCGCCACCGACGTCGTTGCTGCCCGCGGCGAGGAAGGCATCGCCCAGGTCCGCGAGCTCACCGGCGGCCACGGCTCCCACGTGGTCCTCGAAGCCGTGGGCCACACGCCGGCGTATGACCAGGCCGTGGGCATCATTCGTCCCGGTGGCGTCATCAGCCGCGTCGGGGTGCCGCAGTACAACGAGGCGCCGGTCGGCTTCGACAGCCTGTTCGGCGGCAACATCACCCTCACCGGCGGTCCCGCCCCGGTCCGGGCCTACATCGACGAGCTCATGCCGGACATCCTCAGCGGCGCCATCGAGCCGGGCAAGGTCTTCGACGCCGCCACCGGCATGGACGGCGTCGCCCAGGGATACAGGGACATGGACGAGCGCCGCAGCCTTAAGGTGCTCATCAAGCCCTCCCTTTAACCCCTTGCGCCTGCTTGTGGACAGTGTTATAAAAAATCTGTATCCGCCACCATAGATATTCGGGAGGCGGATCACCGGTAAAACTACAAGCTGAAGGAGTGGGAATGATGTTGATGCGCACGGACCCGTTCCGTGAACTGGACCGCCTGACGCAGCAGGTCTTTGGAACAGCGGCGCGTCCGGCCGCCATGCCGATGGATGCATGGCAGGAGGACGGGGAGTTTGTGGTCGCCTTTGACCTGCCCGGCGTCTCGCCGGACACGGTGGATCTGAACGTGGAGAAGAATGTCCTGACCGTCCACGCCGAGCGCCGCGACCCGACCCAGCCGAACGTTGAGCTGGTGGTGGGCGAGCGTCCGCGGGGCGTCTTCAGCCGCCAGGTGATCCTTGGTGAAACCCTCGATACGGACAACATCAAGGCAAACTACGACATGGGCGTGCTGACGCTGCGGATCCCGGTCACGGAGAAGGCCAAGCCACGCAAGATCGAAATCGAGAGCAAGGGCGTGCAGCAGCAGATCGAGAAGTAAGCGTTGCTGACTGCTTCGCTTGGGCTCCACGTTTCGAGCGGGACCTGCCGGCCGAAAGGCGGCAGGTCCCGCTTCTTATCCGGGCGCCCAGGTGCAGATGGTCTCCGTCAGGCTGCCCCTTCTGCATTTGGGGACGCTGCTCCGAACCAAACCGGCAGGTGGCGGAGCAGGCTGTCCTGGTTTTCACCGATCCAGGCGACATGCCCGTCCGGCCGGAGCAGGACCGCGGCCGCCTCCAGGTCCGCGCCGGCGTCCGCAACGTGGTCGACCCGGTCCGCCCATCCAGCCACGGAGAGTCTGCGGGTCCGGTCCAGCAGCAGCCCGCGGCCGTCGTGCATGTACTCGTAGAGGCGGCCATCTGACAGCGGAATGTCGCGCAGCCGCCGGCCGAGCAGCCCGGGCCCTTCGCCGAAGTTGTAGCGGATCCCGGTGGAGCTGATCCTCTCGGCCAGGAACCGGCTGACGTCCTCGAAGTCCATCAGCTCGGCCAGCAGGCGGCGCACTGCCCGCGGGCCGGGTTCGGGGGAGATGAGTTCACTCTGGGCGCGCGTGATGGTCAGGACGTCTTGGGCGACGGGGTGGCGTTCGGCGTGGTAGGTGTCCAGGAGCCCCGGCGGCGCCCAGCCGTTGACTTCGGCGGCGAGCTTCCAGCCGAGGTTGAACGCGTCCTGGATGCCCAGGTTCAGGCCCTGCCCGCCCAGCGGCGGATGGACGTGCGCCGCGTCGCCGGCGAGGAACACCCTGCCGGCGCGGTACTGCTCGGCCAGCCGGGTGGCGTCGGTGAAGCGGGACAGCCAGCGCGGCGAATGGATGCCGAAATCGGTCCCGGCATAGGCCCGCAGCTGCGTCTTGAGCTCCTCCAGTGTGGGCGGGACCGTGCGGTCCTCGGCGACGGTGGCCGCCGGCACCACCGCACGGAACAGCCCGTTCCCGGCCGGGCCGACGCCGAACCCGCGGTGCGTCTTGCGGACCTCGTCGACGACGGCGGCCAGCTCGTCGGGCGGTGCTGCCACCTCCAGCTCGCTGTGGATCCACTCCGTCGTGGCGGGGTCGCCGTGAAAAGCGATGCCGAGCGCCCTGCGCACGAGGCTCCGCCCGCCGTCGGCGCCGACCAGCCACCGGGAGCGCACCCGGGTGCCGTCGGCAATCACGATGCTGACGCCCTCGTTATCCTGCTCAAGCCCTGTGACCTCGCAGCCGCGGCGGATCTCGGCGCCGAGCTCGGCGGCACGCTCGGCCAGCAGCCGGTCCGTGACAGGTTGCGGGATGCCCAGGATGTAGGCGTGGGCGGTGTCCAGGTTCTCCGGTAGGGGTTTGTCGATGCCGGCGAAGCGGCCGACGCCGGGATATTTCTGCCCGTTTGCGAGGAACCGGTCCAGCAGCCCGCGCTGGTCCATGATCTCGATGCTGCGCGGGTGCAGGCCGAGTGAGCGGACCGCGCTGCTCGGCTCCGCGTCCTTCTCCAGCACGAGCACGTCCACGCCATGCAGGCGGAGTTCGCTGGCCAGCATCATCCCCGTTGGCCCGCCGCCGATGATGATCACGTCGAACATGTGAAACCCCAATCCAAAGAATCCGCCGCGGCCTCCCATTCTGGTGCGCCGGGTGCCCGTATCCAAAGCAAATTGCGCCCCTGGTTGTCGCCGGATGGTCCGCTACCTCCCACGCGACACATTGACTTTCGATAGATAACTCCAGATTATTGAGCTATGTCTATTGTTAGTCGATTGGTCCTCCCGCTTCGGGTCCTGCTGGTGATGGTGTTCCTCGGGCTGCTGGTGGCCCAGGTGATGTCGTTCCCCGGCGAGTTTCTCTTCACCCGCGAGGAGGGGCCGCGGATGGATCCGTGGCGCTGGCCCATGCTCCTGTTTTTCGAACTGGAAGCCGTGTGCCTGCAGGTGGTGATCGTGTGCATCTGGCGGCTGCTGACCCTGGTCCAGCGCGGCCGGATCTTCACCACGGCCTCGCTGCGGTGGGTGGACCTGATCATGTGGGCGTTCGTCTCGGCGTGGCTGCTGCTGGCGGTCATGGCAGGATCCCTCATCGCCTACATCTACTTCACCCCCGAACTGCGCGACCCCGGACTGCCCGCGGTGCTGATCGGCATCACGCTGATCGGTGCGGTGCTGGTTCTGCTGATCGTGGTGCTGCGCGATCTGCTGCGGCAGGCGACGTCACTGCAGACCGACATGGAAGGGGTGATCTGATGGCAATCGTGGTGCGCATCGACGTCGAACTCGCAAAACGCAAGATGAGCGTGGGGGAGTTTGCCGAGCGGGTGGGGATCACCCCCGCCAACGTGGCGGTGCTGAAAAACGGCCGGGCCAAGGCGGTCCGCTTCAGCACGCTGGATGCAATGTGCCGGGTCCTGAACTGCCAGGCGGGCGACCTGCTCGAATGGGTCGACGACGGCCCTGCCGGCGACGCTGCTGGTGGCTCGGCAGCGGGCGGTGACTCGGCAGCGGGCGGTGGTCCGGGGGAGGGCTAAGACCCGCGGGGCACCCTGTCCGGGTGCACCATGTCACCGAATCCGTGCACCATCCACCGGCCGTGGTCCGGACGCCACACGAGTGTGATCAGCAGCGGGTCATCCAGCGCTGCGGGAGGTGTCAGGGCCAGATGTGCCTGGGCTTCGCGAATGACGCGCATGTAGCAGACGTCGAGGTCCCCGTGGGCGTAGACGGCTTCCTGCAGCATCCCGGGGTCTTCGATGGAGTCCAGCAGGGCGGCGGCGATTTCGAAGGATCCCCACAGCGGCCGCGACTCCGGGGTGACGATCAGGTGCAGGTCGTCCAGGTTCCTTGCCCTGTCGTGCAGCGCCCTGAAGAACCAGTACCCGATCCGGCGCGGATCGTCAGCTATCTCCTGCGATTCTTCCGACTCCAGGTCAAAGTCCCTAGTCATGGCATAAAGGTACTCGCGGGACCGGACGCTGGCGAGAGCTCGCGCGGTAACGGTCTTGCTTCAAACATAGACAAGTGTAAATATTTACGTGTGTCTATGTCTTTCGAGCTGACCCCGGTCCAGACGGTCGCCTGCTGCTCGCCCCTCGCGCGGGAGCCTTTGTCCGAGAACGAGGCGGCACAGATCGCCCCGCTGCTGAAGGCGCTGGCCGATCCGGTCCGGCTGCGGCTGATGTCCCTGGTCGCCTCGCACGAGGGCGGCGAGGCGTGCGTCTGCGACCTGAACGACGCCTTCGAGCTGTCGCAGCCGACCATCAGCCACCACCTGAAGCTCCTGCACGAGGTGGGTCTGCTGGACCGTGAGAAGCGCGGCGTCTGGGTCTACTACCGTGCCCGGACCGAGGCGCTGCACAACCTGGCGGCCCTGATCGGAGGACAGGCCAAGTGAGCGTACTCGTGCGCCGCGTCGTCGCGGAGTTCATCGGCACGGCCTTTTTGGTGATGGCCGTCGTCGGGTCCGGCGTCATGGCCACCCGGCTGTCCCCGGACGACGTCGGGCTGCAGCTTTTGCAGAATAGCCTCGCCACGGGCGCCGCCCTGGTGGCGCTGATTGTCGCCCTGCAGCCGGTCTCGGCCTCCTTCAACCCGGTGGTGACGCTGGTTGAGCGGGCCCTGGGCATGCTCGACACCAGGACGGCAGCGGGACTGGTCGGCGCCCAGTTCGCCGGCGGCCTGGCCGGCACCATCGCCGCGAACCTGATGTTCGGCCTGGACGCGGTCACCGTCTCCACGCAGGAACGCACCGGCGCGGGGCTGTGGCTGGGCGAGGTCATCGCCACAGTAGGGCTGCTGCTGGTCGTCTTCGGCACCGTCCGGTCCGGCCGGGCGGACCGGGTGGCGTTCGCCGTCGGCGGCTACATCGCCGCGGCGTACTGGTTCACCAGCTCCACCAGCTTCGCCAATCCCGCGGTGACCCTAGCCAGAACTGTCACTGACAGCTTTGCCGGCATCGCGCCGTCGTCGGTCCCGGCATTCATCCTGGCCCAACTGCTCGGTGGCGCCGCCGGCTATGTCCTGGTCCGTTTCCTTTACCCCTCCTTCACTAATCCCGCGGCCGTCGCGGATGATCGAAAGGTGCTCTCATGAGCCAGAAGCCCTCCGTCCTGTTCGTCTGCGTCCACAACGCCGGCCGCTCCCAGATGGCCGCGGCGTTCCTGACCACGCTGTCCCGGGGCGCGATCGAGGTCCGCTCCGCCGGGTCCCAGCCTGCCGAGAAGGTGAACCCGGCCGCGGTGGAGGCCATGGCCGAGGTGGGCATCGACATGTCGGCCGAGATCCCCAAGGTCCTCACCACCGAGGCAGTGAAAAGCTCGGACGTCGTGATCACCATGGGGTGCGGCGATGAATGCCCCTACTTCCCGGGGAAACGCTACGAGGACTGGGTCCTGGAAGATCCGGCCGGGAAGGGCGTCGAATCCGTCCGGCCCATCCGCGATGAGATCAAAACCCGGGTGGAGGCCCTGATCGCCTCGCTGACCCCGGCCACCGCCTAGACCAACCTCCCAGGGGAGGGGGTGACATGAATGAACACCGGCTGCTGTGACGACGACTGCTGTGACGACGGCTGCTGCGAGGACGGACAGGGCTGCTGCTAGCCGCCCTCCCGCTTCCCTGCCCAACTAGCTCGCAGTTGTTGTCGTTTTGGGCCCTCAAAACGACAACAACTGCGAGCTAGTTTGGGCCCAGCCCCAGAACCCACCCTGGCTGTTATAA
>NZ_JBHUSB010000020.1:48649-79336 GCF_042673905.1 Arthrobacter sp. NPDC057009
CTGGGGGGCTCCCTGCCCGCGCTTTACCCTGCACAATTCTGTCGCTTTTTTTTTGTTTTTGGGCCCTCAAAACGACAACAACTGCGAGCTAGTTGGGCCCCAGCCCCTGAACCAACCACCACTCCCACACACGAAAGTGGACAGCATGACTGCACTGGATTCCCTGCCCGTCGCCGTGATCGGCGCCGGACCTGTTGGCTTGGCTGCGGCCGCGCACCTGCTGGAGCGCGGGCTGGAACCGCTGGTCCTCGAAGCCGGAGGGGCGGTCGGTGCCGCCATGCGCGAATGGGGCCACGTGCGGCTGTTCTCCACCTGGCAGTACAACCTCGACGCCGCCGCCGTCCGGCTGCTCGAACGCGCCGGGTGGCAGGCGCCCCGGCCAACCGCGCTGCCCTACGCAGCCCAGATCGTCGCCGACTACCTTGAACCCCTGGCCGCCACACCCGAACTCCAAGACCGGATCCGCACCGGGGCCCGGGTTGTTGCCGTCACCCGGCATGGCATGGACAAGGGCCGCAGCCTGGGCCGCGACGAAACTCCGTTCCTCCTCCGGATACAGCACAGCAACGGCGACGTCATGGAAGTTCTGGCCCGGGCCGTCATCGACGCCTCCGGAACCTGGGCCACCCCGGCGCCCCTCGGTACCTCCGGGCTGCCCGCCCCGGGGGAGGCCGAAGCCCGGACCGTCGGCCTGATCACCGGACCGCTACCCGACGTCACTAAGGACGGCTTCGCCGGCCGCCGCACCCTGGTCATCGGATCCGGGCATTCGGCCGCGAACATAGTCCTTGACCTGGCCCGCCTGGCTCGGACTCACCCCGGAACCGAGGTTCTTTGGGCCATTCGCGCCGTAACGCCGGCGCGTGCCTACGGCGGCGGTGACGCCGACCAGCTGCCCGCCCGCGGGCAGCTCGGCGCCCGGCTGCGCACCGCCGTCGACACCGGAGCAGTACGGCTCCTGACCAGCTTCCAGACCAGCCGCCTCGAATCCAGCAACGGTGTGGTGACCGTCCACGCCGTCGATGGCCGCAGCGTCGAGGCTGAGCGGATCATCGCCGCCACCGGGTTCCGACCCGACCTGACCATCCTCTCGGAGCTGCGGCTGGACCTTGATCCCGCCGTCGATGCGCCCAAGGAGCTGGGGCCGCTGATCGACCCGGACTTCCACAGCTGCGGCACCGTCCCGGCGCACGGTGCGAGGATCTTGGCCCAGCCGGAGAAGGACTTCTACCTGGCCGGCATGAAATCCTATGGCCGGGCGCCCACCTTCCTCATGGCCACCGGCTATGAGCAGGTGCGCTCCATCGCCGCCTCCCTGGCCGGGGACACTGCAGCCGCGGACGCCGTCGAACTCGAACTCCCCGAAACCGGCGTCTGCTCCACAAACATCCCCGATCCCACAGGCTTCACGGAAGAACCCGCCGGGGACCCGCGCTGCGGAGGCGAGGACCCCGTCCCCGCCACGTTCGGATTTCCCAGCGGACTCCAGCACGGCCGTGTCGGAGAAACAGCACTCCCGTGACTCGGCAGGGCTCTCCCGGAGGGAATGGGCGTTCAACCCAGCCGGCATCGCCGGCCACTGATCCGCTACAGCGACCCTACTGCCTTTGAACTATGTCGTCCGCGACCCGGTGAAGATCCTGGGCCCAACCGGTGGAACGGTTGCGTGTTCCCGAACCGGCCTCAAAGTTGGTGAGCGCTTCCGCTATGCGCTCCAAGGCCTCCGAGATGTTGGCCTTGACGGCTTCATAGCCTTCCTCCGAGCGGGGATCTGCCGAGGCTACCTTCAGCAGCTCCGCACCGGCCGCGATGATCAGTGAAGCCTCGTACTCGTTCACACTCGTACCTCGGATTTTCTTGGTGGTCGATGGTGCGCGATCTGCCTGCCAGCACAACTGTACATCCGCCTCCCGGTGTCCTGCCGGGAACCTACGTGAAGATGTCCGCCACGTACCTGCCGTGCGTGCGCTCCACCTCGTCCATCCAGGCATCGGCGTCAGCTTCCGAGGCGCCGGTGGCCTCCTGGTAGATGCGCTCGCAGGTGTCGCGGACCTCCGGCGCCATGTTCTTCCCGTCGCCGCAGACGTACACCGTGGCACCCTGCCGGACCAGCTCCTTCACGTCCGCCCGGTCCGCCCAGAGCCGGTGCTGGACGTACTTCTGCCCGTCACTCGGCGCCTTGGAGAAGACCGGCCGCAGGTCCAGGTTGGCCTGCTCCGCCCAGGACTCGAGCTCCGTCCGGTAGAGGAAGTCCGTGTCCGGCGCCCGGCAGCCGAAGAACAGCAGGGATTTCGCCGGCCTGATGTCCTCGGCCTGCGCCCGCAGCGCCCGGTCCTGCACGAACCCGCGGAACGGCGCCAGCCCGGTCCCGGCGCACACCATGATCACCGGCATCGCCAGGGACTCCGGCGGATGGAAGGCCGCGTTCGACGGCCGCACCGTCACCGCCACCCGCGATCCCGGCCGCGCCTGGGCCAGGTACGTGGACGCCGCCCCCTCGAAGGTGCCGCGCCCGGACCACGCCGGGGCCTGCACGACGGCGAACGTCAGGGTCGCGTGGTCAGGGCTCCAGAGCGGGGACGACGAGATCGAGTACCTCCGCGGGGTCAGCTGGGTGAGCAGCTGCAGGAACGTCGTGAGCGGCAGCTGGCACGACGGGTACATCTCCAGCAAATCCAGCAGCGAAACCCTCTTGTCCACGATCTCGGCCGCATGCCGCTGCCGGTCCTGCGCCAGTGCATTGAGCTGCATGCGCTCCTCCATGTCCGTTGCCACCTCGGCCAGCTGCTCCAGCTGCGGCCGGGTGGCCGGCACCGCGAGTTCCACGTAGCTGCTCAGCAGCTCGCCTACGGCCACGGGCGTGCCGGTGGGCAGGAACGTGTCCCCGTGCTCCATGGACAGCACCACGTGGGAGTCGTAGTCCAGGTTGAGGCGGGTGAGGGCCCGCTGCACCAGGTCCGCAGGGTTCAGCGGCAGCACGGCCAGGTAGTCGCCGGCCCGGTAGCCCATGCCCTCCGGCAGCGCGATCTCCACGTGCCGCTTGGACCGGGCGTCGGGCTTGGTCAGGTCCACCAGCTCCCGGTTGACGACGACGGTGCCCAGCGCCAGATCACCCTGCCGCAGCAGCGCGTCCCGGACGTTGCCCACGAACTGGACCTCCAGCTGCGGTTCGCCGGCGGGTGCGCTGGTCTTCTGCCCGAGGGCGCCGTCCACCGCAGGCCAGAACCCGGCGTACCACTCCTCGAAGTCGCCGAAGAAATCACCCCGGGCGTTGGCCTCGCCGCGTTCGTAGACCCGCTCGGCGCCGGCCGCCTCGAGCCGCGCGTCGATCGCCTTGGGCACCTCCTGGTACGTCCGCGCCCAGTCCCGGTTGCCGTTGCCGAACACCGTGTACCGCACCCCGGCGAGGCTGCCCGGCGGCAGGCTTTCAGTCCACGTCATGAAGCGCTTGGCGTTGTCCGGAGGCATCCCCTCGTAGGAGGAAGCGACGACGGCGACCAGCCCCACCGTGGGCAGCCCGCCGGCCGCCTCATCCAGCGGGGCGATGGTGGGGCTGTAGCCCCGCCGCCCGGCGTCGTTCGCTATCCGCTGCGCAAAGTCACGGGACGTGCCCGCGTTCGACCCGTACAGCACCCGCACCGGGACGCCGTTGGCGGCGGCCTTCGGCACCTCCGCCGTCCTTTCCTGTTCCTTTTCTCCCACCCCTCTGCCTGACTGCCCGACGGCGGCACTTGCCGCTGCGTCAATCCGGACGTCCCGGCGTCGGACGTGTACGTAAAGCCCTTCGGGCTTCATGGTCAGGGTGTGCTTGATGTTCAGTTCATAGTTCGGGTCCGCGGCCGTGATGTCGAAGCGCTGCAGGGCCTTGGCCAGGAACAGCATGGCCTCCTGCAGGGCAAACCCGCGGCCTATGCACGACCGCTGGCCGTTGCCGAACGGCTTCCACGCGTTGGCCGGGATGGACTCGACCCGCTCGGGGGAGAAGCGGTCCGGGTTGAAGAGTTCGGCGTCCTCGCCCCACGCCGCCTTGTCCCGGTGCAGCTTCGGGATCAGGACCATGAGCGGCTGGCCCTTCGCCACCTCGTACTTGCCGCCGATGACCGTGTCCTCGTAGGCCGCCACGTTGAACGCCGGGGCCGTGGGCCACAGCCGGAGCGACTCCTTGAGGATCTGGTCCAGATACCCCAGCCTGGGCAGGTGCTCGAACCGGGCGGCTTCCGTGCCCAGCACCTCGTCGACCAGGTCACGGGCCTTCCGCATGACCTCGGGATGGCGCAGCAGTTCGTACATCGTGAAGGTGAGCAGGCCGCTGGTGGTCTCATGCCCGGCCACCAGGAAGGTGACCATCTGGTTGCGGACGTTACTCTCCGGCAGGCGCTCGCCGGTCACCGGATCCGCCGCGTTGAGCATGGTGTCCAGGATGTCCTCGCTGCCTTCCGGGCTGGGGTTGCGGCGCCGGTCGCCGATGAGCTGCTCGGCCACCTCGAGCATCAGCGCGTTGTCCTCCTCCAGCTGGTGCCGCTTGCGGATCATGAGCTTGTTCTGCACGGGCAGCCGGGTGGACCTGTCCCGGGACTCACTCAGGGCGCGGACCATGGCCCCGATGAAGGGGTGCATCTCGTCGCGGTAGAGGCTGTTGAACCGGTAGCTGAACGAGCACAGCGCAATGGTGTCCAGGGTCAGCCGGGTGGCGTTGTCCGAAAAGTCGATCCTCGCCGTCGGGCCCAGCCGCTCCCACTTGAGCAGCAGCTGCTCCAGGATGTCGTCCATCCCGGCGAACATCTGCGTCAGCGCCTTCGGTCCGAAGGCGGGCATGAGGATCCGGTGCGCCTTTTGCCAGTTGGGTTCCTCGGTCTCGGCGGTGAACAGGCCGTCGCCGATGAAGTCCCGCACCTGCCGCAGCGAGATGCCGAGCACCTTGCCGAAGCGGGTTTCGTCGCAGATTTCGTTGACGAGCTCCTGGGAGGAGACGGCGATCATGCTCCGGTTGAAAACCTGGATGCGGACGATGGGACCGTACTGTTCCGCCACCTCGACCAGGCCAAGGATCCCCTTGCTGGAGTCGATATCGGGCAGGTTGCCGACCAGCGGTTTTGCCGGCGGCTGGGGGATGGGGGCGGTGTTCGATGAAGTCATGGTGCCCTCCTAAGCGGTCTTCATTGACACTTGCCTGTGCTGGTTTTTGTCGGTTCTTTTGTGCTTTTCGCTGCCGGGAGGGGGCGCCACGTTTTGCTCTTGTGTGAACGGGGCTGGCCGGGCGTCACGGGCCGGGCGGAGTACAGGATACTCCCGTGGGGTGCCGGCGACTACGGGTTTTTTCTTTGGGGCGCGGACGGGCCCTGACGTGCGACCGGCACAACGGGAAGCTCAACGTCCTGCGATGATTTACGCAGTTCACCTACGGGATCGGTCAAGATTTTCCGAGCTTATCCACATAGGCGGCGATATCTGTTTCGCCGGCCTGCGCGGCGTGCTCCCATGGAACGAGCAGCCGCCATCCACCACCATTCCGACAGCATCGGGTGGCCTTCACTGGGGAGAACCAATTGGCAAAGCATCTAGAACCTGCCGCTGACCGGACCACGCCAGCCGTCGACCGGCGCACCCCGCAGGACTCGCGTCCTGCCGTCCTGAGCCGTGGCGTCCTGAGCCGTGCCGTCCGGGTCGGTGCGGGCACAGCGTTCCTGGCGGTCTACGCCGTTGGATTCCCGGGCACTGGCCCCGTTCTTTCGTCCGGGCAGCTGCCTGCGGAGGTGGCTGCCGCCGTCTCCGTCAACGGGGCACTCGGATCCGGCGCCGTTGCCTCGGGCTCCGTTTCGGGCCCCTCCGTTTCGGGCGCCGGCTCCGTCACGGCCTCCGGAAACGCGTTCCTGTCCTACAGCCAAACTCCTGTCTTCACCGTGGCACAGTCGGTGAACCAGCAACTCGACGTGCTCTCAACCAAGGTGCGCCGCCCGGCGGCCGGAACCCTGATGGCGCCGTTAGCTGTCCTGGTCCCCACCTCGCACTTTGGCCTCCGGACAAGTCCCATCACCGGCTCGGCGGGTGAGTTCCACTGGGGCCAGGATTTTGCTGCAGCCTGCGGCACCAACGTCTATGCAGCGGATGCCGGCGTGGTGCGGACAGTGGGATGGCATCCCTGGGGCGGCGGCAACCGGGTGGAAATCGACCACGGCAACGGCCTGATCACCACCTACAACCACCTTGAAGGCATCGGTGTGAAGAAGGGCCAGACCGTCCAGGTGGGGCAACTCATCGCCAAGGTCGGGACCACCGGCGCATCAACCGGATGCCACCTCCACTTCGAAACCATTCTGAACGGCAAACACGCGGACCCCGACAACTGGACCCTGCTGCGCCACCGTTCCTCCGGGCCGGTTGCCGGCGTGAAGATGACCGACTACCGCAACGGCACCGCTTCGGGGACGCCGAACTGGGCTATTCCGGTCGGCGTGAGTGCTCACAACAATGCGTCGGACGAAGGGCATGAAACGGCGGCCAGCGCTGTTGCCGCGGCGATCTATTGGCAGCCCGCCGCGTCCGTTTCCGCAGCCACGCCTTCAGATTGGCTGACCCCGCTGCCTGCAGCGAAGGTTGCCGCGCCCAAGCCCGCAAAGCCGGCTCCCGCTCCTAAGGTGACCGCGCCTAAACCCGCAAAGCCGGCTCCCGCTCCGAAGGCGCCCGCGCCCAAGGTGACAAAGCCGGCTCCGGCTCCGACGGTCACTGCGCCCAAACCTGCTCCGGCACCGGCACCTGCACCTGCTCCGGCACCGGTTGTCGCCCCGGCCCCGGCCCCGGTTGTCGAGCCGGCTCCAGCACCGGCACCGGCACCAGCGCCCGCGCCCGCTCCGGTTGTTGATCCGGCTCCGGCCCCGGTTGTCGAGCCGGCACCTGCGCCTGCGCCAGCTCCCGCACCTGCTCCGGCTCCGGCGCCCGCTCCGGTTGTGGATCCGGTTCCGGCTCCCGCACCGGCACCTGCTCCGGCCCCGGCACCTGCTCCGGTTGTGGATCCGGTTCCGGCTCCCGCACCGGCACCTGCTCCGGCCCCGGCACCTGCTCCGGTTGTGGATCCGGTTCCTGCACCTGCACCGGCTCCCGCACCGGCCCCGGCGGCTGAGCCTGCCGCGGAAGCTGCAGCGCCGGCGGAGGCCGGCAAGTAGCCCCAACCAAATAGTCCAAGCGTAGAACTACGCACAAAGAACAGGCAGCAACGGCGATGAGTCCCCGGAAGGAGGGCTCATCGCCGTTGCGCTTCGCCAGGACATATGGTTTCGGGCTTCCCGCTGCCCCAAAGGGACATTTTCAGGACCGCAGAGGCCCATCAATTCCTTAATGCGAATGATTATTGATAGCATGAGGCGATCCCGTAAGCCTTCCTAGAAATGAACCCGCGATGCCCACTCCAGCCCTGTCGGTCAGAAACCTCGCGCTTTCCCTCGGTGACCGGGAGCTGGTGCAGCCGTTGACGTTCACGGTTGGTGCAGGGGAGCGCGTGGCGCTGCTGGGTGCATCGGGTTCCGGGAAGTCACTGACAGCTTCCGCCCTCACCGGCTCCGTCCCGGAAGGAATCACCGTGAGCGGTGACGTAGCCTTCTCCACGACGGCGGGCACCTGGCCCGGGGCCGGCACCGCTGCACTGATCCGGCAGGATCCGGCCAGCGCACTCAACCCGCTGGTTCCGGTGGGCAAGCAGGTGGCCATGCCGTTGCGCAGGTTCGGCCTTAGCCGGCGGGAAGCACAGGCGGAGGCCGGACGGCTGCTGGCACGTGCAGGGATCGATTACCCCGGCCGGATCCTGCCGCGATACACGGGGGAACTGTCCGGCGGGCAGCTTCAGCGGGTGTGCATCGCGCTTGCCCTTGCCTGCGGCAGCAACGTGCTCGTGGCCGATGAGCCGACCACCGCTCTGGACGCAGTCACCCAGCGCAAAGTTCTTGCTACCCTCCGTACTTGGGCGACTGAGGGTCGCAGCCTTGTCTTCATCACGCACGATCTGCCGGTGGCGGCGTCCCTGTGCACCAGGGCGCTAGTGATGTCGGCAGGCAGGATCGTCGAGGACGTTCCGATGCGCGAGTTGCTGGACAACCCGCAGCACCCCTATGCCCGACGCCTGGTCGAGGCTGGAAGGCGGGCTTCACTGCCGCTGGCGGCGGCAGCGTGACTGGCAGCAGCACAACGGGCAGCAGCGTGAGCGACGCCCTCCGCGTCCCCACCCGCACCGGAGGAACGAATGCCGGCGGCTCAACCGGCCGCGCCCCGACCGGCCGTCCCACGCCCGGCGACCTCACGGCGGAGGGCCTGTCGTTCGCCTACCCGCCGCGGGGCTTTCTGCGAAAATCACCCGGGCACGCGCTTCAGGACATAACCCTCCGGCTCTCCCCGGGGAGCAGCACAGCCCTGGTGGGACGTTCCGGGTCCGGCAAGTCCACGCTGGTGCGCATCATGCTGGCGCTGACCAAGCCCTCCAGCGGCACGGTGTCCCTCGGTCCCCGTCCCGTTCAGCCGGGCTCCGCCAGGGCCCTCCGCTGGTACCGGCGGTCCGTGCAGTACGTTCCGCAAAACCCTGCCGGCAGCCTGGATCCGCGGATGACCGTGGCCCAGCTGCTCACTGAGCCGCTCCGGCAACTGCGGGTCGAGGGAAACCACCGGATGCTGGTGTCCCAGGCACTGGAACGTGTGGAGGTGGCCGCAGCGCTGCTGGACCGCCGCCCGGGCGAGCTTTCCGGGGGCCAGAACCAGAGGGTCGCCGTCGCCCGCGCACTGGTTGCCTCACCTTCCTACCTGCTGGCCGACGAGCCCGTGAGTGGACTTGACCTGCCACTGCGGGACACCGTCCTGGCCCTGCTCGACAGCCTGGTCCGGCACGACGGCCTGGGACTGCTCCTGGTCACCCACGACCTTGCCACTGCAGCCAGGATGTGCGGCACCACTGCTGTCCTCGACGAGGGCCGGATCGTAGAGCACGGTCCCACACACCAGGTTCTCAAGGATCCCCGGAATGAGGCCACGGCGGCCCTTCTCGGGGCGTCGCCGGACCTGCTGCGCACTTACGCATAGCTCCGGCTCCCAGGACGGGGGCCACTTTCACCATGAACAGAAGGAACAGGTACTACCGTGGCTAAACCGCGACTAAAAACAGGGGTAACCGCACTGTCTGCCGTGCTGCTGGCGGCGGCCTTGACAGGGTGCTTTCCCGCCGGCAACGAGCAGTCGGCAGGAACGGGTGATGACTCCGGACGGGTCCGGCTTGCCATGCTCCTGCCGCCGCGGTCCGGTCTGTCACCGCTGAGCGACGACGCGTTCAAGCTATCCCGCTGGAAGACCGCCGAGACGCTGGTGGTGCTGGATGACCTGGGGGAGGCCCGGCCGGCACTGGCCACGGAGTGGCAGCAACTGGACTCCACGTCGTGGAAATTCTCCATCCGGCAGGGCGTCAAATTCCACGACGGCACTGCCCTGACCTCCGCCGAGGCGGCAGCCTCCATCACCGCCGCCGCGCAGGCCAGCCCAAAGCCCAGGATTCTGGACGGCGTGGAGCTGAAGGCACAGGCTGAAGGGACCGCCGTCGTCATTAAAACGGCGACGCCAGACCCGCTGCTTCCCCAAAGGCTCTCCAGCCCCCAGCTGGCGGTGCTGTCCGCGGCAGCCTATAAGGAGGACGGCGTGGTTAATCCCGTCAACGCCGGGACCGGCCCCTTCCGCCTGGTCTCAGTGAACGGCACGTCCTCAGCCCGGCTGGACCGCTTCGAGGGCTACTGGGGCGAACCGGCCGGGGCCGCCGGCGTCGACGTGCAGTTCGTCCCGGACGGCACCGCGCGTGCAGCCGCCCTGCGGACGGGCGGCGCGGACATCGTGGAAGCCATTCCCGTCGGCCAGGTGGCCCAGGTTGACCCCGCCCTGGTGCACGAGGTGCCCATGCCCCGCACCAACACCCTGTACCTCAACACCTCCTCCGGGCCCTTCGCCGATCCCGCAGTCCGTGCGGCCGCCCGCGAGGCGATCGACGCCGGTACCATCGTTGACCGGGTCTATGAAGGCCGCGCGGACAGGGCTTCCGGCCTGCTGGGCCCTGCCCTCCCGTGGGCGGCCGACGAACGCGGCAGCAGCAGTTACGCCGCCGCCCTGGCCAAGCGGGTTGCCGCCAAAGCCGTCAAGGGAACACCCATCCGGCTGGGAACCTTCACGGACCGGGCGGAGTTGCCCGAGGTAGCCGTGCAGCTGGAACAGCAGCTGGAAGCCGCCGGCTTCACCGTGGAGCAGGACGTCCGCGAATACCAGCACATCGAGGCGGACGCGCTGGCCGGCGCCTTCGACGCGTTCATCCTGTCCCGGGCCACGGTGCTGGACTCCGGTGACCCCGTGGCCTACCTCTACAGCGATTTCTCCTGCGCCGGCTCCTTCAACATCTCCCAGTTCTGCGACCCTGCCGTGGACCGCGCTCTCGCGAAGGCCGCCGCCATTCCCGCCGGCCCGGAGCGCCGCAAGGCGATCGCCGCCACGGAGAGCCTCATCCTGGCCCGCGACGCGGCCATCCCGCTGCTGCACGAACGCGTCATCCAGGGGGAATCCGCCCGCGTGCGCGGGGTGGAGCGGGATCCGCGTGAACGCGCCCTGATCACCAGCAGCACGGGGATCTCGGACTGATGCCTGCCGGGGCCTTCCTGAAAATCACCGCATCACGGGGCATCGCCCTCCTGGCACTCACTGCGCTGGTGGGCCTGCTGCCGTGGCTTTCCGGCCGCGGGGCGGAGTACACCATTCTCCGTGCCCGCTACTCGGACCGGGAGCCGACGCCCGAGGCGCTGGCTGCCATCCGTGCGGAGCTCGGCCTCGAAGAGGGGCCCGGGGCACTCCTGCTGGCCTGGATCCGGGGCGTCTCCACCGGAGACCTCGGTACGTCCTGGATCAGCAACACTCCGGTGGGGCCGGGCATTGCTGCCGCCCTGGGCGTTTCGGTCACCCTGATGGGGTTCGCCGTCGCCGTGGCCGTGCTGATTGCCTTGATGACCTGCATCCCGGCACTGGCGGACGGTGTCCGGCAGCGGCGCAGGCCTTCCTCCGGTGCTGTCTCTGCCGCGCTCACTGCACTGCCCGAGTTCCTGCTGGCCGCCATGCTGCTGGTGGCGGGCAGCATCTGGCTGAACTGGTTCCCGCCCTTCGGCTGGACCGGGCCGGAGCACGCCGTGCTGCCGGCCCTCTCGCTGGGCATCCCGGCCGGCGGCCTGATGGGTCTGCTGCTCTCCGACGCACTCCGCGCCGGTTTCGGCGAAAGCTGGGTTGCCACCTGGCAGATGGCCGGTGCGCGCCCTGCCCGGCTGGTAGCCGCCGTCCTGCGGCGCGCACTGCCGGCGGTGCTGCCGCAGGTGGGGCTGGTTCTGATCGGGCTGACCGGCGGCGCCGTGGCAGTTGAAAAGGTCTATGCCATCCCCGGCCTGGGCCGCGCCCTCCTGGGCGCCGCCAGCGCCCAGGACATTCCCGCCCTGCAGGCCGGCATGCTCGCGCTGATGGGCCTGGCGCTCGCCGTCGGATCATTGACGACGGCGGTGCGTTACCTTTTGCTCGGCCCTGCGGTCCGCTTCGGCACGCTTCCCCTGCCGGTGCCTTCCCGGCGTCGGAACCGGAGGGCGCTGGCAGTGCCGGCTGCGGCAGCCGCCGCCCTGCTGCTGGTTGTGGCGGCCGGGCTGCTGCGGGATCCGTACACCTCTGCCCATCCCAGGTTCGCGCCACCTGCGTGGTCGCTGCCTTTCGGGGCCGACGCCAGCGGCCGGGACCTGCTGGCCCGGGTGGGGCACGGCGCCGTCGCCACGCTGGGGACTGCGCTGCTGGTGGTGCTGGTCTGCCTGGTGGTGGGGATAGCCGTTGGCCTTTTCCCGCTGGCGGCCGCCGGGCCGGTGGAGGTCACCAACGCGGCGCCGCCCATTCTGGCAGGCCTGGTGGTGGCCGCGGTCACCGGACCTTCCCCGATGGGCGCCGCGCTCGCAGTTGCCGCCGTGAGCTGGGCGCCGCTGGCAGCCCACACGGCAGCCCTGGCCCAGGAAGCCCGCGCGCAACCCTATGTGCAGATCCTGCCCGTCCTGGGGGTGGGACGCGGACGCATCATGCTCCGCTACATCCTGCCGGCAGTGATCCGGCCGCTGGCCCGGCACGCGATGCTCCGGCTGCCCGGCATTGCCCTGGCCCTCGCCGCGCTCGGGTTCCTGGGCCTGGGCCCGCAGCAGCCTTCACCGGAGTGGGGCCTCGTCCTGGCCGAGGGCATTAACTACGTTGAGCGGGCACCGTGGGCCGTGCTGGGGCCGGCATCGGCGCTGGCGCTGGCGTCTGTGCTTGCCGTCGGCCTCGCCGGTGCCGGGACGGGGACCCGCGCCGTACGGCCCCTCGCGTCCCCGGGCGGCGACCCCACCCCTGCGGTTTCCCCAATCGGGGCGGGGGCGGACATGCCCAAGGTCTGATGCGTTACATCGCGGCGCGCCGGCGTGCCTACGCGCTGCGGCGTTCCCTGGGGGCCGCACCGCCCAGGCGCTGCGTGACCTCCCGGGCCCCGCTGGCGCAGGCTTCGCCGAGGCTTTGCAGGGTGTCGGGGGAAACCCGGAACTTGGGGGCGGGGATGAGGACGGAGGCCACGATGTTTCCGCGGTGGTCGTACACGGGGGCGGCGATGCCCACTTCCTCGATCGACGTCTCGCCGTAGTTGATGGCCCAGCCGCGCTCGCCGACTTCCTCCAGCCGCTGCAGGTACGCCCCGACGGAGTGGTCATCGAGGCCGGGGAGGGTGATGGTGCCGCTGCGGAGCAGGGCGCCCACCCGCTCGGGCTGTTCTGCGGCGAGGAAGATCTGGACCGAGGCGCTGAGTGCGTCGCTGTACCGGGCGCCGAGCGGGGTGGTGTGCTTGACCTGCTGGCGGCTGGCGATCTGCTCCACGCACATGGACTCGCTGCCGTTCCACACCATGAGCGCGCTGGTTTCGCCGGTGCGTTCCGTCAGTTCCCGCAGCACCGGGTAGGCCACGCGGCGTTCCTCGAGTTCTGCGAGCAGCGGTCCGGCCACCGCGATCAGGCCAAGCCCCAGGCGGAAGCGCCGGGTGTCCGGGTCCCGTTCCACCAGGTGCTCCTGCTCGAACGTGGCCAGGATCCGGGACACCGTGCTCTTGTGCAGGCCCACGCGGCTGGCGATCTCGGTGACGCCCAGCATGGGCTCGTCGGCGGTGAAGCTGCGCAGCACGGCGATGGCGTTGACGATCACCGAGGCGCCGCGGGCGTCGCCGTTGCCTGCCTCTGGGGAAACCGGGGGAGTCATAGTGTTCACTATATTTCTTTGCACATGAGGTGACGGGCACGCCCTCCCAGCCATCCGCCGTCGTACTTAACCCAACGCTGCTAAATTGCAGCCCTGCGTTCTCGGCGGGCGGGGGAGGGCATGCCCTGTTGCTGGTTGCCCGGATTTAGGCGCTGATGATGTTGTGCTCAGGGCCGAACGGGAACTTGGTGATGTTCTCCGCGCCGTCCTCGCCCACCACCAGGATGTCGTGCTCGCGGTAGCCGCCGGCTCCGGGCTGGCCGTCCAGGACGGTGATCATCGGCTCCATGGAGACCACCATGCCCGGCTCGAGGACCGTCTCGATGTCCTCGCGCAGTTCGAGTCCGGCCTCGCGGCCGTAGTAGTGGCTGAGGACGCCGAAGGAGTGGCCGTAGCCGAAGGTGCGGTTGGCGAGGAGGCCGTGCGAAATGTAGATCTCGTTGAGCTCGGCGGCGATGTCCTTGCAGACCGCGCCGGGCTTGATGAGTTCCAGGCCGCGCCGGTGCACCTCGACGTTGATGTTCCACAGTTCGAGCGAGCGGGCATCCGGTTCGCCGTAGAACAGCGTCCGCTCCAGGGCCGTGTAGTAGCCGGAGGTCATGGGGAAGCAGTTCAGGCTCAGGATGTCGTGCTCCTGGATCTTCCGGGTGGTGGCCCAGTTGTGCGCGCCGTCGGTGTTGATGCCAGACTGGAACCAGACCCAGGTGTCGCGGATCTCGGAGTTGGGGAAGGTGCGGGCGATCTCGTGCACCATGGCCTCGGTGCCGATCAGGGCCACCTCGTATTCCGTGATGCCGGCTTTGATGGCGTTGCGGATCGCCTCGCCGCCCAGGTCGCCGATCCGGGCGCCGTGCTTGATGACCTCGATTTCCTCGCCGGACTTGATCATGCGCTGGCGCATCGCCGCCTGCGCCACGTCCACCAGAGTGGCGGACTCGAACGCGGCCTGGATCTTGTTGCGGTTGTCCAGCGGCAGGGAGTCGTCCTCGACGCCGAGCCGGCGGACGTTGATGCCGCGGGTGCGCAGCACCTCTTGGATCCCGTGGATGAAGTTGTCCCGGCGCCAGTCCGTGTACACCAGGTTCTCGCCGTAGCTGCGGCGCCAGGGCATGCCGGCGTCGATATTTGCGGTGACGGTGACCGTGTCCTCCTTGGTGATCACCATGGCGTACGAGCGGCCGAAGTAGGTGAACAGGAAGTCGGAGTAGTACTTGATCGAGTGGTAGCTGGTCAGGACGACGGCGTCCAGATCCTTCTCGGCCATGATCCGGCGGAGGCCGGCGAGGCGGCGCTCGAACTCGGCGTCGGAGAAGGTCAGGGCCACTTTCTCGCCGTTGTTGAGGACCTTCAGGCGCTCGAGCTTGGCGACGTCGTTTACGGCTTCGTTCTCGGTGATGGTCATGCTGCTCTTTCCTTTTCTTTCTTGGGTTGGTGATGTCAGTGCTGCTGCAGGGGCTTCTTGGAAGTTTCCGCGGCGAACAGGACTGCGATGAGGGAAACCAGTGAGGCGGCCACGAGGTACCAGCCGGGGGCCAGCTTGTTGTGCGTGAGGCCGATGAGGAGGGTGGCCATGAACGGGGCGGTGCCGCCGAACAGGGCGTTGGAGACGTTGAAGCTGACGGCGAAGCCGCTGTACCGGATCTTTGTGGGGAAGAGTTCGGCCAGGAAGCTGGGCAGCGTGCCGTCGTTGAGGGTGAGCATGCCGCCCAGGAGGATCTGGACCAGCACGATCACCAGGAAGTTCCCGGTGTCCAGGAGCATGAACGCCGGCACCGTCACCAGCATGAACAGCACGGAGGCGGTGAGCAGCATGGTCTTGCGGCCGAACCGGTCCGAGGCCATGCCAGTCAGGAAGATGAAGCCGATGTAGCTCGCCAGCGCAATCGTGGTGGCAAGGAACGACTCACCCGCTCCGAACCCCAGTTCCTCGCTGAGGTAGGTGGGCATGTAGCTGAGGATGACGTAGAAGCCGACGGCGTTCAGGAGCACCGCGCCGGTGGCAATGATGAGCTGCCTCCAGTTGTTCCGGAACATGTCCCTGGCGGGTGCCTTTGTTCCTTCCTTGTCATCGGCGAGGGCACGGAACGCAGGAGTGTCCTCGAGCTTGGTACGGATGTAGCGGCCGATCAGGCCCATGGGTGCAGCCAGCAGGAACGGCAGCCGCCATCCCCATTCGTGCAGCTGGGCTTCGCTGAGTGTTGTGGTCAGCAGCGCGGCCAGGAGGGAGCCGAGGAGCAGGCCCGCGGCCGTGCTTGCGGGTACGACGGCGGCATAGAGTCCGCGCCTTCCTGCCGGTGCGTACTCCACCAGGAAGGCGGAGGCGCCGGCGTACTCGCCGGAGGCGGAGAAGCCCTGGACCACGCGGACCAGCAGGAGCAGGACCGGCGCCAGGATGCCGATGGTCCCGTAGCCCGGGATCAGGGCAATGCAGAACGTGGCCACGGACATGATGACGATGGAAAGCGACAGTGCTTTCCGCCGGCCGAGCCGGTCGCCGATGTGGCCCCAGAAGAAGCCGCCCAGCGGACGGACGAAGAACGATATGGCGAAGACGCCGAAGGTCGCCAGGAGCGCCGTCTGCCGGTCTGCCTCCGGGAAGAAGACCGTGGAGATGACGCCGGCCAGGTAGCCGTAGACGGCGTAGTCGAACCATTCGACGAAGTTGCCGATGAAGCTCGCGGTGACCACCCGGCGTCGGGTGTCCTTGCTGACGTCGTCGCCGGTGTGGGGTGCTTTTTCGTTGACGGGGCCGGCCTGGCCGCTCAGCTGCGCTGCTGCTCCGGCCGCTTCGGAAAATTGGGATGTCGGGGGTTTCATGTGTCCACCAATGAAATCTCGGGTTGCTTTCACTGCAACGCTGTTGCACCAGACTAGACGTGACCGAGTTCACCCGTCAATGGGTATTTTCTGGTTACTTCGGGGAGGTCGGTCGGCTTGGGGCGGGCACAGTGCGCCGCGAGGGAAACTTGCTGGGTTGCCGAAGTTGCAACAATGTTGCTCTCCGTGATGCATGTGGATGGGCCAAGACGAAACGCTCCCTCACTTTTCGTCGCCTTTTCCCGGCCCCTTCCTCACCTTTCGTTGCCATGTTCCGGACCCTTCCTCATCTGGCCGCACCGGGCTGGGGAGGCGATTGAGAAACGGCGGCGGGATCTGAGGAAGGGTCGAGGGAAAGGCGCCGGGATCTGAGGAAGGGTCGAGGGAAAGGCGGCAGGATATGAGGAGGCGTTGGCTGGCGGCAGGACTAACGGGCTCGTCGACTGCGTTGTACTGAGGGACAGCCTCGATGAGCGGAGGGTGAATCGTGATGAAGATTGCGGTCGTCGTTGGCAGTACGCGTCCGCAGCGCCGCAGCCGGCAGGTTGCAGAGTGGGTGCTTTCCCGCGCAGTTGCCAGGGGCGGCGCGGACTTCGAGCTGCTCGACCTGGCGGACTACAACCTTCCGTTGCTGGACGAGCCCATGCCGCCGTCGATGGGTCAGTACTCGCACGAGCATACGAAGGTCTGGGCCGAGGCCATTGCGCGCTTCGACGGATTTGTCTTCGTGACGGCCGAATACAACCATTCAGTCCCGGGGGCGCTGAAGAATGCGCTGGACTACGTTTACGCGGAGTGGAACAACAAGGCCGCGGGGTTTGTCAGCTATGGAAGCGCCGGGGGAGTGCGGGCTGTTGAGAACCTCCGATTGATCACGGCTGAACTGCAAATGGCCGGCGTCCGAGCGCAGGTGGCGCTGCCCTTCGCAACAGAATTCGAGAATTACACCGTCTTCACGCCGAGCGATGACGCTGAAGAGGCGTTGAAACCTCTGCTGGATCAGCTCATCTCCTGGTCCACCGCACTTAAATCGCTCCGGACCTGACCGTGCCTTTGCCCGGGGGCTGGTGTCCGCTGCCCTTGCAAAGTGCGCGAGGGTTTGGGAAGAAGCGGCAGGATCTGATGGAGCGTCGGGGTAGAAGCGGCAGGATGTGATGGAGCGTTGGGGGTAGGGCGGCAGGATCTGATGGAGGGTTGGGGTGAGGGCGGCAGGATCTGATGGAGGGTTGGGGTGAGGGCGGCAGGATCTGAGGGAGCGTTGGGGGTAAGGCGGCATGGACCCAGACGAGGGCCCATGCCGCCGTCGTGCCTAACTCGCGGGCTTCAGGGATGCCCGGATCAGCGAGGCAACGCGTTCTGCCTCGGTGTAGGCCCCGTGGGTACCGGCGGTCTCCGACGTGTAGTCGCCGGCAAAGTGCAGCGACCCGATGGAACGCTGAAGCTCAGGCAGGGCTGCTGCCCGCTCCGGACTGAGCAGGGCGAAGCAGTGCTGCCAGGTCTGGGCGTGCACGCCGAGGACCCGGCCGCGGAGCTGGGGTGCCACCGTGTACACGTCCTCCATCCACTGCGCGAGCCGTCCCTCGTCGTCGGCAAATCCCGGAAGGTAGCCCGAGGAATTTCCGTAGCAGGTCAACTGGAGGATGTTTGCCTTCAAGGTCTCTTCTGTGCCGCCGGGGACAGGGTTGATGATGGCGTCGAAGGGCATCCCGACGGTCACGATGAAGGCCCAGTCCTTGAACTCCGGGAGCCCTTCAATGTCGGCGACGATGTTCAGCGTAGTGCTGCCGGGACTGGCCACGCGGTTGAGCGCCGTCGTCTTCCACTCGGGCAGGTCCTTGACGACGCCGGGAACGACGGGGGCGGGAACGGCCAGGACCACATGTTTGGCAGTGAGCGTGTGGTGGCCGCCGCCGTCCGTCACTGAAACCTGGTAGACGCCCTCCTCTTCGAGCAGGGTCACGTCCGTTACCTGCGTGTTGTAGCGGACCGTGCCCCCAGGCAGGCGCTGCAGAATGGCTCGCGGGATGGCCTGCATCCCCTCCAGCGCGAACAGGCGGTTGTCCTTCTCCCGCGCCAGGTAGCTGGCAAAATAGCGCAGCGCGTACTTGGCTGAAAGATTGGCCGGATCGCCGACGGCGCCGCCACGGATTGCGGTGGCAATAATGTCCCGGACAGCCGGCTGGAGGTCGCCGATCCGGTCGGCCACCGTCTCGCCGGAAAGCTTGTTAAGTTCGCCGGCTGTGGTCTTGTCATTGACGTAGTCCCGGTACTCCGTGAGGGACGTATCAATGAACTTGATCAGCTCGGTTTTCTCAGAGTCCGTGAGGTTGAGGCCAGCCACAACATCCTCGTTGGCCGCCGCCACCACGGTTTTGCCGTTGACGTGGATGCCGTACGTCTCCGGGAGGAAAGGGACAGTCCTGATCCCCAGCTCATTCACGAGCTCCTCCGACTTCGTTCCCTTGTAAACGAACATCGCACCGGAATTGGCCGACGTTCCGGCGAGCTGCACCGTGTGTGACCGGCCGCCGATGTCATGGCCGGACTCCAGGATGAGGACGTCCAGCCCCGAGTCCCGCAGGTAGTACGCGGTGCCAAGTCCCGCGGCACCGCCACCAACAATTACTACGTCATGCAATCTGGGCTCCTCGTGAAAAATCAGTCGTCGTAAGTGTTGGCGATGTAGACGTCGCCGGTCGCGCTGTGAGCCACGCTGTTGGCCACGCTGCCCAGGACGCGTCCAATGCCCCGCATCCGGCGGTTGCCCACCACGATGAGGCGGGCCTCTTTGCTCAGTGCTTCCCTGATCAGGGCATCGGCCGGCCGGCCGGAGGCGGCAGCGTAGGTGATCTTGATGTCCCCGCCGAGGGTGTCAGCCACGGATCTGGCGACGTGTTCGGCCTTGTCGGCGTCCGAGACGAGCCATTTGCTGCTGCCCGTGCCGAAGACGTCCGAGCGGTCGCTGTCAAAGGCCGACACCACATGAAGGGTCGCGCCAAGTGCTGTGGCGAGGTCTCTTGCAGCCTCCGCTGCCTTTCTGGCCGTGGCGCTGCCATCGACTCCTACAACTACGGTTCCGCTCATGTGCATGCTCCTTTGCTTGCTTTGAAACCCGAAAAAATGGGCGCAACTTCGGCGCCTATAAAACGTCATCAGGGCGGCGCCGGACAGGACATCCGGCGCCGCCTGTAGAGGGAGAACTCCCGTTAGAGTTCGGTGGGTGCGCCGGGCTCGCCGACGGAGGCGTCCACTCCGTACTTCTCGAGGAGCTTCTTGATGGTTCCGTTGTCGCGGAGTGTCTTGATGTCCTCGTCCAGCGCCTTGCCCAGGGCCTCGTTGTCGAGGCTGGACGGCAACATGACCTGGCCGACAGCGGCGAACTGTGGGACCTTCGGGTTCGGCTTAACGTCGACCACCTTGGCGCCCTCGATGGGGGCGTCTTTGAGCCGGTAGTTTGCGGATGCGGAGGATGCTACGAGCGCGTCGATGCGTCCGGCCTTGAGATCGGCGTAGATGGATTCGTCGTCCTGGTAGATCTTGAACTTGTCTCCGAGCCACTTCTGCATGCTGTCGTTCCAGAGGTTGCCGGCGACCGAACCGACCACGTGGCCCTCGAGATCATCGCTGGTGAGGCCCTTCGTCGAAACGATCCCCTGCGGATCGTTCCACAGCGGTGTGCTCATGTAGACGATCTTGGTCCGTTCCTTGGTGCGCAGCCAGTTTCCCGAGCCGATATCAACGCGCTTTGACTGCACTGACGGGATCACCGCTCCTGCACCGCCTGAAGTGCTCACCGTGACTTTGAGGCATTCGAGCTTGGCGATCTCGTTGATCAGGTCGCCCTCCATGCCGGTGACATTTTCACCGTCCAGGATCGTGGCGGGCGCGTAGTCGTAGCTGGCGACGGTGAGCTCGCCGTCGGTAATGGTTTTGAGGTCACTGTGTGCCGGTTTGCAGTCGGAGGCGACGCTGCTGGTCTCGCCGCCGCCGCAGGCGGACAGGGAGATGGCGAGCAGGCCGGCGGCGCTGCCGGCGGAAAGTGCGCGCACGAGGGTACGGGGATTCCGTGACATGGTTTTCCTTTGTTGTGTGGTGTGGGCGGTTTGCCCGGGATAAGTGGAGCGGAGGCTTAGTTGCGTTGCAGGTGGCGGCCGAGGCGTTGTTCCAGCACCCGGATGAGTGCGAGGAAGGCGAGGGTGAGGGTTCCGTAGATGACTGCGGTGAGGGTGTAGACGCTGAGGTATTCGAAGGTGATGGATCCGATTTCGAAGGCTTTGGACATCAGTTCGGGCACGGCGATGACGAAGGCGAGGGCGCTGCCTTGGAAGACGAGGACGGCGAGGCCGGCCAGGGGCGGGGTGGAGATCCTTAGTGCCTGGGGCAGGATGATGAGCCGGAACCCGGTCCAGCCGCGCAGCCCTGAGGTGAGGGCTGCTTCTTTCTGGCCCAGGGGTACGGAGGCTATTCCGGCGCGGAAGTATTCGGAGGCGTAGGCGCCGGTGTTCCAGGTCAGGGCGATGATCGCGGTGGTGAGGGAGGTCAGGGTGATGCCGGCGTCGGGGAGGCTGAAGTAGAGCAGGTACAGCAGCACCAGGGCGGGCAGGCCGCGTCCGATCTCGACGAACAGGAATGAGATCCACTGCAGGGGCGCGAGTTTGGAGGCGGCCATGACGGCGAAGAGCAGGCCGAGGGGGAAGCCGAAGAGCAGGGACAGGCCGGTCAGTTGGAGGCTGACCAGCAGCCCGGGGGTGAGGTTGGGCAGCCAGGAAAGCCATTGGGTGAGGAGTTCCATCACGCGACTCCGATCTTTCGGCGCAGGGTGAGGTCGACCCGGCGTGAGATGAGGGCGACGACGAGGCTGATGACGATGTAGAGGGCCCCGGCGACGACGAAGGAGAGGAGGCCTTCGTGGGTTTGTTTGGCGGCCTGCTGGGCGTAGTAGGTGATTTCCCGGACGCCGATGGTGGAGGCCAGGGCGGAGTCTTTCAGCAGCCCGATGCCGTAGGTGGCGATCGCGGGCAGCGCGACGCGGAACGCCTGCGGGGTGATGATGTGCCCGACCGTGGTGACGGTGGACAGTCCGAGGGCGTGGGCGGCCTCGCGCTGGCCGTCCGGGATGCTCAGCAGACCCGACCGGTAGATTTCGGCCATGAACGCGGAGGCGATGATGGAGAACCCGATGATCGCGGCCTGGATCGTGCTCAGCCGCAGGGAGTATTGGGGCAGGCCGAAGTAGATCAGGAACAGCCAGGTGATCGGCGGGATGACCCGCACGATGTTGATGTAGAGGGTCGCGGCCGCGCGGATGATGGCGATGGGGGAGCGGGCGGCGCCGACCAGGACCAGGCCGATGAGCCCGCCGATCAGGAGCGAGGCGCCGGTGACGTAGAGGGTGAGTCCGACGCCGCGGGCGATCGCTGGCAGCAGTTCTGCAATCATGATCGGCTCACCGGTCCAGAACGGCTTTGAGGAACTGCCGTGTGCGTTCGTTCTGCGGGTCCGACATCACCTGTTCGCTCGGGCCGATCTCCAGGACGCCGCCGTTGCCCATGACCATGATCCGGTCCGAGACGTCGCGGGCGAAGTGCATTTCGTGGGTGACGACGAGCATGGTCATGCCCTCGTCGGCGAGGTCGCGCATGACGGCGAGGACTTCCAGGCCGATTTCCGGGTCCAGGGCCGAGGTGGGTTCGTCGAAGAGCATGACCTTTGGTGAGAGTGCCAGGGCGCGGGCGATGGCGATGCGCTGCTGCTGCCCGCCCGAGAGGCGGGCCGGGTAGGCCTTGGCCTTGTCCGGCAGGCCGACATGCTTGAGTAGCCGGTTCGCGGTCTCTTCGGCCTGTTCCTTGCTGGCCCCGAGGACCTTGCGCTGGGGCAGGGTGATGTTCTCTATCACGGTCAGGTGGGGGAAGAGGTTGAAGCTTTGGAAGACCATGCCGGTGACGCGCCTGAGGTGGTCAAGGCTGGCTTTGTCCGGCAGCTTCCCGCCGGCCACAACCCGGGCTCCACCGATTTCGATCGTGCCCTCGGTCGGTGTTTCCAGGTAATTCAGGCACCGCAGGAACGTGCTCTTGCCCGCCCCCGACGGGCCGATGATCGAGACCACCTCGCCCTCGCTCATCGCCAGATCCACATCCGACAGCACACGGGCTGCGCCGTAACTCTTGCCAAGCCCGGAGACCACGACCTCGCCAGAAAGCGCGATCGGGGAAGCTTTTGTGCCAAAACTGAAGCTCATCCTTTGGTTCCTTTGGATAGCGGGACTTCCTTGTCCCGGAGGTCGTTCCGTTGCGATGCCGTGCCCTGCAGCAGCGGCACCTTGGGCCACAGCTCCAGTCGCACCTCGCTTGCGATGTATGAAGTAGATCACAGCTTCCGACATATAAGCAATACTTTAGGAATATATCTTTTAAGCTCTGCAGTCCCCGGTTACTAGCAACTGAAGCAAAAAAACATTTAAAACTAAAATCTATTGCTCAGGCCATGTGACCTCCATTACAGTAGAGGAAATCCCGGCTCGTGACACGCATCACGCCGGCCCATCACACCCCACGCAAAACTCCCACGGAGGAACAAGATGAATGCTCTGACCCTGACCGGCCAGGTGGCACTGGTGACCGGAGCCGGCCACGGCATCGGCCGCGCCAGCGCCCTGGCGCTGGCGGAGGCCGGCGCCCTGGTGGTGGCCTCGGACATGGACTTTGCACGCGCCGCCGAAACCGAGCAGCTGATCAAAGACGCGGGCCACAAAGGTGTGGCGGCAGTTGCTGACGTGACCGACGAAAAGGCGATGGCCGCCGTCGTCGATGACATTGTCCGGACCCACGGCCGGCTGGACGTTGTCCACGCCAACGCGGGCGTGCTCATGGCGGGAACCGCCCTGACCCAGACGCTCGACGAGTGGGACAAGACCTTCCAGGTCAACGTGCGCGGCACATTCCTCACGGTGCGGGCGGTGCTTCCGCAGATGATCAAGCAGAAGTCGGGCGCGATCATCATCACGGCGTCCGTTTCCGGCCTGATCGGGGAGCCGGACCTCGTTGCCTACAACACGTCCAAGGGCGCGCTGGTGAACCTCACCCGGCAGCTCGCCGTCGAGTACGCCAAGGACGGAATCCGTGTCAACGGCGTGTGCCCCGGATGGATCGAAACAGGCTTCAATGACCCCGTGCTCGGCCACCTGGACACGGAAGAACTCGATCAGCTCGTCGGAACGCAGGTACCTCTGGGACGCCAGGGTACACCGGAGGATATCGCCCCGTCGGTGGTGTTCCTCGCGTCGGACTGGGCCCGGTACATCACCGGGCAGCTCCTGCCCATCGACGGCGGCCTGACGTCAATGTAGACGCCGGCCCTCCCGTCCCAAGCATCGGCTCAAGACCCAAGGACTTATTGCCATGTCTGTCACCAAACCACAACGGTCCGACGACGAACTCCTCGCCAACCTCGGCTACAAGCCCGAACTGAAGCGTTCGTGGTCCGGCTTTTCCAACTTCGCCATCTCCTTCTCCGTCATCTCGATCCTCAGCGGCCCGTTCATCAGCTTCTTCATCGGATGGAACAACGGCGGCCCGGCGGCCATCAGCTGGGGCTGGCCCATCGTCTGTGCCCTCATCCTCGTGGTGGGCCTGTGCATGGGCGAACTTGTCTCCGCGATGCCCACCTCCGGCGGCATGTACTACTGGGCGGCCAAGCTTGGCAGCCTGCGCTCCAGCTACTTCACCGGCTGGCTGGACTTCCTGGGCCTGCTGGCCATCGTCGCCGCCGTGTCCTACGGCTGCGCCACCTTCATCGACGTGACCCTGTCCTCGTTCAGCTCAGCCTGGGCCGACGGATACTCACTGTCCCGGGTGTTCCTGATCTTCATCGGCGTGCTGTTCGTGGTCACGATCCTCTCGATCTTCTCCAGCCACCTGCTGGCCATCTTCAACAACATCTCCGTGTGGTGGCACGTCATCGGCACCGCGGCAATCATCGCCATCATCATCTTCGTGCCGGAACGCCACGCCAGCATGGCCGACGTGTTCAGCCAGCGGATCAACAACACCGGATGGTTCGACGGCGCCACTACCGGCATGGGATTCATCTTCCTTGTGCTCCCGCTCGCTGTGATCCTGCCGCAGTTCACCGTCACCGGCTACGACGCCTCCTGCCACATGTCCGAGGAAACCAAGGGCGCCTCCAACTCCGCCGCCAACGGCATCTGGCAGGCCATCCTCTACTCGGCAATCGGCGGCTGGATCCTGCTGCTGGGCATCCTCTTCGCAGTGCAGGACGCCGACGCCGTCACCGCAAGCGGCGGCAGCGTGGTCACCGTGCTCAACCAGGCACTGAGCGGCCCGTGGGTCAGCACCGTGCTGGTGATCTCCACCGTGGGCCAGTGCTTCTGCGCCATGGCCTGCATGACCTCCACCACCCGCATGCTGTTCGCCTTCAGCCGGGACGGCGCGGTGCCCGGCGCTCGCATCTGGACCCGCCTCAACAAGAGCGGTGTTCCGCTGTACAGTGTGGCCCTGGTTGCCGGCCTAGCGATCCTCCTGGCCCTGCCCGCCCTCGTGGAGGTGGATATCAACGGCGCCCCCGTGCCGGTGGCCTTCAACGCGGTAGTCTCCATCGGCGTCGTCGGCCTGTACCTGGCCTTCGCTATCCCGATCTACCAGCGCCTCCGCAAGGGCTCCGCCTTCGAGCGCGGCTCCTGGCACCTGGGTCGGAACTACAAGTGGCTGGGCACCATTGCCGTGGTGGAAATCGCACTGACCACGGTGATCGCCCTCCTGCCGACCTCCCCGCTCGGAGCTCCGTGGAACCCCGACTTCGAGTGGAAGTACTTCAACTACACACCGCTGGTGGTCGGCGGAACCCTGCTGGTGCTGTGGCTGGCCTGGCAGCTCCGGGTCAAGCACACCTACACCGGCCCGCGCCACACCGTGGACCTGCCTAACGGGCTCACCTCGGCCGACGAGCTGGAGATCGAGTACGAGGAGCACCACCCCGGCCACCACCACGCGGTCCACGGCAGCCACGAGAAGTCCGACGCCAACCACCGCGCGTAACTCACAGTTCAATACGTAACTAACAGTTCAATACGGAGGGCCTGGCTGCGCTGAGCAGCCGGGCCCTTCCGACGCTCCATCACTTCCCGCCGTTTTCCCTCGGACGCTCTATCACTCCCTGCCGGTTTCCCCCGGACGCTCTATCACTCCCTGCCGGTTTCCCCCGACGCGTCCTCACGTCCCGCTGCCTCCAAACGCTTCCTCAGGTCCCGCCGTCGTTCTGTCTATGGCGTAAGCGGACCACGGATGACGCGCAAGGCGAGCTCAGTGTCGCCGTCGATCGCGGCGGTGTTCGACAGGTTGGAGCGGCCCCAAAGGCCGAAGTACATGTCCCGTGGGGTTGCGCTGACCTCCGCTTTGACGTCCCCGGATCCGACGGTCCAGGCCGTGCCGTGGGGGATGCGGAAGGTCACGGCCTTTCCGGGGTCCGGCATCCGCTGTAGCCGGATCTGCCGCGGGGCGACCATTGCTAGGGCCTCGTCGATGCCGTCGAGCAGGAAGTCCTCTGGGAACTCCGGTTCCCGTTGCCCTGACGCCTGGTGGGCGTCGAGAAGGTGGATGGCGTGCTCGTGCGCCTGCCGGCGAAGCCAAAAACCCGCAGTGCGCGGGGGAGGTCCGAAGTTCCAACACGGGGCCGTCGGGTCCAGCGAGGTCATCGTGGCAAGGAAATCAGGCGCTCCTTCGAGGAACCAGCTCGCCGCTCCTGCTGTGGGCGGGGCCGGTGCCTCAACATGCTTGCCGGTGCGGACCACGGCGGCAGCCCATCGTTCGATGGAGCCGACATGGCCAAAAAGCTCATCGAGCGTCCAACCCGGACAGGCCGGAACGGAGCGGGCCAGTGTGCCCTCCGACTGGCGGGCAAGCTCTTCGAGTGATCCGAGGCAGTGCGTGAGTTCGGCCAGGTAGCGTTCGGGCAGCATGGGTCGAGCATATCCAGTCCGGTAGTGCGGAAGCGTTCGGTGCCAAGCGGCGGGATGTGATGGAGCGTTGGGTTGAAGGCGGCGGGAGGTGATGGAGCGTTGGGGAAAAGGCGGCGGGAGGTGATGGAGCGTTGGGGAAAAGGCGGCGGGAGGTGATAGAGCGTTGGGTTGAAGGCGGCGGGAAGTGATAGAGCGTCGGGGGACAGGCGGCGGGAGGTGATGGAGCGTTGGGGGAAAGGCGGCAGGAAGTGAGAGAGGGTCGTATGTAGGGCTAGGGGAGTCGGGCCAGGCGGGTGGCCAGGTGCAGGCTCGCGAGGCGTCCGGTTCCGCGGGGGTCGCCGCCGCAGAGGTCGAAGATGCGCTGCAGCCGGTGGTACATCGACTGCCGTTCCAGGTGCAGCTCGCGGGCAGCCTGCGCCGTGTTGCAGCCGGAGTCCAGCCATACGGTCAGGGTGTGCAGCAGCTGTGAGTTCCGCTGCACGTCGTGCTCGAGGACCGGGCCCAGCGTCCGGCGGACGTAATCGCGGCGGGCAGCGGCGTCGAGGCTCTCGGCTGCCAGGCGCTCGACACCAAATGCCTCCGCATCCAGGACATGCCGGGAACCGCCGGCGGAGCGGCCGGCCCGCGGCGCCAGATCCAGCGTCCGCCGCGCTTCCGCCATCGACCACGCCGCCTCGCCGATGCCCTGCCCCAGAGGTCCGATGGCGACCGCGGAACCTTCCGGGACCTCGAGGGACCCCAGCGCCTCGAGCAGCGATGCCCGTGCGGACCGTGTTCCCTCGCGCGGGAGGCCGGCCAGCGCGATGAGCTCCAGCTTGTCGGCATAGCTCGCGGCATGCGGAACCGCCCCCGCAAGGACTGCGTCCAGCGCGGGACGCAGCCGGCCCGAGGCGGCGGAACGGATCATGACGGCGGCCACCGGACCGTCGACGGCGAACCCCGCCGCCGCCCCCAGCTGCTCGAGCCGCCACGGCTGGGCCCCGGAATGGACGGCTCGCATCAGCTCAGCGCCCGCCAGTTCCTTCAGGCCCGGCGGCATCCGCTGCAACAGCGCCAGGCCGAGGATGTCGACGGACCGTTCGCCCGCCACCCGGACGAACGCCGGGTCGACGCCCTCGGTCAGCTCAAGTTCGAGGCGGGCAGCCAGCACACCACGGACCGGAACGTCGACCGCCGTCGTACTCACTGTCCCGGGGCTAACTGCCGCCAAACCCTCGGTGCCCGGACCGCCGCCGGAGCCCGGACCGCCGTCGGTACTTCCGCCGTCGGAAGCGCGAGCGCCGCCGCCCCCGCCGCCAGCGCCGCCGCCCTGGGAAGCACCTACACCGGCACTCCCCAGCGTCACTCCCGCCGGCGACACCAGGCGCACCCCGGTTCCGGTCTGCCCGGCGAGCACGGCGAGCACCTCATCCAGCCCGCCGCCGTGGGCGAGTTCGGCGGCCATGGCGTGGCTGATCTCATCCCCGCGCTGCAGCAGCTCCACGGACTGGCCCACCAGGATCGAGTTGATTTCCTGCATGATGCCCACGAAGGGTGCCACTTTGCGGAGCTCGAACAGCGGCAGGCCGTTGGACTCGGCCGCCACCAGCATCGACTCCGGGATGTCAGGCAACACCGGCCCCGTCTCGATCGCAACGGCCGCGACGCCGCGCCCGGCCAGCTCGCGCACGTAGTCCACGCGCCGCTGGTCCGAAGCGGTGGCCAGGGCCTGCCCGCCGCTGAGGAGAAGCTCCCCGCCGCGCAGCAGGGGAGCGATATCCAGGACCTCGCTGGAGTGCACCCACCGCACCTGCCGTCCGGCCACGGCAGAGCCGGCCGCGCGGAGGAGCGGATCGGCCGCCTGGACGCTGCGGTGCTTCAAAACGTCTTCGAGGAACACGGATATTACACTCCGTCATAGGCAAGAGGATTCTGCTAGACAGATCGTACCTTGTTGCTGTGATGGAGCCCACATACGCTTAATTCATCCCTTCTTCACGGAGGCTCTTCTTCCTCACACGGAGGCTTTTCCGATGCACAATTCCTCAACACCGCAGTCCGGGCCCGCAACGGAGCAGGCCGAGGACTTCGAAGCCTGGCTCCAGCCCATTCCGGAAACCGCGCGCACCCGCAAGGTGTCGGGCCAGTTCTGGATCTGGGCCGGCGCAAACCTCGCCCCGATCAACTGGGTCCTCGGCGCCCTGGGCATCAACCTCGGCCTTGGCTTTGCCGACACCGTCACCGTCCTGGTCCTGGGCAACCTGATCGGCATGCTGCTCTTCGGCTGCTTCGTCCTGCTGGGCCAAAAGACCGGGGCCACCGGCATGGTCCTGGCCCGCGCCGCCTTCGGTCGCCGCGGCAACTACCTTCCGGCCGCCATCCAGGCGCTGCTGGTGGTGGGCTGGTGCGCCGTCAACACCTGGATCATCCTCGACCTGGTCATGGCACTCTTCGGCACCCTCGGCTGGGTGGACCCACAAGCCCACAACTACGCCTGGAAGATCGGCGTGGCCACGTTCATCATGGCCGCCCAGGTTGCCATCGCATGGTTCGGCTACAAGGCGATCGCCGCCTTCGAAAAATGGACCGTGCCGCCCACCATCATCATCCTGGTGGTCATGTCCGCCGTGGCCTGGTTCGGCCTCAAGATCGACTGGACCTACGCCGGCCCCGCGGGCAACATCCTGGAAGGCTCCGAACGGATCGCCGCCATGAGCGCCGTGATGACGGCCATCGGCATCGGCTGGGGCATCACCTGGTTCACGTACGCCGCCGACTACTCCCGCTTCGTCAGCACCACCGTTCCCAAGAAAAAGGTCTACCTCGCCTCCGTCCTGGGTCAGTTCATCCCGGTGGTCTGGCTGGGTGTCCTCGGCGCAAGCCTCGCCACCAACAGCGGCGAAATCGATCCCGGCAAGCTCATCGTCCAGAACTTCGGTGCCCTGGCGCTGCCCGTGCTCCTGATGGTGCTCCACGGCCCCATCGCCACCAACATCCTCAACATCTACACGTTCTCGGTGGCCACGCAGGCGCTCGACATCACCATTAGCCGCCGGAAACTCAACCTGTTCGTCGGCGTCTTCTCACTCATCGCTGTCATCTACTTCATCTTCCAGGAGGACTTCGCCGCCGTGCTGGACGCCTGGCTCATCGGCCTGGTGGCCTGGGTGGCCGCCTGGGGCGGCGTGATGCTGGTGCACTTCTTCTGGCTGGAGCGGCGCTGGCCCGGCAACGTGGAACGGCTGTTCGACGGCGTCGGCACCCGCCGCCTGCCCGTGGTCAACTGGGCCGGCGTGACCTCGCTGCTCGCCGGGATCTTCGCCACCTGGCTGTTCATGTACGGGCTGGTCCCGGTGATGCAGGGCCCCATCGCGGTTGCCCTGGGCGGCTGGGACCTCTCCTGGCTGGCCGGCGGACTCACCAGCGCCGGGGTGTATGCGGTGCTTGGCCCCCGTCTGCACCGGCAGTACGTGACGGTGACGTCCGACGGCGGCACTGCCGCCGCCGCTGTCAGCGCACCTGCCGCCGGGCAGGCACCCCAGCCCGTTCCCGCCGTCGAACTCTAACCACCCTTACTACGAAAGGAACCCACGGCATGAGCCCAAGCGTCTTCCCGGATTCCCAGCACCCCATCACCTGGCCCGCCGGCTACACCGCCGCCGCATCCTTCACCTTCGATGTCGACGCCGAATCCTGCGTCATCGCGCACGATCCCAGCAGCACGCGGCGGATGTCGCTGATGAGCCACCAGTCGTACGGGCCCAAGGTTGCGGTGCCGCGGCTGCTGCAGATCCTGGCGCGGCAAGAGGTCCGCGGGACGTTCTTCATCCCCGGGTTCACGGCGGAAAGCTACCCGGACGTGGTGCGGCAGATCGTCGACGGCGGCCATGAGGTGGCGCACCACGGCTACCTGCACGAGCCGATGCAGGGGATCGACGCCGTGACGGAGGCCTCGTACCTGGACCGCGGGCTCGAGGCGCTGGAGAAGGTCACCGGGATCCGGCCGGTGGGGTACCGGGCGCCGTGGTGGGAACTGAACTGGCACTCGCCGGCGCTCCTGGCTGACCGCGGTTTCCTCTACGATTCCAGCCTGCTCGACGGCGACGCGCCGTACCGGATGTCGGTCTCGCAGGATCCTTCCTCCGGGGATACCCGCGACATCGTGGAGATCCCCGTGGACTGGACGCTCGACGACTGGGAGCAGTACGCCTTCTACCCGGGAGTCACCGGCAGCGGCGTGATCGAAAGCCCGGCCAAGGTGCTGGAGATGTGGACGCTTGAGGCGCAGGCACACCATTCGCAGGGGAGCTGCTTCGTGCTCACCAACCACCCGTTCATCTCGGGCCGGCCCTCCAAGGCAGTGGCCCTGGAGCAGCTCATCGAGCGGGTCAAGGGCATGGACGGAATGTGGGTGACGACGCTGGAGCAGATCGCCGAGCATACTGCGGCGACTGTTGCCGACATCCACACCCACGCCCGGATCGAGGTGCCCCTTGCTCCCGGTTTCGGAGCCCGCTTCAAGCCGGGGCAGGTGCGGGTACCCGCGCTGAGCTAGCCCGGCAGGGCTCGGGGCGAAGCTGAGCGCGAACGGACACTTGTGGCCCTTTACACGAGGGCCACAAGTG
>NZ_JBHUSB010000021.1:0-79066 GCF_042673905.1 Arthrobacter sp. NPDC057009
TGGACGGATCGCAGGCGATCTTCGAACACGCCACCGGCGGCAAGCTCGAGTTCGCCACCCCGCGCTACGAAGACGTCATCGCCATGAACCCGGACACCTACGACTGGCTGCCCACCGATAACGAGGGCGTGTCCGAGAAGTGGCTGGGCACTTTCACCGAGCGCAACTTCCGCATCGGCTTCGTCCGGCTCGATGCCGGCGCGACCTACCAGGCCGGCCAGTTCCCGTCCATCGAAATCCTGTTCCAGACCAAGGGCCAGGTCACCGCGGGCGGCGAAAAGTACGGCCCCGAAACCGGCTACGAATTCCTCGCCAACGAAGGCCCCGTGCCCGTTGAAGCGATCGAACCCACCGAATTCCTCCGCTTCGTCCTCCACACCTTCTAAGAACCAGATACACCAGCGGGCAAAGACCGCCGCCCGTTCTGCTCCTGAATGCCTACTGCCGACAGGAGGGGCTCATGCCCATGACTGGGTTCACCAACCGTCGAGTGCGCCTCTTCCCGGCATCCGGCTTGCTGCGGCCAGTAGGTGGAGCTATCGGCAATGGCGCATGCGGCAACCATTGCCGTCGCAGCAAAGATTCGGAACAAGGGGAGGCCTGCACCGCAACCAATCGGATCTTCGAGCAGCGTTACGCCAATCTCCTTCCCGTGAAAGGTCTGCCCTCTTGGTTACCGCCACAGAAAACACCACTCGGAACTCCGGGATCAGCCCGGGGCTCACCCGGCTATTGGCCTTCACAGGTGGTGCCGCTGTCGGAAACCTGTATTGGGCGCAGCCGCTGCTCGGAGACATTGCCGCGACGCTGCGAGTCTCGCCTGATACAGCCGGGCTACTCGTGACCCTAAGTCAGCTCGGGTACGCCCTCGGGATATTCCTCGTCGTGCCGCTTGGTGACACTTTGAACCGAAGACGCATGATCCCAATGATCATGTTCTTGTGCTCCTTGTCGCTGGGGGCATGCGCTCTGGCGCCGAACTTTGCTGTCCTACTGACCACGCTTGCGTTAGTGGGATTCACCAACGTGGCCGGGCAACTGCTTATCCCGCTGGCCGGAGATCTCGCCACTGATAATCAACGGGGACGCGCAGTCGGGACAGTAGCATCAGGATTCCTCGTCGGAATTCTCCTGTCTCGGACAGTCAGCGGAATCGTGGCAGACGCCTTCGGCTGGCGCACGATTTATGTTGCAGCGGCAGGCATGATGCTGATCCTCGCGGTCATTATGGGGCGTGCGATACCGGCCCTGCCATCTCGAGTCCGCATACCGTACGGCAGACTGCTCCGCTCGGTAGTTGAGGCCGCCGCACGACACCGCCCCGTGAGAGTCGTCCTGATCTTTGGTGCCGCCCTGATGTGTGTTTTCACGGCTTTCTGGACTGGACTCACGTTCTTGCTTGCAGAGAGCCCGTTCATGTTCACAGCATTTCAAATCGGTCTCGTAAGCCTGCTCGGTGTGATGGGAGTCATCGGCGCCCAATTCACGGGGCGTCTCTTCGACCGCGGACGGTCTGTTTCTGCCATCGGTGCAGGACTTGCAGTCACCCTGGCTTCCCTCGTTGTCGCTTGGTTTTGCGGGTCCTCAATCGCGGGAGTGCTCATAGCCGTCGCACTGCTTTCAGTCGGCGTCCAGTCAGTGCTGGTACTCCTCCAGACCATGATCGTCTCCATCAACCCTGAGGCACGAAGCCGGCTCAACACCGCCCTTATCGTTGCCAATTTCATTGGAGGTGCCACGGGATCCACTATCGCAGCCCTCCTATGGCCAATTGGCCGATGGGCTACAGTCATGGGTGCTTCCGCCCTTGTCGTCGTAGTCGCCCTAGCCATTTGGTTTATCCAGAGAACGCGATCTCTCACCGCGTTTAAAAACGCGTTACCAGCGACACCTGCTCGAGACGAAATCTCTAGCCAGCAAAACTAGATGCCTAAACGCAAGCCTCGCGCGACCACGACAATTCTGCCCCCACTACGTAGAGGGGTTGCCCTGGACGCTGCAGAAGGCCCATCCCGCGAGTGGAACAGCATGGTCAGCACCGATAATGCGGCTGCAGCATCACGAACGACAATAGGCCGGCCACTGGCCATTGTCCTTGGTCTGCTGACGATCTTCGGTCCGATTTCAACCAACCTCTACCTGCCAGTACTCCCGGCACTCACTGCAGACTTTCAAAGCAGCACTTCGGAGGGACAGCTAACAGTCACAGCCTGTCTGCTCGGCTTGGCAGTAGGCCAAGTCATTGCGGGCTCCCTGTCGGACCGCTTTGGGCGCCGCAGGCCACTATTGGTCGGGGTGCTCACCTATGTGGCGATGTCAGTGGTGTGTGCCGTCAGTCCGACTATCGAAACCCTTATTGCGGCGAGATTCGTCCAAGGATTGGCCGCAGCAGTGGGAATCGTCACTGCCCAGGCCGCCGGCCGGGATGTATATTCAGGCGGAAAGCTCGTTCGCTATTATGGGCGTCTTACGGTCCTGGGCGGAATGTCGGCAGTGCTCGGCCCGCTTATCGGAGGCCAGCTCGCGAGGTTCACCGATTGGCACGGTGTATTCCTCTTCCTGGCGACGGCCGGAGCATTGGTCATGCTGACCGCCCTTGTGTTCTTCCCTGAGACCCTGCCCACAGGGTGCCGGTCAACAGGGGGCTTTTCCCAAGGCATGCGAAACTACCGCCAGCTACTTACCGACCGCACGTTCGTTGGAGCCGTGTTGATTACGGGTCTTACATACTCCGCCATATATGCCTACCTCGGTGCCGCAACCTTCGTCCTTCAAGGAATGTATGGGCTTTCACCCCAGGAGTATTCGTTTGCCTTCGCCCTGAACGCGGTGGGAGTCATGGTTTTTGGCCATGTTGGTGGCCGCCTTTCCGAGCGGTGGTCCGAGAAAAAAACATTGGGCATAGGTCTCGGCATGGCCATGAGCGGGTCCTTGGGCTTGCTCGCTACAGCCCTGTCGAGCCCGCCTTTGATCGGGATTCTTGTCTCACTATTCGTGATGGTGGGTGGCGTAGCCATGGCAAGTCCTCCCGCCACGTCCCTTGCCTTAAGAGATCATCCAGAGATTGCCGGCACCGCTTCCTCCATGGTTGGACTGTCCCGGTTTGCTCTCGGCGGTCTTACTGCCCCTCTGGTAGGAATCGGCGGGCCTGACACCGCCGTCCCCTTCGGAATTGTCGCAGTTGCTTCGGTTTCTGCAGCAATCGCCTGTTTGGGTCTCCTTGGCTCACGGCAGAGGCTTCGATCATGACGACGGGCTGGCGGATGACGCTCAGTGTGCAGGCGGTCCTGGCGCAGGCATCCTGGGTGGGCATCAGAGTGATTATTGGATACCGGGCACTATCTGAGGGCGCCGACGCAGTCTTTCTCGGTGTTCTGGCTTCAAGCTTCGCGCTACCCGCACTCGTGGCGGCCCTGCCTTCCGGCCGCCTGGCCGATAGATTCGGCGGACCGGTCATGACCCTGGTAGGCCTGGTAACGGCCATAGCCGGAACCGTAACCATGCTGGCATTCCGCGGACTCTCAGTACTGCTGGCGGCCAGCGCCATCATCGGGCTGGGCAACCTCCTGGTGATAGTCGGCCAACAGGCCTTCGTGGCTCACGTAAGCCACGGTGACTCACCCGACAGCGCATTCGGGACGCTTGCAGCCGCTGCTTCCACCGGTCAACTCATTGGCCCGCCGGCCGTGACCCTGGCGGCATCGCTGGGAGCCCCGACCGGGGGACAACCGGACACCACTATTGGACTCTTGGTTTGCGTGTCATTTAGCGCCCTGGCCGCTCCTGCCTACCTCCTCCTTCGGCTCACAGACGCTCGGATAAGTGGCGGGAGACAAGAAGCATCATCCGACCCCATCACTGTCGGCGACGTCCTCAAAGCGCCAGGCCTCTGGCGCTCACTGGTAGTCAGCGGCGCCGTGCTCGTCACGGTCGACCTGATGTACGCATTTGTACCGGTGTGGGCGGCAGAGCAAAAAGTGAGCGCGGCTGCAGTAGGAATGCTCCTGGGGTTAAGGGCTGCAATTTCAGTCCTCAGCAGGCTCGGACTGACCCGGCTTGTCAACCGCTTTGGGCGGAAGGTAATGATTATCTCTTCCATCACCGCAGCCGTCCTCTCTCTCGCGATCCTACCCTTGGTGGGCTTGTGGGGCGCTGTCGCCGTGATGGTAGGACTTGGCCTCGGACTCGGCATCCCCCAACCGCTCACCATGGCATGGGTGGTGTCTCTAACTGCCGCCTCCAGCCACGGAGCTGCCCTGGGATTACGTATGACAGTCAACCGCCTGGCGCAGATCACACTACCCATTGCCGTTGGCAGCCTTGCAGCGCCCGTGGGCGTCCTTGGAATCTTCTGGGCAAACGCAGCTCTACTTGTCGGTGCCATTGCTGTCCTAGCGGGCGCGGACACCGATCCCAGAGCTTCACAGGAGAAGAATTATCGACACGATTAGACTGGACGGGGCTATTGGCTTCACGGGTACGTCTACATGAGTCGTGTGCTCGGCTGGCAAGGTGCAAAGTAGCCCACAATGACCGCTGGCAGAAGTCCGTGACGAGATCTCCGCCCATTGACAAGACCGCTATGCGGATCTTGGATCAGAGTCCCTCGGGACATCCTAAAGCGGCCGAGCAGTGCGCGCACCGCACTCTCTAGGGCCTCGACCCACAAGAACATGCCCTATCCCGATGGCCCGCCGATTTGAGGGCCGTCTACCCCTACCATGGCATTCCAAAAGGATCGTTGACGGGCCATGCCTGTACGAATGATCTTGAGGGGCACGACAGTACAGGGGACTTTTCCGTGGAGCTGAAAGCTTCAGTCGCTTGCTGAGAGCCATCAGCGAAGCTCGTAGTTCTCTTGCTTTCGGGAAGACTCTTGCCTAAAACCCGGCCTTCAGCCGAGCCAGAACCAGCAAGAGATGCAATGTCCTTCTTTTCAAACAATTGCATCGCCCTACCTTTGACCCTGGGCCAATACTTATAAATTCCCACAATATAGGATATGCCTCAATGTGGAGCAGGGGAATACTTTCCCAGATAACCCTGGCGGGCGAGCAGCGGGTCTGCCAACTGCCCGAAGCCGCTTACGACTGAGCCCGCCCGCCTGATGAATCCCGAATGGAGCGGCTCGAACGACCGTTGCCATTCCGCGTGCGGGTCCGGACAGCTATGCTCGTTCTCCGGACCCCGTCCGCACGGTCATCTCAAGAGCACGCGGCTACAGGGCGGAACCGGCTAGCATCTCCATGAGGGTCGCGACGTCATCAACGTTTTCCAGGTTGAGGATGGTTTCCGCGGCTAGTGCCGCCATCTCGTCGGTCAGGACTCCCTGCGCGCAGGCCTTGAATTTGGTGACCAGGTCGGCGTCGCTCGCGCGTGACTCAGGCACGTCGTTTGTCATCCAGCGGGCATAGTCGGTGCTGTGGACGAAGCTGGTGCCTCTCGTGAAGACCTCGACCTGTGCTGGTCGGCGCTTGAGATTCCGGCGACCGTCTACGATCAGGTCTTCATAGCGGCACTCCTCGCTGCGGTAGTAGACCTCATGAGAGACACGTTTTGCGAAGGCGCGGATGTCCTCGCGGGCCAGCGTTTCGGGTGCCTGCCACTGGGGCCCCCACGGCACACGATGGGCCGCTACGGCGATGTTGTAAGGCAGGCTGGAGGCTGCCTCGACATGGTCTTCGATGTCGGTGCTGTTGTACTTTGGAAGTCCGACCAGCCCTTCGTTGCGCACCACTACCTTTTCGATGTCGTCCGGCTTCAGGTCATGCTTCGTGAGAATGGCATCGAAGCAATCCAGCGGTGCTTGGTGCGATCCACAGCAGGGCCAGTACTTGTAGCCGATCGCCTCGAAGCTCCAGTTCTCTCCCAGTCCGACGGTTAGCTTGTCCCAGTCACAAGCCGGCGAACCGTTCATGGCCCAGAATCCATAATCACCATCGAGCACGGTGGCGTCGCCCCGGTAGCCTTTTTCCGCGAGCCGCGCGGTGACGATTCCGGCTTGCGCCGCCCATCCCGACGGGCCGTATTTCGCCATTCCAACATGAATCGTGTGGTTGTATTTGACGTGGGATGCGACCGGGGCATGATAGCCCGCCAGCCCGAGGGCATGGGCCATGCGCTCGGCGTCCAGGCCCATGATCCGCGCCGCACCGGCCGTGGCGCCAAACTGCGTACAGCCAACGCCGAAACTTTTCAGGGGAAGGCCGCCCGGCGTCGCCCGCAAATTACCGAGGGAATCGGCGACGCGGCAGCTCATTTCGTGCGCGACCGCCAGCGCGGCGATAAGGTCCTTTCCGGTCGCATGGCGGACCTCGGCCATGGTCAGAGCCGGAGGCACGACATATGGGGTTACGTGCGCTGGCGGCTGCAGGGCACAGTAATCAAGGGCATTCATAAGTTCGCCGTTCACAAAAGCCGCCATGGACGCCGGCAGTTTGTCCCGGCGGCCGACAACTGTTGCCTGAGGCGTCCCGCCTTCTTCGCGTGCGAACTCCAGCGCGAGGCGCCCCTTGTCCAGGAGGTGCCCTCCCAGTCCGCACGCCACCGTATCCAGCAGGAGACGCTTAACCTCCTGCACAACGTGATCCGGGAGGTCCTCGAACTTCAGATTGGCGCTGAAGTCCGCCATACGCCTCGTGACGCTCTCACCCATGGTGCTTCCCTCCGAAGCATTTCGCAGACTGCGTCGCTTCAGTCCCCAGGCTCCCCACTGTGAGGCTCCTGGTATCGAACATGCCACCCCAGCAACCGCGATGTCTCAACACGCTAGTAATACTTCCTTCTCGTAGCAGAAGAGGTCTGATGACTTTCCGGCCCGTCGTATGGCCTGACAAGGCACCACCTCGAACCCTGATAAAGTGACGATATCCGGCTATATAGGATTTCGTCAACAACTTCGGCATAAGACCCTCTGCTTCGAAGGTGACGCTCCTGCTGATGCACCTGCACGAAGTTGGGAAGAAGATGTAACGGCCGGTCCCGGCAACCTACCCTTGACCCTCACTAGCATCCTTGACGAGAAGGCGAAGCCGGACATTCGGCCTGCCTCACGGGTGGTTTTCCGAGCGCCCCTCAAGGCTGCGACTGGAACACAGATGCTACGACTGGATGCAAGCGCACGAACGCCTACAGCAAAGGCCGGGCCTGCCGCTTCATGTTGGCGGGCCCGGCCTTTTAGGTCCGGTTACCCTGCGTAGGGGTCGGTGATGCCGATGTATTGGGTGGTGGTGTACTCGGCGATGCCTTCGGAGCCGCCTTCGCGTCCGAGGCCTGACTGCTTGACGCCGCCGAAGGGTGCTGCGGCGTTGGAGATGACGCCGGCGTTGAAACCGACCATGCCGAACTCGATCTGTTCCGCGACGCGCAGGAGACGGTTGAAGTCGCGGCTGTAAAGGTAGGAGGCCAAGCCGTACTCGCTGGCGTTGGCCAGGCGGATCGCTTCCTCTTCGGTGGCGAAGGTGATGACGGGGGCGACGGGGCCGAAGATCTCCTGGCGAAGGATCGCGGCATCGATGGGCACGTTGCCGAGCACGGTGGGCTGGTAGAAGTACCCGGCACCCTCAACGGGCGAGCCGCCTGTCACCGCGACAGCTCCGGCGTCGACGGCGGCGGTGACCAGGGCGTGCACGTCGTCGCGGGCGCCGGCGTCGATCAGCGGACCGACCTGGGTGGCGGGTTCGGTGCCGCGGCCGGTGGCCAGGGCGCCCATGGCGGCGGCAAACTTCGCGGTGAACTCGGCGGCGACGGATTCGTGGACGAGGAAGCGGTTGGCGGCGGTACAGGCTTCTCCCATGTTCCGCATCTTGGCGGCCATGGCTCCGTCGACGGCGGCGTCGAGGTCGGCGTCGTCGAAGACGATGAAGGGCGCGTTCCCCCCGAGTTCCATCGAGGTGCGCAGGACGTTCTTGGCGGCGTCGGCCATGAGCCGCTTGCCGACAGGGGTGGAGCCGGTGAAGGAGACCTTCCGCAGGCGGGGGTCGGCCAGCAGCGGCCCGGAAATACCCGAAGCCGACGAGGAGGCGACGACGTTAAGGACGCCGGCGGGCAGGCCGGCGTCGAGCATGGTCTGGGCGAAGTACTGCGCGGTGAGCGGGGTGAGTTTGGCGGGTTTGAGGACCATGGTGCAGCCGGCGGCGACGGCGGGGGCGACCTTGCGGGTGGCCATGGCGAGCGGGAAGTTCCACGGGGTGATCAGCAGGCACGGGCCGACGGGTTTGTGCTGGACGAGGATCTTGTTCTTGCCTTCGGGTGTGGTGAGGTAGCGGCCGTAGTCGCGGACGGTTTCCTCGGAGAACCAGCGCAGGAACTCGGCCCCGTAAGTGACTTCGCCGCGGGCTTCTGCCAGGGGTTTGCCCATTTCCAGGGTCATGAGCAGGGCGAAGTCCTCGGCGCGTTCGGTGACCAGGTCGAACGCGCGGCGCAGGATCTCGGCGCGTTCCCGCGGTGCGGTCCGTGCCCAGGACGCCTGGGCGGCGTCGGCCGCATCGAGTGCGGCGATCGCGTCCTCGCTGGTGGCGGAGGCGAGGGTGGCGAGCACCTCCCCGGTGGCCGGGTCATGCACGTCGAACGTGCCGCCGTCGGACGCGTCCCGCCACTGGCCGTTGATGAGCAGGCCGGTCGGCACGGAGGCGACCAGCGCGGCCTCGCGCTCCGATGAGATGGCAGGGGATAGTGCAGAAAGAGTCATGAGAATGTCCTTCGGAAGTGTCAGTAGCTGCCGTGATCTTCAGGGTCAACTGCAGCGGTGAGGTTGGGGGCGTTGCGGGGGAGCGTTCTTAATAGGCCTTGACCCTCTGCTCGACCACGAGGTGAATAAGTGCGAACACTTTGTCCTGGTCGATGGTCTGGAGCGCCGCCTTAATGGCGGTGGGGACGTCCGCGTCGCGTTCTACTTTAATGCCGAAACCACCGAAGGCTTGGGCCATGAGTGCGAAGTCCGGGTTCTTCAGCTGTGTTCCGGAAACGCGCGCGGGGTAGTGGCGTTCCTGGTGTGTGCGGATGGTGCCGTATTCCTGGTTGTCCATCACGATTACCAGGGGAGTGGCGCCGTACTGGGCGGCCGTGGCGAGTTCCTGGCCGTTCATGAGGAACTCGCCATCACCGGCAATCGTCACCACGCGCCGGTCCGGGTATTCCAGGGACGCTGCAATGGCTGACGGAACGGAATAGCCCATAGAGCCGTTGCGGGCGCTGATCATGGAAGCATAGCGTTGGGTGGGGAAGTAGCGGTGCGCCCAGTTTGTGTGCTCACCTGCGCCGAGGGTGACCATGGCGTCTTCGGGCAAAGTGGGCACGAGGTGGGCCATCAGGGTGTCCATCCGGGCCTGGCCGGCTGATGGCGAGGCGGTGGGGAGGGCGGCGAACGATTCCTGCTCGTAGCGCATCCTCAATGTCCAGGCCTTCCATTCCTCCTTGACCGGGAGCTCGATTTTCGCGAGGTCACGGACGAAAACGTCCGGCTTGGCCACGATCTGGTAGGAGACAGGTCCGGAACGCCCGCGGAGGGACGGATCAATGGTGACCAGGAAGTTCTTCTTATTCCAGTCCTGACGGCAGACGAAGCCGTCGGTAATGACGTCGCCAGGAACCGTGCCGACGAAGATCAGCAGATCTGTTTCTTCGAGCAGGTCGTAGGTGGGGCGGGGACGTCCGTAGCCGATGGGGCCGACGTATGAGGGCGAATCGAACGGGACGGTGCCTTCGGTGCGCCACTCAGCTGCGGCAGGGATGTGGTGCTTCTCCAGCCATGCGGTGAGCTGGTCGGCGCCAGCCTGAGTCCAGTCATTGCCGCCGGTAACGAACAGGGGCTTAGTGGATGCCGCGAGGGCAGTGGCCAGGGCTTCCGAGTCCACGGTGGTCATGCCACCGGTGGCCACAGGGATCGGGGGGTGGAGTTCGCCCGAGATCTGCTGTCGGATGACATCTTCGGGCAGTCCGACGACAACGGGACCGGGGCGGCCGCTCATGGCCGCGAACAGGGCCTCAGCGACGATCTCGGAAGCACGCTCGGCGTGATCCAGGACCATGACGCGTTTGGCGCCGGTGTCGAACCAGGCCTTTATGTCGAATTCCTGGAAGGCCTCGCGGTCACGATGGGCGAAGGGGATGAGTCCCACAAACAGCACCATGGGTGTGGAGTCCTGCCAGGAGGTGTGCAGGCCAACGTGGGCGTTCGCCGCACCGGGACCCCGGGTGACCATGGCAATGCCCGGTAGTTGGTTCATTTTGCCGTCGGCCTCAGCCATGTAGGTTGCGCCACCTTCGTGGCGGCAGACGATGGTTTCAATCTCGGACCCGTACAGTCCGTCAAGAACATCAAGGAAGCTCTCGCCCGGCACTACATGGGCCCTCTTAATCCCGTGGGCAACAAGGGTGTCAACGATGACGTGGCCTGCTGATTTCATTGGGCGTGCCGGCGTATTCGTTGTTGTCTCGGAGGGTTCGGCCAAGGTTTGCGTCATTGCTGCGGTGCCTTTTGTAGTTGTTTCGGTATGGAATCAGGTGTTGGGCCAGCTTCCCGGGGGAATGCGAACTGGCGAAGCGTTTGCATGAGTATGGAGCGGCATGACCTGATGATGGTGCGGGCCTCAACGCCGCGTAGTTTAGATCCGCTACGCATCCAGGCCTTTGTTGCTGCGAGGACGTTGGGCAGTGCTGCGTGCATGCGTGCGTGCAGGCAACGGGTCCTCTGCTGGAGACGTAGTGTGCGGTTCGCCCCAGGGGACTACATATGCCTCCTTTTCCGAATAACCCCTTCCCCTGAGATCCCAAAAGGGTGTCCGGCCAGAATGGTGCGCCGTCAAAAGGGGTACTCTCTTGACGGCCGTTGAGGGCCAGGCAGATTCAAAAATATCCCATAATTTAGGATATGATAAGTATGTCGTAACGCCCGTGCGGGTGCCCCGTGAGCCGGTCCATCGCGTGCGCCACGACGGCATCCCGGACGCGGGCGCACCGCAACAGCTCCGTCAACTGTTGCTGCGGCCGGCCCTACCGGATGCTTTGTCGCATATGCGCGAGCATTGATTGGAGAAAAGTTTGAAGGAAGCGTCAGGGCTAGTAGACATGACGCCCCAGTCGACGTCGGTCAAAATCGCGGATTTGCTGCGAGAACGCATTGTCGATGGATATTTCGCTCCCGGGCAACAAGTCAACGAGGCGCAGGTCTCTGCCCAGCTGAATCTTTCGCGCGGACCCGTTAGGGAAGCGCTACAACGGCTGAGCCAAGAGGGATTGCTCGTTAGCAAGCCCAACAGGGGAGTGTTTGTAGTTGAGCTCACTGCTGATGACGTGGACGAAATCTACGGAGCCAGGGAGATCATTGAACTCGGCGCCGCTGAACTGATCGCGAATCAGTCAGGGGGGAAGAGAAACAAGACGGCAAGCAGACTGAAGAAGATCGCCTCTAGACTTACCGAGGCCGCAACCTCTGACGATTGGCAGAAGGTACGCAAGCTGGACCTCGAGTTCCATACGACCCTCGTCTCCGAGTCAGGCAACTCACGTCTCCTTCGCGCCTACACGACACTAGCCACTGAGGCGCTGATTTGCATGAAGAATCTGGAGCGGGCATATCCGACTCCGAGTTCTGTGACTCACCACCTCGTGATGGCTGAGCTGATTGCTACAGGCTCAATGAAAGAGATCCGCTCCTCATTCCACCGACACTTGTCCTTAGGTGAATCGACGTAAGGGGTGCGCCCTGACCTCACATAAACATCGCGCCGATAATGGGGATTTCGTCAACCTAGGGGAGTGGGTCCCACGACTGTCGCCCCGTGCTAGCCGCGCCTTGCACGGGGCGCCCAGCTAGTCTTCAAGCACCGCGCGCCGCTGCCGCGTCGTGGAGGTCCGGCAGGTACTTCTCCTGCTCCTCGATCTTTCGGCGGTAGAAGTCATGGGCAGCTTGTTTGGTGATCCCCAACGCTTCACCGATCTGGGCCCACGTCGCGCCGGCCTCACGTGCCGATTTGATGACGTACCAGCGCCTGCCCGTGAGCAGCTCGACGGCTCTCGCGTTCGCGCGCAGCGCCTCAAGCGCCGCGACCTCCCTTACCTCCGTAAGGAACTGTGCCGCGGCCGCCCGCGCCCGGTCGCTGCCGGTGGCAGTCATCTCACGCCAGGTCTCGCCGTTGTTGAAGTCTTCCCACACTTTGAGCACCTCGTGGACATCGCCGCTGTTGAGTGCCTGCTCCACCGACCCCGCATCACGATCCATGAAGTCAAGCTAACTTGACGCCTCCGACGGGTCAAGAGAAATACTGGTCCGCTGTGGACTGCGGCCGGCCACCCCGGCGGCCACACGCGGTTACCGGTTGCTTAAGGACGCAAGACCTGGCAACTGGATGAGCGATTCCCGCATCAAATGACCGCCCGGATCGAACGCCGATAACGATCCTTATGTCAAGCTGGGGCTCAGAAGGGGCCGAAAGAGGCCCTCCCCGGCGCTCAGGAGAGGTTGTGTATTGCACCGGCCCAGCGGGGGCCGGACACGGCTCTGCGGACGGCCCTGGCGCGCGCGTGAAAGTCAATCTTTGGGACCCGCGCGGAATCGGCGGGCTGAGCGGCATCGTAGGCTCGGGGCTGTGTGGTATCGACGGTCGTTGTGCAGTGGTCGCTAATCAGGCCCATGCCGGCGTACTCGCGCACAGCGGCGATGCCGGCAACGGCGTCGGTCTTGGTGTTAAAGGGCTTGGACACTGCCATGATGGTGCCATCCGGCGCTGTCAGCCGGAACCTATAAGCCGCTTCCTCGTCGACAAACAGTTCGAACATTCCTGCCATTGCGATCCTTTCGGTCTGCGGGACCCCCGAGGCTACGTCTTTGCCGCTCTCAAGTACGAGGCATCGTTGCCTCCGTGTTTTCAGTGGTATCCCGCCATCCAAATTTCCATCAATTCAGCATGCGTTCCCCGAGTCTTCCCTAGGGACGCCTGCCCGCGCAAGGCTTTGTCCGGCAATCCAGAGCAAGTGATCCCCCGCTCTCAGGCTCAGCCCAGGGTCAACAACGAGCACGCATGACTCACCGGCTGATATTCCACGTTATGTAAAGTAGTAACGACTGGAGCTTTGAATCTGCGACCATTCGAACCTAGGCCCCTAACGGCGTGGATGGAAGTTCTCCCCCGAACCGCAGAACATTCTCTCCTACTGCGCCCAAACTGGTCACGTCATTCCCGGTCATTAGCAAACCATCTGGCATCTTTGTACTGTGGACTACAACCTAGAAGCGCTGAGCTGGCGGCAATTTGAACAGATGACGCAAGCGCTGGCGCTGCACCATATCGGGCCTTCAGTTTCAGTATTTGGAGATGGGCCGGACGGCGGCAGGGAAGCAACCTGGGAAGGCACCGTCCCTTCGCTTGGTTCTCTTCCCGAATGGGATGGGTACGGAGTCCTGCAGGCAAAATTTCACGTACACACGGGTGACGTCGCGGATAATCTCGGGTGGCTCACCCGTCAGGTGAAGAGTGAGCTGAATGATTGGGCTAAGCCGGATACGAAGCGACTGAGAAAGCCCGATTTCCTTCTCTTTGCTACCAACGTCCGTCTCTCACCGGCAGGCAAGGACCAGATTAAGAGGACCCTGACGGATGAGGCACTAAGACTAGAGCTTCCCCTGAAGGAGTCGCGCGTCTGGGATTACGACGATTTGCGAGCGATCCTCGACGGCGCAGCTGATATCCGTTCGGCTTACGCGGCACTCATCACTCCCGGGGACCTAATAAGCCGCCTAATCGATCAAGCCGATGCGCAGGAACAAAACTTTGCAGAAGCCTTGACTCTCCATGCAGCAAGCGCCTTCGAGGACGACACGTACCTAAAGCTATCGCAGGCCGGAACCTACGGCGACCGGCGCATAGCAGTCGCAGACGTATTCGTCGACCTCCCCCTCGAGGAGCCGATGCACTTCAGTAACATCGGCACCGAAACAGACGATCCTGAAGAGGAGTCAAACGTAGTTGCCGCGCTCGTTCGCCGCTTCGATGAGCTTGCCACAACACCCGACGGGGACCACGCTCAGAAAAAGAAGTGTGTGCTGATCGGTGGGCCAGGGCAGGGTAAGAGTACGGTGACTCAGTTCCTGGCGCAGTTGTACCGCGCGACCTTCCTTTCAGGATCGACGGTAATGGCGGACGCAGATCTAGCGATTAATGTCAAGGGGGTACTAGCCAGAGCAGCGTCTATAAACGTTCCCCACCCGCGCGCTAGGCGTTGGCCTTTCAGAATCGATCTTACAGATTTGGCGGACTCACTAGCCTCCGGGCGCTCCAATGGGCTGCTCGAATATATCGCTAATGCCATTTCCAAGAGCTCCGAACGGGATGTCAGCACGGATCGCATACATGGCTGGCTCGGCGAGTTCCCCTGGCTGCTTATACTGGACGGTCTTGATGAAGTTCCGAATTCGAGCAACCGTGACCAGGTCATTAGATGCGTACAGGATTTCAATATCAAGGCGGTTGCAGCAGGTGGGGACGTCACAATACTGGCAACTACCCGACCGCAGGGATATAGCGAAGAATTCAGTCCTGCCTCATTCAAGCATATTGAACTTGCGAGCCTACCCCTAAAGAATGCACTATCTTACGCTAAGGGATTCATCGCAGTCAGGATGCCCGAAGGATCCTCACGAGCGGAAGCAGTGTATCAAGGTCTAGTGCGGGCCAGCGCAGACGAAAGCACAGCGAATCTTTTTACGACACCTCTCCAAGTTACTATCTTGACGGTACTCGTAGAAACAAGCGGCCAAGTTCCGCGAGACCGCTGGCGGCTGTTCTCCAGATATTATGATGTGATTAATCAACGCGAACTTGAAAAGGGCGGTGAGCTCTCCACCCTATTGCAAGAATACGAATCCGATGTGGTGTTCCTGCACCGACACATTGGAAACTTACTCCAGCATCGAGGGGCAAGAGCTGGTGATACTTCCGCGACAATCACCCGCGAAGAATTTCTACAAATAATCCGTGATCGCCTTTCGGCGATGGATCACGAGCCTTCGAAAGTTTCATTCCTTGCAGAAGAATTTGCCCGACTTGTAACGGACCGACTGGTCTTCTTGGCCGTAATAAACTCGGAACGCATCGGGTTCGAGATTCGAAGCCTCCAAGAGTACATGGCCGGTGCCTATATATCGGATCTTCCCGACTCGCAGATTGTCCCCACAATTCGCTCGTTATCAATTGACCCCTACTGGCGCAATGTTCTTCTATTCGCTATAGGTTACATATTCACAAGCAAAGATCATCTGAAAGCTGAGATACCCCAGCTTTGCGAGGAACTTGATGATGATAGCGTTGATGGGATGCTAGTTGTGCCGGGTGCGCAATTGGCGTTGGACATTTTGCGTGATGGCGCCACACAATCACAGCCAAGATTTGCTAGAAGACTGGCGCGCAAAGCGTCAGCACTCTTGATTGGCCCGGTCCAAGAACGTGTTGCAGAGTTTTCACGTTTCGCTGATGACGTTGTTTCTCCGATACTCAAAGAAGCAGCTCAGAGCCTGGACCCAACAACTACTACCGGATGGATCAACCGAACTCTTGCTTGCCTGGCGATCCTTCCCCCAGGGGAAGTGCGCGATGCTCATATTTCATCAATCTTCTCGCTGGCTGACGAAACTGCTCGCAAGGGAATACTTCGTATTTTAGGTGAACGGCTTGAGAGCTCTGCACTAGACGCCCTAAAATCCCAGCTCGGCAACTACAGTCCGGCTCTCTTGCTGGGTGAAACCGGACGAGCCGGCATACGTTTGCATCGACACGAGGATGAAATCCTACCTGATTGGTTCCATGCGGTGCTGAGCGTTTCCAGCCGCTCTGGTGACCGAATTTTCGTTCGGGTTGGCTCCCATAAGGAGGCCAGGATTCGTCTCTCTCTTATGCCCATCAAGGAGAAGTTGGATGACTGGATAAAGCTATCCGAACTCAACTTCGAACATGCTGCCTGGCGCTTCCTGTCAAAAATCGGTTCATTCGTTCAAGATCCATCAACTGATGCTTTAGCCGATCTCATCCTCGGTCTTAAGGCCTTGGATCCTGTGGAGCGAGAGGTGGCACTGATGGGACCCTGGGTTTTGGCTGCCTGTTACGAAGCGGCCTCGAAATATCCGCACTCCTACGGTGCGGAAACTTTTGATGATGCTGCAGATTTCCTTGTCGCAGCTTGCAGGGCTGGTGAATTGGGTTCGGCTGGTGACTGGGAGCGGACTGAAGCGCGTTACCGGGCACTGCAGGGAAAGCCGATCAGGCCCGTCATCGGCCGTCCTGGTACGGAGGAGCCGAAAGCGTCTCTTCCAATTTGGCCAGAACTGGCGGATGCGGGCATATCCCTTCTAGGCCTGAATGCAGGGTTCACGCATGGGTACGCAACCATGCACGAAACCGCTGCCGAGCAGGCGGCTGACCTCGAAGAGCTAATGATGTTGGCGGATAGCACCGTCGGCGCTTCTCAGGCCGCCGCCCTTACTAACTACATCTCGTTCGCGGCGACGATGATAGTGAACGGCTTCAACCCATTGCATACCACCCCGGCAGCAGCTCTACCAGCCTGGGCACGCGTGAGGCAGCACTTAGAGGCGGAAGTTCAACAGCTCCCTGCGAATTCACCGTTGTGGGGCCGGTGGGCCTTCATTGGTCATCCAGAACAGACGCAACGTGAGGACTATCCAATTCTCTTGGAAAAGTTAGGCGGTATGAAGCTGGAGGATGCACGCTTCGGAATCGTCTCAGATGACTTGGAATGGGTAAAGGACGGAGCGACATATTCGACTGACGGTTGGCGCCGGTATCGACTTGCGACGAGCTATTCTCCGAGCATCATCAGGAAACTTCGTCCGCACGAGCAACACTTCATCCGCGCTGCACGCGCTAAGGGGGGGATGGCGGCTGAACTTGCCGCTTTCTTGGATGTATGTAACGCAACTTCCGGCGCATTGGATGACGGTTCGCTAGATGATCTTATTTTGTCTTTCTTCCAAGCAGAAGAAGCGGGCACCGGAGACCTACTAGAACAGCTATGGATGGTGGGCGCCATAGAGAGCGCCGAATTAGCACCTCTTATACGTCGGATAGTTCACGTTTCGATGAACCGTTATCCAATACAGGCTGTTCGATTTGTGGAGTTGCTGACTAAATCGAGTATTGCGGAGGTGTGAACTCATCCATCCTAGACCCAGGTCTAGGCCCTAACGGGGTGCGCATTAACCCCGATTTTTCGTTGGGTCGGGTGATGGCCGTGGTCGCGGTCAGCGCGGTGGCCGGTGGTTGTTTTCTGTTTTCGGGCAGTCTGGTGTGGCCCTTTTGGATCGCCTTGGGGTTGGGCGCCGGTTCCACTTCCGGTGGTGGGGCTGGTTGTCGGGGCTGGGGTGAGTGCCTACTCAGCCGGGGGCGGCCAGGGATTGTTTGACCTGACTTGGCTCACGGGTCGTGGTTTCGCGGTGGCGCAGCGCTCTGACCTGCAGTGATGTCGGCGGAAGAATGCCTTTTCACGCACTAATAGTGTTCGCTAAGTGTCACCCCGGGGCGTTCAGCGGTCGGTTGGGACGGGCGTCCGCGAATGACGGCGTGCAGATCTCCGAGAAAATGGGCAGTCGAGAGGATCCAGTGGACGGCGTCAGCACGGCCCAGGCCACGGCCGACCTTAGTAAGTTGCTTCAGCGTGCTTTTGAGCTGTGGAAAAACGTCTCTGTGCTCGAGTGTGGTGCCGACGGTCCTGTGCAAAGCCTGGTAGACCCGCCGGCGACGCGAATTCTCCGATTCTTGCGGCGCGTTGGCCGCTCGCGGGCCGGGAAAACGCAGTTGCCAGCCCAAAGCCACGCACTAGCCCCGGGTTTTCCTGAGGCGGCGTTGCTGGGCGCGTGTTTAAACAGGGGAAGGGTGCTCTGAGCTGGGAAAATAGTGGTTGTCGAAGCCGTTATTTCGCCGAGCGAAGGAGCACCCTTCCGGTGTCTTATCCTACCCGCGCATTCCCTTCCGTTCCTGTCACTTTCACCGGCCAGTCGCTGGTCTCCCACGCCGGCGCAAAGGTCCTGTGCGACTTCATCGATGCCCTCGGGTTCCGCCAGTTGTGCGAAGAGCGGCTCGGCCAGTTCGTACCTGCCGGCGCCATTCACCGGCCCGGACGGGTCCTGGGCTCGCTCGCGGTGATGCTCGCGGCCGGAGGCGAACACGCCTCGGACCTGGACATCCTGCGTTCCTCACCCGGGGTCTTCGGTCAGCTGCCCTCGAACGCGACCGTTTCCCGGTTCTTCGAACGCACCGTGACCAACCCGGAGCTGTTCAGCTACGGCATGGAAACCCTCACCCGCGAACTGCGTACCCGGGCCTGGAACGCCGCAGGGAACCGGAACCCGGCACTGGCCGCGACAGCCGCGGACCCGCTCATCATCGACCTAGACGCGACCCTGGTGACCTCGCACTCCGATAAGGAAAACGTCGCAGGAAATTACAAGGGCGGTTACGGGTTCGCCCCGTTCATCGCCACCGCCGATTACGGCACCGGCAACGGCTCCGGGGAGATCCTCGCCTGCGTGTTGCGGCCCGGGAACGCCGGAGCGAACAGCGCCGAGGACCACATCAGGGTCTTCCACACCGCCATCGCCCAACTCCCGCACGGGTTCTATGACGAGACCGGGGCGCTGGCCGGGGAGAAGGTCCTGGTCCGCACCGACAGCGCCGGGGCCTCACGGAAGTTCCTCTGGCACCTGCACAGCCTCGGCGTGCAGTTCTCCACCAGCTACACCCTCCCGGTCGGCAAGGCCCACATGATCGATTGGATCACCGACAAAGAGTACTGGCAGCCGGCCCTGGACCAGCACGGCCACGACCGGAGCGATGCGTGGGTCATTAACGCCACCGACATCATCCCGCTCACGGATTACCCGCCAGGCACGAAACTGTTCCTGCGCGCCGAGCCGCTGCACCCCGGAGCGCAGCCGAGCCTGCTCGATGCCGACGGGCACCGCATCACCGCCCTGCTGACGAACTCTCCGCGCTGGCACGGACCGTTCCTGGACGCCCGGCACCGCGCCCGGGGCAGGTGTGAGAACAGGATCAAAACCCTGAAAAACACCGGCCTGGGCAAGCTGCCGTTCTTCGACTTCGCCGCCAACCAGGCCTGGGCGAACATCGCAGCCCTGGCCTTCAACCTGGTCTCATGGCTCCAGCTCACCGCACTCCCGGATGCCCACCACGCCAAGGCCTGGGACATCAAACGCTGGCGCTACCGGATCTTCGCGACCGCCGGGAAAATCATCACCCGAGCCCGCCGCAACCAGCTCTTGCTACCGGAATCAGCGCCGGAGAAAAACCTCCTAAAACTGCTTGTGGAGAACACCGGCCGCCTCAAACGCCTCCTGCCAGCCCCCGGCTGAGCCAGGCACTCACCCCGTCCCGACGAGAAGACTTATCACCGGAAGTGGAACCGGCGCCCAACCAGGCGAGCCAACAGGCCGGATCAAACTGCCCGAAAACAGAAAACAACCGCGGGCCGCCCCGTCCACGAGGACCGGCAACCATCACGGACCATCATGAAAAATCGGGGCTAGGGAAATGAGCCAAGTCAGGCGGTGTGGCCCTTTTGGATCGCCTTGGGGTTGGGCGCCGGTTCCACTTCCGGTAGTGGGGCTGGTTGTCGGGGCTGGGGTGAGTGCCTGCTCAGCCGGGGGCGGCCAGGGATTGTTTGAGGCGGCCGGTGGTTTCCAGGAGCAGTTTCAATAGGTTTTTCCGGGGCTGAGTCCGGCAGCAGGAGCTGGTTGCGGCGGGCGCGGGTGATGATTTTCCCGGCGGTCGCGAAGAGCCGATAGCGCCAGCGTTTGATGTCCCAGGCTTTGGCGTGGTGGCCGTCCGGGAGGGCGGTAAGTTGGAGCCAGGAGACTGGCATCAGGGGCTGTCGACGGCCACTTCAGTGCTTCCTCTGTGCTTTAGGGGAAGCCAAGCGGTCCCCGGCCTAGCCCTCGTAGCCGGCGGGGACGATCCACACGAAGCCGGCGGATCCCTGCACCATGAGAAGGTGCCGTCGGCGTTGGTAGAGGACCGCCACACTCCGGCACCCATGGCTGTCTCAACCACTCCCCTAGATTAACGAAATATTCGTTATCGGCGTTTTGGATGCGGAGCTAGAAGTAGATTCAAGGACTCGCCTCACACCGCTTTTGGGAGCGTTTTGGCTGGGACAATCTCCCGCACCGACCGAGGTAGGGCCCTGCCACCAACGCGTGCAGGGCCCTACGGCGTCCAACTACTTTTCGTGTAGAGCTTTGTCTCTGGGGCTGAGCCGATGCGGTGCTGTCTCCCGGACCGTGAAGGCGGTAGCCAGTGAGATGCCCGCGACTAGCATCAGGTAGAAAGCGGGGGCGAAGGGGTTCTGTGTGACTCCAACGAGGTATGTGGCCACGAGTGGAACTGTGCCTCCGAAGATGGCTGCCGTAAGCCCGTATGCCAGGGCAAACCCGGAGTACCGCAGCCGGGTTGGGAACAGTTCGATCATGACGATGGCCGTGATGCCGGTGACTGCGCCCCGGATGACACCCATGAGGGTCTGCCCGGCGACAGCGAAGGGTGCCGTGCCCTGCATCATCACCATGTATGCGGGGAAGGCCATGACTATGGCCAACGCCAGGCTGCCGAAGAGTACCGGCCGGCGTCCGAAGCGGTCGCTGAGTCGACCCGAAACCACTGTGAATGCCATGGCCACAATGGTGGCAATCAGAGTGGCGGTGAGGGCTTCAGATTGACTGATCTTGATGGTGACCAAAAGGTAGTTCGTGTTGTAGGCCTCCATGAGGTAGATAGGGAGCATCGCTACGATTGCCAGTCCAGCGCATTTCAGCAGCGACCTGTAATGTCCCCGCACCACGGCGCGGAGCGGGAATTGCTCGACTTCACCGGCGTCCTGGATTGCCCGGAATGCGGGCGTTTCATCGAGGCGGCGCCGGATGTAGAGGCCGATCAGACCCAGCGGCCCGGCTACCAGGAAGGGCACGCGCCAACCCCAAGCTTGCATGTCAGCGGGGCTAAGAAATGAGGAAAGCGTGGTGATCACTGCCAGCGCCAGCAGGTTGCCGACGAAGGCCGCGGCCATGACGAGCCCAACGAGGGAGCCACGTTTGGTGGATTTTGCGTGTTCGACAATAAAGGCCAGGACTCCGCCCAGTTCGCCTCCGAAGGACAGGCCCTGCATGATTCGAAGAATCACAAGCAGGATGGGTGCGGCAATGCCGATCGCGTCATAGCCGGGCAGCAGGCCGATGCCTACCGTTGCCACGGTCATCAGCATGATCACGAGAATTAGGGTCTTTTGGCGCCCCAGTCGGTCGCCCAGGGATCCAAAGATGAGGCCGCCGAAGGGGCGGGCAAGGAAGGTCACCGCGAACGCCGAGAAGGCCGCCAGGAGCGAGACGGTGGGGTCGGTAGAAGGGAAAAAGACTTTCCCCAGAGTTGCTGCGAGCAGGCCAAAGGCGATGTTGTCGTAAAACTCGACTACGTTGCCGGCGGATGCTGCCGCCACTGCGTGGCGGGCCGACACTGCCTCGGGTTCTGGCTTTGTAGGTGCTCCGGTTGGACTCAGCGGTGAGCTCATATTTCCTCCGAGATGATGGGTAGGCCGAGGGGCATCTTTGCCCTGTAACGGCGCGCCCATCCAGCCAACGCTGATTCCGCACATGTGTCAATAGTTTTGCTGGCAGAATTGTTAATAATTCTTGCCGCTACTTGAGTCGGAGAGAGGGATGCCGCCCGGGGAGCGTGCTGGAGGTGCTGGGCTTAAACTCCAAATCGCCCCACCCACGTGGGCTGAGGCGAAGTGGAGCAGCTTGTTGGTTAGGTGGCTGTGAGGGTCCGGGCGTCCAATGCCGCGGCAACGGTCTGCTCGAGGAGCGTGGCTATGGTCATTGGGCCTACGCCTCCGGGGACTGGGGTGATGAGGCTGGCGGCTTCGCTGGCCTTTTCGTACTCCACGTCTCCTACATTGCCTGGGTTGTATCCTGCGTCGATGACGACAGCGCCCGGTTTGATCCAGGACCCTTGGATGAGCTCCGGACGGCCGACGGCCGCGATGACAATGTCGGCGGTCGAGACGATGGCGTCGAGGTCCTTCGTCTTGGAGTGGCAGTAGGTGACGGTGGCGTCCCGTTCCAGCAGCAGCATTCCAGCCGGTTTGCCAAGGATCGGGCTTCTTCCGATCACGACTGCATGTTTTCCTGCCAGTGGAACGTCGTAAGCGTCCAACAGGGAGAGAATGCCTCCCGGCGTAGCTGCCCTGAATCCGGTGGCGCCGAGTGCCATCTTGGCGAAGGAGGCGTAGGTGACACCGTCAACGTCCTTGGAAGGGATTATCGCTTCGAAGGCTGCCCGCCCGTCGACGTGTGCGGGGACGGGGTGCTGGAGCAGGATTCCGTCTACGCCAGGGTCCTGCGAAAGCTCCTCGATGCGGGCGACGACCTCCTCGGTGCTGGCTTCGGCAGGTATTTCGATCCGGCGCGATTCCATCCCAACAGATTTGCAGCGGTTGGCCTTCATCCGCACATAGGTCTGCGACGCGGGGTCGTCACCCACGAGTACGGTCGCGAGCACTGGCGCGCGGCCATAGATGCGGGTGAATTCCTGGACGTCGGCTTGGATGCGGTCGTAGGCTTTCGCGGCGACGGCTGTGCCATCAATGATCTGCGCTGTCACTGGTGCTGGGTCTCCTCGTCTGTTTGGCGCCGCGCAGGCTCGGTTCAGAGGGTGGTGAAACGATCAGCTTGGCGGCAGAAATGTAGGTGCCGAAATGGCAGTGGGCGGGAGCCGATTAGCGATTCCCGCCCACTGCTAACAGTTCGTCCGGTCTGGTTAGAGCGTGCCTGCTGCGTGTTCCTTTGCAATGTAGTCGCAGGCCCTGGCGGTCAGCGCCATGATGGTAAGCGTGGGTCCCACCGCTCCGTTGGAGACGTAGCTGCTTGCGTCGGTGACGAAGAGGTTCGGCACATCCCAGGACTGGTTGAATTCGTTAAGCACCGACGTGGTTGGGTCGTTGCCCATGCGTGCGCCACCGCACTCGTGGATGGCAGCTCCCATGGCCAGGCTCTTCTTGAATCCGAGCCTGAAGATTGCCCGGCTGACTGGGTCCACATTGGGCCAGATTTTCTTGGAGTCCAGTCCAAGCGCGGAGCCGGCGAAGTTGATGCTGTAGCCCGATGCCAGTGCCATTTCTTTCAGGCCAGCCACCTGGGCACGCATGAGGTTGCGCTCGTTGTCGGTGATTTCCAGCCGGATACGGGGCGCGGGAATACCCCAGGCATCCTTGCGTCGGCGGTCGATGGTGATCCGGTTGCTGCGGTACGGAAGCATCTCGCCGAATCCCATGAGTCCCACGACACCGGGTGCGCCCTTGGGAACCGGCATCCGGCCGATCGTGCCTTGGACGGCCCACCCGCGCGCGAAGTTCGTTTCCTGTTTTCCGTCCTTCTTCAGGTTGTCGAAACGCGGAATGTACACCCCGCCAACCGCCGGGTAGTAGGGGTCTTCCGGTGCGGGGTTGACGACCTCATGGCCGGGGTTGGACGGGTCACCGCCGAACAGCAGGCTGGGGGTCTGGTCCATAAAGTAACTGCCCAGGAGCCCGGACGAATTTCCCAGACCATCCGGGTGGCCATCGGTGGCGGAGTTGAGCATGATCCGAACAGATTCAATCGTGGACGCGCACAGCACAACGACGTCGGCACTTACGTGCTGTTGCTTCTTGGTGAGACGGTCGATGAAAAGGACGCCGTCAGCGCGGCGCGTCTTGGAGTTCATCGTTACTTTGTGTGCGACGGCGTCGGTGCGGATCGTCAGGCGTCCGGTCTTCTTGGCTGCAACGATGCCTACGGGGACCCTGGCAAGGTTCGGTGCCTGGTAGCGCCACGGCACAACGTGCCGCTCCGGCCATTGGTTCTCCACTGTGCCCTTGAATTGCTTTTCGGCCTCTGTGAACAGGGAGGGACCGACGTAGCGGCCGTCGGGAAGGTTGCTCAGGTTGTCCGTCGTTCCGTACACGCCCATGTACTCTTCGACGTGGTCATAGTAGGGAGCGAGGTCCTTGTAGGAGATGGGCCAGTCTGCGCCGTGTCCATCGTGGGAAGCGGCCTTGAACTCGTGATCTGAGGACCGAAGGAGAACCCGGCCGTAGGCGTGGAATCGACCGCCCAGCTGGCGGCCTCGGATCCACAGGAAGTCCCCGCCCTCGGTCGTGTAGGGGTTCCGGAGATCATTGACGAGGAACTTGCTCTTCTGGGGCTGGAACATCGCGCGGCGGGCCTGCACGTGCTGACCCATGAGGCCTGCCTTGACCCGGTCGTAGAGACCGATGCTCATCTCTTTTGGATCTGCCGGCGGAAGGGGTTCAAAGTCCGCCTCGGTGAGGTCGCGGCCCGCCTCCAGAAGCAGAACTTCCAGGCCGCGTTCGGTCAGTTCCTTAACTGCTGTGCTGCCCGCCGGGCCAGATCCCACGACGACGGCGTCATAGTGCTTTTTATCCACGAGGGGAAATCCTTCCATTGGTGATTCTGGGGTCGTACGCGTTCATGCGCTCCGACCTGCGGGCATCACCGATCTTTTGAAACAACGATGTTTGTTTAGCTCCCGGACCGTTCATTCATTGAATGGTCTAGAACCTGAGGGGAGACAAGCGTACAAGTTTAGTGATTTATGTCAAGAAAATATTCCCAAACTATTCAAAATATGAACAGTTCCTTGGCCGCTGGTTCACGTGCGAACTCCAGCAGGCCGCGCACCCTCTGCCATCGACGCCGCTCTCCTGGAGAAGATGCAGCCAAAGGGCACGGCCGGGTCGATCTCTCCCCCATCCGGCGCCGGGCCGGCCCGGGGTGTACAGACCCGGCCGTGCGGCTCTCGACGGCGGCTTGAAAGCGCCTTAAAACGCCATTGCAGCTATAGCCCCGGGCTGCAGCTGCAATGTGCGGAACGAAGGGGGCTTAGACGGCGATGGGCTGGCGCTGCGGCGCCGCTTCCCGCTCTTCTTCTTTGATTTCCAGGAGTGTCTCGATGACGCTTTGCACGTGGCGGCGGGCAGCCTGCTCGGCCATCTGCGGGTCCTTGGATGTAACAGCCTCGATGATGGCCAGGTGCTGGCCTAAAGAAACCTGCGGCCGCCCGGGACGCTGGGACAGCTGAAACTGATGACGGACGATTTGGGAGCGCAGTTTCAGGATCAAGGCCGTCGCTATTTCCTGGGCTCCGATCTCAGCGACCAGCTCATGCAGCTGCGAATTGAGCCGGGCGTACGTCCGCAGCTCAGCCCCTGCCACCGCTTCTTGCATCTGGGTCCCAATGCGGTTAAGGCGCTCCGCTTGTTCGGCAGTCACGCGCTCCGCAGCCCGGGCGGCGATCAGCCCCTCCAGGACACCACGGCACTCCAGGATTGCGATGGCCTCGTCCAGGGAAACACGACGGACGCGCGCGCCCCGATTGGGAATCTTCTCGACGAGGCCATCGCCCGTCAGATCATCGATCGCCGAGCGCACGCTGCCCCGGGTGACCCCGAACATTTCCATGAGCTCTGCTTCGACCAGGCGCTGTCCGGGCGACATTTCTCCGCCAAGGATCGCACGTCGTACTCCGTCCACTACCAGCTCCGTCGCGGCAGCTCCTGACAGGACGTTCTGTCCCTCACCTTGCATCAGTGCCTCCCTCAGGCCCAGTCGTCATTGACTTTAAATGTTGCCAATAGTGTAAGCGATCCGGGCTGGCAAGCTCGCCCAGATGCTTTCCCAGATCTTTGTCACGTACTGGGGCTGAGAATGAAACTACAGAAAGATTGACATTCATGGCAACTAAATTGTTGCCAATAATAGGTGACGAGCCTAACATTGGGATGCGGCTAGCCGCAGCAAGACGGCAAAGGAGCAACGTGCTCGCCCGCCGCATCAACCAGGGCGCTCTGGCCCAAGGAGGAATGACAATGTCGTCGATCAAGAAACGCCACCGGTGGATGGCTGCCATCGCCGGGGCCTGTCTGGTCCCCGCTCTCGCCGCTTGCTCCTCAGGCTCTGCCGGCACCAATAACTCCAGCGGCGGAACGCTCCGCTTCCTCGGCCACACCGGTTTGCAGGCTTCGATGGACCCGGTGATCAAGTCTTTTAAAGAAGCCCACCCGGACATTGATGTACAGGTCCAGTACTCCCCCGCCGGACCCACATACGGACAGACTCTGATTACACAAATCCAGGGCGGCAACGCACCGGATGTCTTTTACGGCAACGGCGGTACCGGTGCCACCGAGTCGCTGATCCCCTTGGCCAAGTCGGGCAAGCTGCTGGATCTGTCCGATCAGTCATGGGCGTCCAGCATCCCTGCGGAAGCCGCGGACATGTACAAGGTCGACGGCAAGGTCTACGGCATGGTCATGGACGCCGCTCCTCACGGAATCCTGTTCAAGCCCGCAAACCTGACTGCCTTGGGCGTCAAGGCGCCCGAGACGTTCTCCGATGTCCTGAATATTTGCAAGACAGCCCGCGCGCAGGACAAATACGGCATCGCCCTGGCCGGCCAGTCTGCGGGATTCGCCGCCGAGATCGTCGCGGCCAGCCTCGTGTACAGCAAGACACCGGACTGGAACGCCCAGCGGACCGCGAACAAGGTCACTTTCGCCGGCACCCCGGAATGGCAGGAAACGCTGAAGCGGTTCCAGCAGATGCGTGACGCCCAGTGCTTCCAGCCAGGGGCGGAGTCTGCGAGCACCCCGCAGTCATTCCAGCCCATGACCGCCGGGCAGACGCTCATGACCATTGTGCCGTCCGGGGCGCTTGGCTCCGTGGCCAACGGCAGCCCGAAGGACTGGGCGATGGTTCCCTTCCCGGGTGACACGAAGGACCAGACACGGGCACCCATCGGATACCAGGACGGCCTGGCGGTCTCGGCCAAAACCAAGAACAAAGCCGCGGCACTGGAATTCGTGAAGTTCGTTGCAGGCCAGGGCGCGGCCACACGCGCCGAGCTTAGCGGCACCGTCACCCTCGCTGATGCCAAGAACGCGAAACTCCCCCAGAGCCTGAAGGGCTTCGAACCGTACATCACCAAGGGCCAGACGATCCCCCGGTCCCACGACACCTGGGCGGGCGGCGGCGCACTGAACACGCTCAGCACCGCCGTCATCTCATCGATGAACGGCCAGGCGTCCATCCCCGACGCTTTGAAGACCGTCGATGCTGCCTGGGGCAAGTAGAACAATGAATGTCGACGAACGAGTAGCCACGCGGCGCTCCGGGGCCCGGGCGGAGGGCGATGCCCTCAGCCCGGGGGCACCCGGGAAACCACGCACCCGCAAGAGTGGCCGCAGCCGGCTAACGGTTCCCTTGCTGTGGGCGGTCCCTGGAGTCGTGATCGCCCTTGCTGTCCACTTCTTGGCGGTCGGCGCCGGCGCCATCTATGCCTTCACCGACTGGAACGGCACCGACACCCCCACCTGGATCGGCCTGGACAATTTCAAGGAAATCTTCCAAAGCACCGAAGCACTGGGCTCAGTCATCAACACGATCCTGCTGTCCTTCGTCGCCGTGGTGCTGTCCAACATCTTCGGAATGGCCCTGGCGATGGGCCTCCACCGGACCATACGCTCCAGAAACTGGCTGCGCGGCATCTTCTTCGCACCCGTGGTGCTGAGCCCTCTGGCGGTTTCCTACATCTGGCAGTTCATCTTCGATGCACAAGGTCCCCTGAACAAGCTGCTGGAAGCGGTCGGACTGGAATCATGGGCGCGCCCGTGGCTGGCCGATCCCACCTGGTCTAAATGGACCATCCTCGTCGTTCTTGTCTGGCAGTATTCCGGCCTGGCCATGGCCTTCTACCTCGCAGGGCTGCAGAGCATCCCTGCTGAAGTCGAAGAGGCCGCATCAGTTGACGGCGCCTCAACCCTGCGCCGGCTCCGGTCTATCACACTGCCTCTGCTGGCCCCCGCGGTAACCGCCAGCGTGACCATCACGACCGTGTTCAGCCTTCGGGTCTTCGACCAGGTTCTGGCCCTGACTGGCGGCGGACCCGCCCAGGCATCCGAAACACTCGCGACCCAGATCTACGCCCAAACCTTTGTCGCAGGCCGGTTCGGCTACGGTGCAGCCCTTGCCCTCGTGCTGACGGCCCTTGTCGCTTTTGTCTCGATCATGCAGCTGGTTGTTCTGCGCGCCCAAGAAAAGAGAATCTAACCGATGTTCCCCTACACCCGCCGAACCTTCGGCCGCGAACTGTTGCTCCTGGCCGTGGGGGCCATCTGGGCCATTCCCTTCTTCCTCCTGGTCACGATCTCCCTGAAGCCCTCAGACGAGATGCTGCTCAACCCCACAGGAATGCCCACCAGGCTTGACACCTCCACCTTCCCCCAAGCCTGGAAAGGCAGCGCCGGCGTCAGCCTCGGAGAGGCCCTGGTCAACAGCCTTGTCATCACCCTCGGCAGCGTGCTGGCGCTGATCGCCATCGGCTCGATCTGCGCCTACGTCGTCGCACGCCGGGGCGGACGGATGGGAGCGGGCCTGTATGGCCTGTTCGTCGTCGGAATCATCCTGCCCTTCCAGCTCGGCATCGTCCCGGCGTATGCCGTGCTGCGTGAGCTGAACCTCGCCGGTACTTATCCGGGCATGATTCTGCTGTACACCGGGCTGCTCATGCCCCTGACGGTCTTCCTCTACACAGGCTTCGTCCGTACCCTGCCCAAGGACTATGAAGAAGCGGCCTTCGTGGACGGCGCCTCGCGGCTGCAAACGTTCAGAAAGATCGTCTTTCCCCTGCTGCGTCCCATCACGGCAACCGTCGCGGTCCTCACCGGCGTCATGGTCTGGAACGACTTCTTCGTCCAGCTGATCTTCCTCTCCGGAAGCCAGCTGCAGACATTGCCCGTGGCGGTCTATTCGTTCGTCGGCGAATACATCTCCCAGTGGAACCTCATCTTCGCGGCAGTAGCCATCTGCATTGTCCCGGTCCTGGCGTTCTACGTCTTCGCCCAGCGCCAACTGATCAGCGGCTTCACCGGCGGCATCAAGTAGGCCCACCGCCCCACCTCGGCAAAACCCGAAAAGCACCACAGTCTTCCCCTCAGGGCAGGCTGTGGTGCTTTTCGCTTCCCATGTTGATGCTCAGCGGAATGGCTGTGGACCTGAGCTTTAAAGTGCCCGGCCCGCACGGTCCGTCCCCGGTATGTCAGGACAGGCCGGCTGCCCAGCGGTGGCATGCTACAAAAGCGATCCGACCGCTTCTTTGGCCAGGACGCGGTGGGTCAGAAGGCAGCTGAGTCCGCGGAAGAGGGCGTCTTCCCCACCGTCAGCGAGGCTGATTGTCAGGCTGCTGGTAGCCATGGGCGCGCACTGGCCAAAGATGGACTCACGTATGCCAGCCAGAAGGTACCCGGGCTCCCGAGGCTGCCCGCCGACAACGATCACCGAGGGATTCAGAAGAGTTACGGCCCCGGCCAAAGCTCTCCCGAGGCGGCGACCGGCCTCGCGGGCAGATGCCGCGTCCGGCGTCCCCGTGGTGAGGACGAGTGTCGGTGAACCGCATCGGCACAAAATGTCCCCCTCGCTTTCGGAGGGGGCCAAAATGCCAGCGGCGCCTGTGGAACCCCTCTGCAGTTGACCCCCACTGAAAATTGCCGCGCTGGGGCAGCAACCAAGGTGGACATAGAGAAGGTTGGCGTGGCCGGGCCAGCGGGCCATCCGCTCGTGGACTGCGTGCAGATTGACGTCGCTTTCCACCACGACCGGCACCGCCATTGATTCCGCAATGAATCCGGTGATGTCAAAACCCGCCCACGCCGGCAACTGCCGGGATCGCAGAGGCTTGCCGGTGCCATCGATAATTGCGCTGAGCCCGATACCGATTCCGGCCAATTCTTCAGAGCCCCGCTCGATGCTGGCCATCATCTCCGAACCGGACGTAAGCACAGCCGCCAGCGTCTCCTGCGGCAGCTGTTCCGGCCCGACCTCAAGAGAACGGAGCAGCCGGATCGTGCCGCCCAGGTCGATGAGCGCCATCCTGACCTGGGTAGGAGAAATATGCACTGCCAGGGAAAGCCGTGCGCCAGGGTTGAAGACGACAGTCGACGGCGGGCGTCCGCCACTGGACGCTGCCTCCCGGCCCGGCACGACAAGGCGCGTTGCCGACAGGGCGTCGAGCCGGGAGTTCAGGGTGGACCGGGCAATACCCAGCTCAAGAGCGATGTCGCTGCGCGTCCGCGGCCGGCCGTCTTTCAGGAGCTCGAGCACTTCCCAGACACCTGCGTAATCAACGGTCCGGGGTGGCCGGCCTTTACCGGAGGTCACCGCCGGGGAACGTGCGTGCATGGCTGGACAAGGCTCACCGCTGCTGGTCGAGGTGGACCCACTGGCCCGACCTCGCAGAGCTTACAACCGCGTCAACGATGCGGGCAGAGTGGAGCCCGTCGGCGAAGGTGGGCAACCCATCGCGGGTTTCACCGCGGACTGCCGCATAGGTGTCCTCGACAAAATTCTCGAAGCACTGCGCATAGCCCTGTGCGTGTCCTGCGGGAAGGCTGGAAAGGCGCCGCTGCTCGGTCGATCCCAGGGAGGGGTCCCGATGCACGACTTCCGCCGGCCCCTGGCTTCCAAGCCATACAGTTTCCGGGTTCTCCTGGTCAAAGACGGCGGACTTGAGAGCGCCATCGAATTCGAACCAGAGCCGGTTCTTCCGGCCCGCCGAAACCTGGGAAACAGTGACCGTGCCCAGGACGCCGGAAGCGGTCCGGAAGATGACGCTCGCGGCATCTTCGGTGTCCACTTTCGTCAGCTGCGTCATCCCGTCACTGCCGCGGGGACCCGGGCGTTCGGGGACGGAAATGGTCATCTCGGCGAAGACCGAGGCTATGCGCTCACCGGTGACGAATTCCATCAGGTCACACCAATGGGAACCGATATCGGCGAATGTGCGGGACGGCCCCCCGGCCTTGGAATCCACCCGCCAGCTGGTTGACTCAGGGGACAGCAGCCAGTCCTGCAGGTAACTGCCGTGCAAAAGCTGCCAGGTGCCGAATTCCCCGGCAGCGGCCCTGGACCGGATCTCCCGGACCAGGGGATGAAAGCGGTACACAAAAGGGACGGTGGCTGTGCGGCCGGCACCGGCCGCAAGCTTGACGAGCCGCTCTGCCTGGTCGCTGTCCACGGACAACGGCTTCTCACAGATCACGTGCGCACCGGCCGCGATGGCCGCCTCGACGTGCTCAACGTGCAGGCCGTTGGGACTGCACACATGGACAACATCGGGCCGCAGCTGCTCCAAATCCGCCAGGGAGCGGATGGGTTCGGTTCCCCACGCCGCTGCAGCCTCCACGGAGCGTTCGGGTGTGGAGGCCATGACGCCGGCAAGCTGTCCTCCTGCAAGGAGCGCGGCGCGCCGGTGGACGGCGCCGATCATGCCGGTGCCGAGGATGGCGACTCTGGGTGCAGGACTGTGGTTCATGGTGTGGCTTTCCGTGGTCCGGGGTCATCTCTGTGGATGAGCAGGGTTTTGGTACTGGTTGTGCTGTGTGTTCAGGCAGGTTCAGCCGTCAAGCGCGACAAACTGGACGAAGGCCGGTTCGGGGACTGCGATGTCCGTCAGCGGAGTCAGGGCCCCTGTGTCGTTGTCGAGCCCGTAAGAGCGGACCAGGCCAGCCGGTCGGTCGGCGACGAGCATGAAGGACCCGGAAGGATCGATGGTGAAGTTCCGGGCCGCTACACCTGGGTGCAGTGAAGGCGCCAGGGACACATGCCCCAGCCTGGTGAGCTTGCCGTTTTCGTCGGTGCCAAACCATGCCAGTGTGTCTTCGCCCCGGTTGTTGACGTACACAAAACGGCCATTCGGGTGGACGCGGACTTCCGCAGGCTCGTTCAGGCCTTCATGACCGTCCGTGGTGCCGACCCGGTCGAGGAGCCGGAGCTCTCCCGACTGGTCGCCGAAGGCCATGGAGGCCAGTTCCGAGGCGAACTCCAGCGTTACGAATGCGTTCCCTGTAGCGGGGTCGAAGGATATGTGCCGGGGGCCGGTCTCTTCGGGGAACTGGTAGGTGAACGCCGGTTCCAGGGTCGCCCCGAGCCTGTAAACGAAGATGCGGTCGGTGCCCTTGTCCGCCACCAACACGAAATGGCCGGAAGGGTCGATGACGGCACAATGCGCGTGCGGGCTGGCCTGGGCGTGGCCGCCGGCCTGTGGCGAGAAGTTGGGGTCCTTCCCGTGACCTTCCATGACCTTGACGTCGCTGAGCGGGCCGATGCGTCCGTCCGGTTCCAGGTCATAGACCAGGACGGCGGAATCGTCGTAAACGTATTCCACGGTCCATTCGCCGTCGGGTCCTTTGACGGCCCGCTCGACATGATCGAAACTGCCGTGATTGGCCGTGACGAGGCGCCGCTGGTCATCGCTCACCGACAGGAACGTCGGGAAGGGGCCCGGGGCGGGGCGTGAGTTCAGCGGTGTGAGGCTCCCGTCCTGCCTGTTCACCGCGAAGGCGTGCACGGCGGCAGGGGCCTGTACGGGTCCCCTGCCGTCCGTTTTCCGTTCATCGACGGCATACAGCGTGCCGGTGGAGGCTGCGTAGGCCAGGTATCCGGCTTCGGCGGGCGCTGCGGTGTGGCCTGCTTGGGTGAGTTCGCGCCCGTCCTTGCTGACCTCCAGGATGTGGATCCCGCCGCTGCCGGGGCTGGAAGCGCCGGTGTAGGTTCCGATGAAGGCGATGAGGCCTGGTGCGCGTCCGCTCATGATGCGATCAGCCTTTGCAGCATTTCCTGGTGTCGGCGGACCTGGTCGACTTCGCTCATCAGGTCTTCTTTGGCGAGGTCCTGGAAGTAGCGCTGTCCCTCGTATTCGGAGTTGATGTACCCGTCGAAGCCGCCTTCTTTCAGGGCGTTGATTGCCGCGTCGTAGTCGATGGCGATTTCCTGGAACTGCCCGGGCTTGCCCGGTACCGGGGACATGTTGTTGAACTTTCCGTGCACGTGCGTGATGTGCGGGGCGAGGTGCCGGAGAGTGTCGGCCTTCGTGTGCGAGAGGGTCAGGGCTTCGGCGACCACCACATAGTCCAGATCGCGGGGGTCCTGGACGTTCGCGTCGGTGAACTGTTTGACCCCGCGGAACGCCTGAAGGAAGTCCTCCTTGCAGCTCCCCGATTTCAGGTACCGGTTGAACTCGGAGCGCAGGTTGCCGGCAGTGTCATTGGCAAGATCGACATAACCGAAGGGCGCTTCACCGCGCTGCAGGCGCACGGCGAGCTCGACCGAGGCGTCGCAGGCGGCTTCCTGGGCTCCGCGGCGCTGGAAGGACGCGAGCTGGACCTCGGAGGGCCGGAACTGGAAGATGCCCAGGTCAGGCACGATGCCCAGGTGTTTGGTGTTCGTCAGGTCGATGACGTCAAGGATCTCATTGACCTGCTGCCCTTCGAGGGTCATGGGCTGGTGAATTTCCTTGCCAAGGCGGATGTCCAGTTCCTCCGCCAGGGGCAGGGCGGAAATCAGGACGGACACCGGCACCACGGACAGGACACGGACGTTGCTGAAGCCAAGTTTCTTCGCGAGCCGGAGGTCATGACGCAACCGTTCGGCGCATTCCTCGATCGTCATGACGTGATCGCGGAACTGCAGCACGTCCATGCCGACGTCCATGGCTACGGGGGTGGTGCCGAAGTCCTCCATCCACGTGAACCACTGGCGGATGAAGTCCTCCCCCGGGTCGGGGTAGCGCAGCGACATTTCGTCGATGATTTCGATGCCGTCAGCGCCGAGGTTCTGCCCGACTTCGCGGAGCTGGCCTTCCAGGTCCAGTTCCTTGAAGAACTGGGTCTGCTGGTAGCTGTACAGGGACACGCCACGCTTGATGGCCATCAGTTTTCCTCCTGCTCGTTCAGGGTCAGTTTGTAGGTGACGATCTGCGGGGCCTTATCCGACCCTGCACCGGTACCCGGCTTGGGCGGGTTTTTCACCCATTCCTCGTCTGTGGGGAGATAGCCGTAGGCTGCCAGCACGGACTGCTGGAATCGGACGGTGTGGTTCCCTGCGGCCAGACCTCCTGGAGCGGTGACGTGCAGGATGGCTTCATCGTCGTAATCCCAGTGTTCATGTACTGCTGTTCGAATTTCGTCAAACGTGCGCGGAGGTTTGCCGTTAATTTCGAAGCGTTGGACCTCGGTCGGGTACTCGGTCCCGTCGACTTCAAGGTAGTAGCCGTTGTGCAGCGACAGGTACACGCCGCGGTAGTTCGCGTGACGGACGGCAAGGGAAAAACCGGTGACTTCCCCGTCGTTCACTTCGTTCTTCAAACTGTCGGACCGGATCAAAAAGTTCTCAAACATTTCCTACATGCCAATCGTGGGTGTTAAGGGGCTTCATCTTTTCCGCTGCACGGGGCTTGTTGCTGCAGTCGGCGGGTGGACAGGACCCCGAAGGCCCCGGTCCTCGTAAACGGCGGGTTTTTGGTCCTGGTCCCTGGAAGGAAGACTTCAGGGTGACGGGGCGGGGAGCGGGCGGCGCACTGCGGTGAAACCCCGAAGCCGGCCGCTCCCCTCCATCACGCGACCATGGTCAGATGGCGGGCGCGGCTTCGAACCGCTTGACGTCCTGGTGGCGGGAGTGGCGGAAGAAGGCGATCCAGATGATGGCCGTGAGGATGGCGGTTCCTACCGGCAGGAGCCACAAGGGAGCCCATGCCTCGGGCCCGGCTGTTGGGTTTGCCGCGACGGTGGAGCCAAAAATCTGGCCGGACAGGAACGTGCCGATGACAGCACCGAGGCCTGAAATGACGAGGATCAGCATGCTCTGTGCCTGCGCGGTCAGTTCAACGGGTGATACCTGATCGATGTACATGGCGCCGACGACGAGGAAGAAGTCGCTGCAGATGCCGTGGAGGGCGATCGCGAGGATGGCCAGCCAGTGCTGGTCACCGGCGGCGGCGATGAACAGGGCGAAGCGGACGCCCCACATGAACATGCCGGCCAGGAGGGCCCATTTCATGCCGATCTTCTTCAGCACCCACGGGATGGTCATGATGAAGAGAACTTCCGAGGCCTGCCCGATCGCCAGGACGCCTGCAACGTTCTCAATGCCAAGGGCACCCAGGTAGGGGGACGAGAAGGCGTTGTAGATTGCCAGGCCGATGGAGGTGAGGGTGGCGCAGATCATGAACACGACGAAGTTCCTGTGGCGGAGCAGCTGGAAGGCCTTGGCGCCGATGACGTCGCCGATGGAGAACTTTACGCCCTTGGCTGGCGGCGGGGTGGCGGGCAGGGTGAAGGCGTAGAGGCCGAATGCGAAGCTGGCCACTGCCGTGACGTAGAAGATCGAGGGTGATGCGGACAGGCCCAGTGCGCCGACGAACAGACCGGCGATGACCCAGCCGAGGGTGCCGAAGACCCGGATGTAGGGGAACAGGTCCTGGCGGTTTCCCAGGTGGCGGAACGCGATCGAGTTGCTCAGGCCAAGGGTGGGCATGAAGAAGAGCATGTAGGCGAAGACCAGAACCAGGACGAGGTTGCCGTTGCCGGCCTGCACGGCTCCGGGAAGGAAGAGCATCAGTGCGCCGCCGGCGAAGTGGGCGACTCCGAGTACCTTCTGGGAGGACATGAACCGGTCACCGAGTGCGCCCAGGAACATGGGGGAGACAATGGCAGCGACTGCGGCCAGCAGGTATGCGTTGGCGATGATTGCCGGCAGACCGTTGGTTGCCAGGACAAGGCCAAGGGTGGCAAACCAGGAGCCGAAAACAACGAACTCCAGCAGCATCATTGCGGTCAGTCGGGGAAAGACGGTTTTGTTGGTGCTGACGGAGGCATCACCGGGAAGGGTGGACGAAGCGGCTGTCATAACCGGGGCGTCGTGGCCCGTGGGATGACTTCTCATCATTGAGATTCCTTTGCTTGAGCGGAAGACCATTCATTCCTTGAATGGTCTTTATCCAGTGGGGCGTCAAGCGTACAAGTTTAGTGATTTATGTCAAGGAAAAAGTTTTCAACCATTCATTTTCTGAATGGTTGAGCTGCTTGCATCCATGCCGATAGGTCGCTGGCGCCTTGTCCCGTGTGTTCCAGGACGGCAGCCACACCACCAAGGAGGGTGGCGTCAGCGTTGACTTCAGCGGCGCGGAAGCGGATGGATGGGGAGACCGCTTTCAGGCTGTTGACTTCCGCTGACGACAGGAGGCTTTTGAACACGAGTGACCCGCTCCGGCCCAGCAGTCCTCCAATGACGATCATGCTGGGCGCCATCACCTTGGCCGTACTGGCAAGTGCGCGGCCCAGGTGCCGGCCGGTCTCGTAGAGGACCCGCTGGCACGCAGGGTCTCCTTCCTTGGCGGCCTCAATGACCTCAGCCAGGTTGCGTTGCGTGCCACCTGAAGCCCTCAGTGCGCTGAGAATGGACCTCTCGGACGTCACCGTGGTGAGGCAGCCGCGGCTTCCGCAGAAGCAGACGGGCCCGTTGGGTTCGAGCATCATGTGCCCGATTTCGCCGGCCATCCCGTCACCGCCGTAATAGATCTTGCCGTTGATCACGAAGCCGCCGCCGATCCTCGAGCCGCAGGCGACATACAGGAAGTCATCCATGCCACGCCCTGCTCCCCAGGTCCATTCTGCGAGGGCCGCGAGGTTGGCGTCGTTCTCCACGACGACCGGAACCCCAAGTTCCCCTGCAAGGGCCTCCTCGATGACGATGTCCTGCCAGGACGGAAGCTGGAGGCGCGCCCAGGAGGCGATCTTGCCGGAGGGTCTCGCGATCGGTGCCTGCATGCCCACCGCGACGCCCGCAAGATCGCGGACTTCCAGGCCGGCGATTGCCGCCAGTTTATGGATCATTTCCAGCGCGATTTCGGGGTTCCCGCCCTCGGCTTCGGAATCTTCCTCGAACGTCACCTCCGCGTCGTACCGGTCGCCGCGGCCAAAATCGAACAAGGCGCCGTGAAGGGACGTCACGTTGACCTGAATGGAAACCACTGCGCCCTGCGTGGGCACCAGTGCCACGAGGGATTCCCGGCCGTTTAGCGGCTGCAGTTCAACGGCACCCTCGTCCCTGAGGGCTTTGACAATGTTGTTTACCGTCGCAGGAGAGAGCTCAACGCTTCTGGCCAGGGCGGCCTGGGATGTAGGTCCATCCTTCCTCAGCGCCTCGAGTACCTTGAGCGTATTGCCGCGGCGCACCCCCGAGGTCCTGGCGCGCGCCGCTTTCGTCTGTTCTGCCCGGGTCCCTGACTGCTTGCTCACCCCGCCAGCCTACTCTTCAAAAATTGAACGATCAAGGCGTCGCTCTTGCTTCGAATGTTTCTTTTTTGTAGATTGTGGGAAGGCGCTGCTGCAGATTCCCAGTCGACCTGACGTCTAATCCCCGTTTCCTATCCCGTCCCTGACCGCGGAGCCATCATGTCCGGCACAGATTCAGCTCGTCCCCACGGTCTGGTGCGCGGCTGGTGGGAAGAGATCGCGACTTTCGCGCCGGATACCGGCGGCCGCTGGAACGCACTTCGTGTCAGTGTCGCTGTCACCGCACCGCTGTCGGTGCTGCTGGCGCTGGGCCATCCCGAGCTGACCAGCCATGCCGTCTTCGGAGCGCTAAGTTCCGTTTACGGCAAGAACTATGTGGCGCGCGACCGGTTGCGGGCGCAGCTTGGGGCCGGTGCTGCGTTGACCGCAGCGGTGACAGTGGGCGCGGTCGTGGGCGTTGCAGGTCCCGCTTCTGCCTGGTCCGTTGTCCTGATGAGCCTTCTGTCTTTGGCCGGCTACCTGATGACCAGGCGATTCGGGTGGCTGCCTGTCCCCTCCCTTTTTCTCGTCTTCGCTGCCGGAACGACATCCTTCATCCCGCATGACTGGGCGGGGGTGCTGGTGGCCTTTTGTCTCTCTGCACTCGCGGCAGTGTTCGGCGCTGTTGTGGGACAGTCCGGGATGCTGTTTCCAAGGGCCCGGTCACAGACAGTTGCTGCCCCGCTCCCGACGCCCCTGAAGAAGATCTTTGGCGCCCCTGGCGCCCGCACCCAGATGCTGCAGTACGCGATAGGTCCGCTCGTTGCCGGCGGCACCGCGACGGCACTTGGGCTGGGACACCCCTACTGGGCTGCAGTCTCCGCGACAGTGCCCCTCATGGGCACCACCCTCGGAGCGCAGCTGGGTCGTGCCACCCTTCGGCTCCTTGGCACCCTTGTGGGGATCGGTATCGCCGCGGCCATTATCAGCCTGCTGTCCCCGGCCTGGATGCTGGTCCTCGCGGTCGCCGTGCTCCAGGTCCTGATCGAACTGACCGTCACCAGGAACTACGGCGTTGCCGTAGCGTGCATCACCCCCGCAGCGTTGATCCTTAGCCACCTCGCTGCACCCACGGATGTGGGAGGGCTTCTGGCGGACCGGGTCCTGGAGACCGCACTGGGCATCACCGTCGCGACGGCGGTCCTCCTCCTGCGGGTTCCCCGCCGCACCGGTCTCCATTCCGGCACGCCAACACCTGCCACCACCGCCATGCCAACCCCCCAAACACCGGCGGCCAACGATGGTTCCGCCTAAGCCCGAAGCACCTGCCTCCGGCAGGTCCGCCCAGAAGGAGATCCACATGTCCCGTCCCTACACCTTGTTTACCGGCCAGTGGGCCGACCTGCCCTTCGAGGAAGTCGCCAAACTGGCCTCCGGCTGGGGCTACGACGGCCTGGAAATCGCCGTCTCTGGGGACCACCTGGACGCCTGGCGCTGGGACGAACCCGGCTACGTCGAATCCAAACTCGAGATCCTGGACAAGTACAACCTGAAGGTCTGGGCCATCTCCAACCACCTCAAGGGCCAGGCCGTGTGCGATGACCCGATCGACTTCCGCCACGAAGCGATCGTCGGGACCCGGGTCTGGGGCGACGGAAACCCCGAAGGCGTCCGCACCCGCGCCGCCGAGGAAATGAAGCACACCGCACGCCTGGCCAAAGCACTGGGTGTGGACACCGTGGTCGGGTTCACCGGCTCCTCCATCTGGCAGTACGTCGCGATGTTCCCGCCCGTTCCGGAAAAGGTCATCGACGCCGGCTACCAGGACTTCGCCGACCGCTGGAACCCCATCCTGGATGTCTTCGACGAATGCGGGGTCCGCTTCGCCCACGAAGTCCACCCCTCCGAGATCGCCTACGACTACTGGACCACCGTCCGCACGCTCGAAGCGATCGGCCACCGCGAAGCGTTCGGGCTGAACTGGGACCCCTCCCACTTCATGTGGCAGGGCATCGACCCCGTCTCCTTCATCTGGGACTTCAAAGACCGGATCTACCACGTCGACTGCAAGGACACCAAGCTCCGCCAAACCGGCCGGAACACCGTCCTGGGCTCCCACCTGCCCTGGGGCGACCCCCGCCGCGGCTGGGACTTCGTCTCCGCCGGCCGCGGCGACGTCCCCTGGGAATCCTCCTTCCGCGCCCTCACCGCGATCGGCTACACAGGCCCGATTTCGATCGAGTGGGAAGACGCCGGCATGGACCGCCTCCATGGCGCCCCCGAAGCCCTCGCCGCACTCAAAAAGTTCGACTTCCCCGCCTCCCAGACCAGCTTCGACGCCGCCTTCAGCACCAAGAACTGAAGCCGTGCTGTAACCACCTGGAGAGAAAGACGACGAAAAGTCCCGCCGCTGAGAGCGGCGGGACTTTTCGTTGTTGCGGTTCTGGTTTCCTTGGCCGGGCAGGTTAGTGGACGACCGCGGCCTCGACCGGCGGGGTCCCGTGGGTGTGGAACGAGTCGATGGTCTTCAGGCCCCAGGCCTGGCCCTTCTTTCGTTCTTCCTCCGTCCAGTTGACGGTCTGCCAATCAGGGTCGAGGACCAGGCGTGCGCCGGCGTTGCAAAGTTCGATGCGGTTGCCGCCGGGTTCGTAGACGTAGAGGAAGAAGGTCTGCTGGATGGCGTGCTTGTGCGGGCCGGTTTCGATGAAGACGCCCTGTTCCAAGGCGATGTCGGCCGCCCGCAGGATGTCTGCCCGGGTGTCCGTCGCGAAGGCAATGTGGTGCAGGCGCCCGGAAGTTCCGGTCCGGTCACGCGTGTAGACCGCGTCGTAGCCCTTGTTGGTGAAGGTGGTCCAGCTGCCGGCGACCGATCCGTTGTCCAGGACAATCTGCTCGGTCACGAGGGCCCCGAGCATGTCGCGGAGGAAGTCGCGGTTGGCTTCCACGTCAACGCCAAGGTAGTTAATGTGGTCGAGCCGGCGCACGCCCACGCCGCGGCCCGGGTATGCCTGGGCCTGGTTTTTCAGGGACGGCTTGGACTCCGAGGGGGCTGTGAACTTTTCGGATTCCCAGTACAGCGCGAGCTCGTGCCCGTCTGGGTCGCGGAAGACGTAGGTCGGGCCGTATCCGGGGTCTCCGTCTTCCCAGCCGATGCCGTAGCCGGCCGCTTCGATTGCTGCCACCCTTCCGTTCAGGGCCTCCTGGCTTGATGCCCGCAGGTGGGTCCGCTGGATCCCCGAGGTCTCGTGCTGGGACAGCGAAATTGTGTGGTGTTCGTATTCGTCCCAGGTGCGCAGGAATACCTTGCCGTCCTGTTCGCCGTTGAGGGACATTCCCAGGTAGTTCACGAAGAACTCGACGCTCTGCTCCAGCACGGGGGTGTTCAGGTGCAGGTGGGACAGGTGTGCGACCTCATGCCGGAGGGGCATTGCAGTCTCCTTATCGTTAGAAGTTATTTGTTGCTGGCAGTTTTACTTGCGGAAGATGACGGTGGTGTTGCCGTCGCGAAGAATGCGGTCTTCACTGTGCCAGGCCACCGCCTTGGCCAGAACCAGCCGTTCGACGTCGGCGCCGCGCTGCATCAGCTCGGCCGCCGTGTTCGCGTGGGTCACGCGGACGACGTCCTGTTCGATAATCGGTCCCTCATCCAGGTCTTCGGTCACATAGTGTGCCGTTGCCCCGATGAGTTTCACACCGCGTTCCTTTGCCTTCTGGTAGGGCCCGGCGCCGATGAAGGCGGGAAGGAAGGAGTGGTGGATGTTGATGACCGGCACCCCGACCTGGTCCAGGAAATCGGACGACAGGATCTGCATGTACCGTGCGAGCACGATGAAATCGACATTCCCCTTCAGAAGCTCGAGGTGTCGGCGTTCGGCAGAGGCCTTGTCGTCCTTCGCGACGGGTACATGGATGTACGGGATGTTGAACTGCCGGACATCCTCGCCCAGATCCGGATGATTAGAAATCACCATGCTGATGTCAATGTTGAAGTCCCCGCGGCGGTGACGCCAGAGGAGGTCCAGGAGGCAGTGGTCGATCTTTGAGACGAAGATGGCGACACGTTTCCGCCGGGTCGCATCCACCAGTTCCCACTCAAGGTCCAGCGGCCCCAAATTGTCCCCAAGCGCCAGGCGCAGCTCGTCAATCCGCGTTCCGAGGTCTGGCAGGTGGAACTCCGTGCGCTGGAAGAAGCGGCCACTTTCAGGATCCGTGGAGTACTGGTCCAGCGAGATGATGTTTGCCCCGAGGTCTGAGAGCAGGGTGGACACTGCCGAGACAATGCGCGGTCTGTCCTGACCCCGGACCAGGAGTCGGCCGATGTCGTTTGGCGTATGGGGTGTGGCGGTCATCTTTGTCCTTTGCTTTACGGGGAGGCACCCCGCTCGTTCATTCCCGCCCTATCGGCGGCAGGTCTTAGTGAAGGGTCGCAAGTGTTTTCTGGCGCCAGGACTCGGCACCGGCGACATCGTTGAAGGTGAACAGCCGCAGCCCTTCGATGTTCGTCCCCGAACCGGGAAGACTGTCGGCAAGGCTTCCTACCAGCTGGTTCGGGCTGAACCCGGCCGGTGAGAAGAACTTCCCCAGAAGGCCTTTCTGTTTCTGGAGGAACCGTGCGGATTGTCCGAGTCCGATTCCGGCTGAAATGCGGATCAGCTTTTGACGGCTGACTGGGCCGGGCACGCCGACGATGATCGGGACATTGATCCCCCGGGCCGCGACGTCACGCGCCCACCGGAGGGTTGTCTCCGGGCTGAAGCACATCTGCGTAACGATGCGGGACGCGAACGGCGCCTTGGCTTCAAGTGCCGCCCACAGCGCTTCATCCGGGATCTTGGCATGCCCCTCCGGGTAGCCGGTGACTCCAACATCAAACGGTGCGCCCATCTCACTGAGCGCCCGAAGGAGCGAAACGGCGTCGGGAAAGATCCCAACGGGTTCGGCCGCATCGCCGCCCAGCACGAAAACGCGCTCGACCCCCGCATCTTTCAGCTGGGCGACGATATCTGCAAGTTCGGCCCCGTCCAGAATCTGCCGCGCCGGAAGATGCGGATTCACGTTGTATCCCCGGCGGCTTAGCTTCGTGGCCAGATCAATCGTTGCTCCGATGCCTTTGGCTTCGGTCACCGTGATGGTGATCGGAACCTCAGTAGGTACGTGCTGCAGAACAGCATCCTCCGTGCCTTTGAAAGGCATGACTTCAAAGCTTGCCCCGGAAACCAGCTTGGCGAGGTCGCTCCTGTTCCTGGAGCGTGCGGGTCGTATCATGACGGACACTGGCTGTCACTCCTTCGCACTGGCCGCCGCTCAGGCTTTGCGGTAGGTTTCGCGGGCGAACTGGACGTAGGGTGCCGGTGCAACAGTTGCGCGGATTTCCACCTGGCGGTGCTTTTCAACAGTGGGCTTCGTGGAGTTCTCCTTCTCGCCCCACAGCACAGTCACTTCGGTGCCCGGTTCGCTCACGGAGGCATCGACGCTGGCCAGGGAGACCATCAGGTGCTCGTTGGAAATGTAGCCGGCGTCCATGGACAGGCCAACGCGCTTGCCGTCCTTGACGACCTGGTCGATGTGGAACAGGGCGTACCGGGCCTTGGGCATTTCGATGTATTTCGCCGGCGTGCCCTCCTGGTAGAGGCTTCCGATCGCGGCGGTGACGTCGTCGCTGTTCCAGACGAGGGTGACTTTTTCCTTGTTCGTCTCGGTGGCGATCTTCTCCAGCGCTTCGCGCCCAACGAAGTCATGGTCGAAGGCTACGATGCGTCCGTAGCCGATGTCGTACGGGGTGACGTAGTACTCGGTGATGTCCTCGGAATCCATGCTTCCGCCGAGGGAACCCATTTCCTTGACGTCGAGCCATTCCCGGTAGCCCTTCAGGTTTTCGCCGAAGATCGCCGGCATCGGCGACGGGATCCAGGCCGACTCGAGGTTGGCGGTGGAGTAGGCCTTGGCGCCGGCACGGACGAGTCCGTGGTCCTTGCCGGCTTCAAGCAGCGCGGCGAGGACTTCCTGGCCTTCGTCCCAGGGGCCAAACAGTTCGAAGCCCGGCTGGCCGGCCATACCGTGGCGGATACCCCGCACACGCTTTCCGGCGATGGTGAAGTCTGCCATGTGGAAGAACTTCACCGACGGCACAGGTGCGCCGCTGGCCTGTTCGAGGATCTTTAGCGCGGTCGGTCCCTGCAGTTCGTAGCGGTAGACCTTGGGAGGACCGGAGACACGGTCGTAAGAGTTTTCGTCCCGTTCAACCTGGGCGTCGTAGTCGCCGATGCTCAGGTTGTACTGGATCCAGTTCAGCACCATGGGGTGGCCGACGAGGTCAAAGCTCTCCTCATCGAGGTACACCAGCACGGCATCGCCGATGAACTGCCCGTCGGGGTTGACGGCGACATACTGCTTCGCCTGTCCCGGAGCGAAGGTCTTGAAGCTGTTGACGCCGTGGTCCTGAAGCAGCTTAAAGGCGTCGGGGCCGGTGATGTAGAGATCAGTCATGTGGTGCGACTGGTCCAGGAGTGCGCAACCCTCGCGCCAGGCGCTCTGCTCCGAACGCCAGTTGGTGAATTCAGCAGCCACCGGGAAAGTGTGGGGGCGGATCGGGGAATTCCGGAGAAGGGCAACCGGGCCCCCGCTGCGCTCAATGGCTGCTTCCATATTCTCGACGGTCACGGGACAAAACCTCCTGATAGATGATGGGCCGTCCGACCCGCCAAAGGAGGAATCGACATCCTTGGCGAAGTGAACGTAGTCACATCCTAGCCAGATGCCAACCAAATTGGCAACAATCTGAGCGCCAATCTTCACCCGCTCTTCGCCTTGTACCAAAGAGGCCGCAACTTTCATGGCGACGATATTGTCAACAAAAAGGTTGCCGGTTAGATTTGATAGACCCGCCGTTGTGGAAGGTCCCAGCGACGCGGCTACTTGAAGGCAGGGCGGCATGAACGTCGGAACCCGCGGCTCCCAGCTCGCTATCCCGTGCTGGATCATGCGCGGTGGTACCTCAAAGGGCCCGTTCTTCCGGGCCAGGGACCTTCCCGCCGAAAAGGATGCCCGCGACGCTGTCCTTCTGGCAGCGATGGGCTCCCCGGACCCCCGGCAGATCGACGGCCTCGGCGGCGCGCACCCGTTGACCAGCAAGGCCGGGATCGTCTCCACCAGCGACCGGGACGACGTCGACCTGGAATTCCTTTTCGCCCAACTTCAACCCACGAGCGACACCGTGGACACCACGGCCAACTGCGGAAACATGCTTGCTGCCGTTGTCCCCTTTGCCGTCGAATCCGGGCTGTTAGCACCCGACGGCGACTTCACCACGGCGCGGGTGCTCACCCTGAACACCGGCCTGGTCGCAGAAGTCACCATCCAAACTCCCCTGGGCTCAGAGCGCTACGTCGAGTACAGCGGCGGCGCCCGCATTGACGGCGTCCCGGGTTCCGCCGCACCTGTAGAGATCAACTTCCTCGACACCGCGGGGTCGGTCTGCGACTCATTACTGCCCACCGGCAACCTGAGGGACACTGTGGACGTGGACGGCCTCGGGCCGGTGGACGTGACCTGTATCGATAACGGCATGCCGTTGGTGATCGTTCAGGCAGCCGCACTTGGCCGCACCGGGCAGGAAACCGTGGCCGACCTCAACAAGGACACCGAACTGAAGACCCGGCTGGAAGATCTGCGGATCAGCTGCGGGAAACTCATGGGCCTGGGAGACGTTACGGATCGGAACTACCCGAAAATGACCCTCATCTCGGCGCCCGCAAGCGGCGGCGCCTTCAACACGCGCAGCTTCATCCCGCATGTCTGCCACGAATCCATCGGCGTCCTCGCCGCCGTCACCGCTGCAACAGCGGCAGTACTCGACGGGACGGTGGCACACGACATCGCTGAGCTTCCCACTGGAGCCCAGCCGGCGGTGTCCGTGGAACATCCCAGTGGCGAATTCACTGTCAGACTCGGTCTCGATCCTGCCGAACCTAACCGCGTAATGAAATCCGCATTGATCCGCACCGCACGGCTTCTCATGGCCGGGAACGTCATGGTCCCCTCCCGCCTCGGGACACCTGTGTCCCAGCCCTCTTCATCTTCCCAGGAGCACACAGAATGATCATCGACATCCACGGCCACTACACGACCGCTCCGCCTGCACTGGCACAATGGCGCGACCGCCAGATCGCCGGGCTCACTGACCCCTCCGCCGCACCCCGCCGTGAGGACCTCAAGATTTCCGACCCCGTGCTGCGGGAAAGCATCGAACAAAACCAGCTGAAGCTGATGGACGAGCGCGGCATCGACCTCACAGTCTTTTCGCCCCGCGCCTCATTCATGGCACACCATATTGGCGGGTTTGAGACGTCCGCCGAGTGGGCCGCCATCTGCAATGAACTCTGCTACCGGGTCAGCCAGCTCTACCCGGAACGCTTCGTCCCTGCGGCGATGCTGCCCCAATCACCCGGAGTGGACCCCGCCACGTGCATCCCGGAGCTCACCAAGTGCGTGGAGGAATACGGGGCCGTCGCACTGAATCTGAACCCGGACCCGTCCGGCGGGCATTGGACCGCACCTCCGCTGACCGACAGGTCCTGGTACCCCATCTACGAAAAGATGGTGGAATACGACATCCCCGCCATGGTCCACGTCAGCACCAGCACCAATCCTGCCTTCCACACCACAGGAGCCCACTACCTGAACGCCGACACCACAGCGTTCATGCAGCTCATCCAAGGCGACCTCTTCAAAGACTTCCCCACCCTCAAGCTGGTCATCCCTCACGGTGGCGGTGCCGTCCCCTACCACTGGGGAAGATTCCGCGGCCTGGCCATGGCCCTAAAAAAACCCGCCCTGGAAGAACACCTGCTCCGCAACGTCTTCTTCGACACCTGCGTCTACCACCAGCCCGGCATCGACCTGCTTCTCGACGTCATCCCCACCAGAAACATCCTGTTCGCTTCAGAAATGATCGGCGCGGTCCGGGATATCGACCCCTGCACCGGCCAAAACTTCGACGACACCGCCCGCTACATCGAAGCGGCAGGCCTGAACGAAGCGGACCAGGCAGCCATCCAAGAAAACAACGCCCGTGCCGTCTACCCCCGCCTCAACACCCTGCTCAAGCAGCAGGGCCGCTAGCCATCCCAGGAGCCAGAATCATGCAGGAACTCGGAGTAGTCCACACCAACATCAACCGCGCGAGCGAACAGGACGTCAAAGCCCTCTCCGCATTCGGCGTCAGCACCATCCACGAAGCCATGGGCCGCCTGGGTCTCATGCGCCCCTACATCCGCCCCGTCTACCCGGGGGCCACCATGTGTGGCACCGCCGTCACCGTCCTGCTCCAGCCCGGCGACAACTGGATGATGCACGTCGCCGCTGAGCAGGTCCGCCCCGGCGACGTCGTGGTCGCAGCATGCACCACCGAAAGCGAAGACGGCTTCTTCGGCGACCTGCTCGCCACATCCCTTCAGGCCCGTGGAGCGAAGGGCCTCATCATCGACGGCGGCTGCCGGGACGTTGCCACCCTTCAGGACATGGACTTCCCCGTCTTCAGCCGCGCCATCAACTCCAAAGGCACCGTCAAGGCCACCCTCGGATCCGTAAATGTTCCGGTCGTCTGCGCGAACGCACTGGTCAACCCGGGAGACGTAGTGGTTGCCGACATCGACGGCGTTGTGGTGGTCCCCGCCTCCCGGGCCGCTGACGTGGTGGAGGCCGCCCGCAAACGGGAGGACAACGAAGAAGCCAAGCGCCAACGCTTCGCCAACGGAGAGCTCGGTTTGGACATCTACAACATGCGCGCACCACTCGAAGCAGCCGGCCTCCGCTACATCAGCTAACCAATGAAAAACCAGAACGGAGAGAACCGGCTCACGACCGACCGCATGATCGGGGTAGACATCGGAGGCACCGGCATCAAGGGCGGCATCGTCAACCTGGCAACAGGCCGTCTCGAAGGCGACCTGGTGCGCCGTGTTACCCCTCAACCAGCCACACCACAGGCCGTTGCCGACACCGTCTCCCAAGTTGTCCAGGAACTCAACCACCACGAGAACGCCCCGGACCCGGGATCACCGGTGGGCGTGACCTACCCAGGCATTATCCACAACGGCTACGCCCGGTCCGCCGCCAACATGGACCCGTCGTGGATCGATTTCGACATCACTACTCTCTTCACAGAGACACTCGCCCGGCCGGTGGAGGTCCTCAATGATGCCGATGCGGCTGGACTGGCCGAAGTCGAATTCGGCGCAGGCAGAGGCGTAAACGGCACAGTGCTGGTCCTCACCCTCGGCACCGGCATAGGATCCGCATTCATTTACAACGGAAAGCTCGTGCCAAACGCGGAACTGGGCCACCTCGAAATCGACGGCCACAACGCGGAGTCCAAGGCCTCCGCCGTCGCCCGTGAGCGGGACGGCTTGAACTGGGAGGAATACAGCGTCGTCCTGCAACGCTACTTTTCCCGGGTGGAATTCCTGTTCTCCCCCGAACTCATCATCGTGGGTGGCGGAATCTCCGAACGGACGAATGAATACCTCCCGCACATGAAGCTGCGCACTACCGTCGTCCCCGCCAAGCTGAAAAATGAGGCCGGCATCGTGGGGGCCGCACTCCAAAGCGCCAGGACTTCCCGGCCTTTATGGCATAACCAGCAGCCTTTACCGCTTCCGTCGTCTTCCCTGGCCTAGCCACTGCCGCTGGTGGACGGCCGCATAATGCGACAATCCCATACCTTCTAATCGTCGAAATCGGCGCCAATGCACCATGAGGAAAACATGTCAGCAACCAACCCGCACAACACAGCAGAACAAACTAGCCAACCCCCGGGCCGGAAAGAAGTGACGGACTGGACCACTCTCAAAGACCAAATGATAGAGATCCGTGTCGATGGCACCGCGACTGACCGAGGAAGGGTGGATGACGTCATGGCCGACGGCTCCATCCTCTGGCTGAGCAACGATGGACCATCCGGGCGGCGCATCATCGAGAAGGAGCCGGGGACCTCTGTCCACCTGGACTGAAGTTAAAATGGACCCCGCCCATTGCGGAAACAGATAAAAGGAAACCCAATGAGCGAACGTCTTTCTACTGCCCTTGTAACGACAGCTACGCCTGAGCGCTATGCGAAGCAGCTGGCTTCACACCTCGGCCGCCGCTCTCAAATCATCGACGAACCTGACGGGCTACGGATCGTCTTGGAGACTGGTGATTGTTTGCTGCAGACGCGAGCAGGCGTTCTTGTCATGAAAGCGCGGGCTGATTCTGAGCCGAATCTGGAAACGGTTAAGCGGGTCATCGCAGTCCACCTCGAGAGGTTTGGACAACGCAACGAACTCCGCGTCGAGTGGGACGCCAGTTAATTCGTCACGAAGAAGCACACCCCAACCTGACGTCAGGCAATCGCCTGGAAGGCGTCAGAGTAGAATCCGTTTTCCTTTTAGCTGACGCACCCTGGTGAAAGTCTTAGTTCTCAACCTGACACATACGGTCGCGTAAGCCGGTCCTCCAATACGACACTTTTGAGCGACGCCCCTTTCGGATATTTGCGTGGGGATGCTGCCCTCCCCCTAGGCGTATGCCCTGATCAGTAAAAAAGGGACCGCTGATAAACTTTGACAGTGCAATTTGATGGAATGCCTAACGAGGATGGAATGAGACGAACTACTTCAGCAGAAGCCACCCACTTCAGCGTTACCCAAATCTTTGGATTCGACGCTGCGGTCCGAATTGAAGCCAGCATCGATCCCGTTTCACTCCAGACAGATTCCGACAGGAAGAAGACCTTTAAGGCTGCTCTAGCTACCGCCATAAAGGGCGGCACAGATCGCATCTTCACCGGTGATGTGAAAGCAGAAATCACTTGGTTCGTCTCGGAAGAACGCCGCTACAGCACACACATCGTGGCGGACGTCGACAACATCATCAAGCCATTATTCGATGCCGTGACCGGTCCTGATGGAATCCTGATCGACGACAATCAGGTTCAACAGATTGGAGCGTCGTGGCTCGACGCTGAGCCTGGGAATCTGAAGTTCACGATGGTAGTCACTGCACTTTCCCCCGATGAGTTCATCCCCAGAACAAACCTGAAATTTGTCGATTTTGGAAGCCCCTATGGATGCATGCTTCTGCCAGACGGTCCTAGGATGCTGAGACGCATGCTGATGAAGACGACGGCAGATGCAATCCGCCACCATAGGGAACTGTTGGCCACCGGGATAGAACCGGTAGCAGCAAGAATGCACATGCCAATTCAGCGGTTTTATCCTTCGGCACGGCTGCGGGGCTTCAAGGTGGAACCACTTTCTACTGCACAGGCTTCGCTACTGGCGGACCCGTAAACCGCCCCTGACCTCACTAGCTCAACTCCACGGCCGTGCGGGCAGCAGCGAAGCGCTTCAAGCGCCTGATCAATCTTGTCGACAATAATGGTCAGGAGTTGCCGGAACGTTTCGATAGGACCGCTACTGATGCTGGTCGGGAAAGGGCTGGGACTGAAGCGCCCCAACAGCCATGTGAGACCCACCGGGGCGAGTCCGCGCTCATTATTGAGAACTCCGTACGGATTGCGTCGGCGACTCGGAACAACTTCCCTCGTTGATCACAAATTGTGGAGCGCCCGCAGCGACATGCTAAGGACTGTGAAACAATCAGTCGAGCAAGTTACCTAGGACCCCGTGAGCGGTCGTATACAGAGACGGATGACCGATGGCCCGAACCAAACCAGGGCTAAGCGTTATTGATTTGGCAGATACAGATGTGGCTTCGTCGAATCACTTTTGGTCCGGGCGAGCCCAAGTATTTGTCAAGGCGGAGCGAGCCGCGGGTCTGCGACTCGTCGTCCATGAGTACCTAGCGGCCAGGCTAGCCAATTCTGTGGGCATACCGGTGCCCTTTGGAGAAGTGGCTGGTATCCACGCGAACAGAGAAGCCTGGGTGAGCGCCATCGCTGGCCGTGACGGCAAGTTGTACCCTCCTCCCAGGATGGAAGACGTTGTGGAGAACGAGCGCCACATCCTCGCAGGCATCGCCGTTTTCGACGTATGGATCTTCAACCCTGATCGTGCTGAGCAGAACCTCATTTGGTCTGAGGACATTGGGGTTTGGGCAATAGATCACGACATGGCATTTTGCGGTAACAACGAGGATGGGACCGCGTGGATGGACGAAAACGTCTATGCGTCGTTCAATCCCGGAAAGCTAGCGAAACTCGGCCTGAACCAACGCGACACAAAATCTTGGACAGAGCTCATATGTGTCCAGGGAGCCGGCATGAGCCGGGCAGCGGTTGATTCGGCTCAACGAAGGGGACTCCTCACCGTTGACAATGCTGCTCGGTATAAGCGCTTCCTCCGCAAACGATCGGTAGGAATCCACGATCTTGTCTTCCGATCCATGAACTTTAAAGAGATACCGGGGATTGATGCTTCCCTCCGGGGAGCCAGCCAGCCGATCCTGTCATAATCGTGCTCATGTTCGACTGCCCGACCGTCCGCTTATCGACCTGAGCAAGAGGAACGCACCAATGCCCGCTCCTTGGTTCCTAGTTCAATACACCCACGAACTTCGGCGCCACGAGCCCAGGAATGTCGGTGTTGCCCTCAAGGATCCAAGTGGGCAATGGCATCTGCGCTTCTTGGGCGAAACCGCTGACTTGGGCATTGACGGGTACAGGCTGCGGGGGCTCAAGCTGAATAAGAGGTTGTTCGAATCCTGGATCGCGTTCTACCGCCGGAAGGCAGCTAGTGACGAATGGGAAGATGTCCTGGCGTTTCAGTCAGAGAAGCCGACAAACCTGACGGTCCGAAGCGCCGGTGTACATCTCAAAGACGAAAGCGATTGGGACAGCTTCACCCAGCAGTTGCTTACTGAGCTGGTCGACGATCCCCATCGTGAGACCAATGACCTGGATGCCAAAATAAGACGTCTTCTACAACGGGCCGGCGTCAGACCTGACGAACGGGTCCCGTTGAGAGGCAAGTGGGATCCTCAAGGGGCCGAACAAGACATCCTCTTTGACTTCGCCATTCCCGAAGCTATGCAGCCCAGTGTCATGGCTAAAGTCGCCTTTCAGCCCTCATCGATCCATGCATTCAAGGGACGCGTCGATGCTGTCCATCGCGTCACGCCCACGGCTAAGTTTGTCGCCTTCACCTCGTTCTCCGGTCAGAATGAGGAAAAGTTGGACGAACTCCTCATGCCGTTGGAAGCCGGCGCACATCCTATTGATGTGGACGACGCCCATGCACCGGAAGACCTCCGCGATTTTTTCCACCTGCCATGAACGCTATGATTCCCTCGGCACCGCCCGTCAATCCACGACGTCACCACCGTGCACACCCCATGCCCGCGTCCTTTTCACGGCGATATCGCGGTCCACGCTGTACCTCCGCACTGTCTTGGGATCGATTACGAATAGCGGTGCCGACGTGCCTCGCTCGATATCTCGTTCAAAGCGCTGCAAACGACTCACAGATTTCCCCACGCGCTCAAACCAGCGTGGGTTGCCGAAGAAGAGCACCACATTCTTACCCCCTTTGCTCACCAGCGAGGGGTAGACAATACCGTCGATGCGCGGGCTCGACCAATACCTGAAAGCGTCGGTGAGTACCTGCGTTGGCGCGTAGTCCACTGGATGATTGCCATCGAGGATGACCGGCTGAGTGATTCGCTGGACGTAGTATCCGAGCGACGCCAGTCGGTTTTCTCCTTCTACCGGTGGCGAGTCGTCGAAGACGCTGCGGATGGGAAGCGACTGTGTTAGATCAAGGACGCGTAACGGCTGTTGAGCAATGAAAGTGCCCGCGACGACTTCGTCGTAAGGACTATGTGAGGCGACTTCGGCGCAGGCGGTTTCGGCATTGAAGGCTGCGTAAAACATGGGGACGCCCTGTGCGTTCATACGACCTGCACTCGCACGATCTTCAGGGGCCGGTCCAAGTACGGACTCGGGAGCCCCTCGCGCGTCCCGCTCGAGCTTGCGGCAATCACGTTCGGTGCGCGCGCGATATAGCTTCGTTCCGCGCGCGAGCGGCTGGATGAGACCAGCGTGCTCCGCAGCGAACACGAGCAGCGAACGCACGAATTCGTAGTTTTTCTCAGGTACGGTTTCTGCCTTGGACCCGCACGGGATCGAAAGGAGTCGGGACTCATGTTTCACACTCTGCTCGAAGTCGTTCCATTCGAACTCCACGCCCGCCTCGTGGTCCATATCGTACGGTTCGAACCAGTCCGATTCTTCTGAAATGAGCCCTGCTACAAGTTTGCAAGCTGGGTCCAACACTTCGGATGTGACGCACCTGTCGAGCAGCGCCTCCACTACATCCTCGGTCGTCATTGGTTCTAAGATCTGCTCACGATCGAAGAACTGCCCCTCGTGGTTGTAAGACCGGCTCGCAGCCTCATCCACGAGTTCCGCGATGCGCCCCAGGTTCACCACGGGCCCACCTGATGCGAGTCCGATCTGCGCACAGAGAGTGCAGACGCCGTCCTTGGCATGCTGGTTAACCCGGCGAAGCAGGAAGGGGTCTGTGATGTGCGAGAGGCACATCGAGTCGTCGGTCGTGTCTATACGCGGAAACTCCATGAGCACATCGTGCCCGATGCCCCCTCGTCATGCACGCCCATCTCGTTGGCAGACTGCTCGGCGCTGCGGCACGACGCGACGGACTGTGAGCCGCGCCTACGGCGACGCCCGGCTAAAAAGCATAGGACCAATGGGCCGTTGGATCCTCCGTACCATTACCTGAGTACTTGATGGCTTCATCATTCCTGCGAAGCATCTGTTCCACGTGCACGGATCTATTAGTTCCGCTGACGGGAAGATCGATGGAGAGATTTAGGAATTCTGAGTCTAGGAGATGCTTATTACTCTCCCAATCAACGAAGTTCGATTGGAATCGAACCCGCAGTGTCCCTGGACCGTTGACAATGAACCCATCTTCTCGTTCAACTACACCCGCATGTCCCAGTCCTAGGGTCTGCTCAGGGATACCCCGGGATGGGGACGTCAAATGCACTGTCTCTGCAATCGGACTAATCTCCCCGCTAATGCGGTGCCGGGGAAGCATCACGCTGGGTCTGTTGAAAGTGTGTTCAACGAAGATGTCCGCATAACCCTTGAAGTACATTCCCCCGTTGAAATCTGAGTCTGGGTTCGGGTCCGGGTACATCTCAGTCCATGTCACTCCGATTCGCAGCACGTCCACGTTAGGAATCTGCACAGCAGGTACGAACATCCGCAGAATTTCGTCGCGCGCGGCTGATCTAGTGCCTGTTCCTTCCCGGATTGGAATCTCTCTGGAGGAACTCCCGTTCGCGAGCTTGAGGACATACGGAGCGCGTTCACTCGAAATTGCCAGAGCCCTGACCTTTCCTCCTTCGACCTCGATAGTGCGATCCCGAAGCAGCTCCGGCATGGCTTGATCAAAATGGCTCTGCACGCTCGGCCACCAATTACTCATCTCAAGTGCAGTCCAGGGCCTGTGCTTGCCTGTCTTTTCATCAATGCCAATGATCAAGATTACGGGTTCCCCGGCCGCCCGGTTCAAGCTGCCGGCCAGTTGTCGGACGAACTTCTCTTTTACGGCCGCCGGCCATTCAGCTTTGAATTCGACCAGATCGTCCTCACCGGCCCTATGGGCATGGATTGCATCGATTGCTGACAGGACGCGCATTTCGAGTTCAGTGGACTGCAATGCTGTTGCCTTTCAGTGCTCAGGTCGGTTGGCCGAGTCTCGGGCTATTGAGACCAACTAATCATTCCATCATCAAGGCGAAGCTTCGTGTAAGGCTACGTCTCCTGGCTAAGGCAGCATGTCGAGCACCGCCTCGCGCGGGTTGTCGCAAGCTTGGCACTGCACTAACTCCGGCCAGCGTAACCAGCATCTATCCGCAGGCTTCCGCGAGCGGTCTGCCGCACGGTCTTCGCCCCAACGCACTTCTCGGCCACTTTACATCTGGCCGCGCTGCCTCGACCTGATCCTGGTAAGTATCTTGCCTCCAGCAGCTTCAGCAGAGTGTGCGATTCCCATCGGATCAACGCCGATAACAGCGCGTATGTCGTCTTGGATCAGTGGCTTTAGGGTACTGTTTCGAGCAGCGGTGGCACCGGAGGCGGACATGATGGCGCGGCTGCATGGTAAGGCTGCAAGGTCGGCACTTCGAGCGTACGTTCTTTGTGGTCGTCGTAGTGGCTGTAGGAAGTGCCTTGTTTGGAGCGGCTTCCGGTTATTCCGCCATCATTGGCCTCGTCAGAAGCGGTGACTCGGCGGTACGCTCGCCCCAAGGACACGCCCTGAGTGATGACCCTACGGAGTTGTGACATGAGGAAAACCGGAAAGCTTCTTCTCGTTGTCCTGGGGGTCCTCGTTGTTTCCTCGGCCGCAGGATGGATAGGTGGACCCGAAGCCGGCGGCAGTGCCTTGCTCATGCTTGCAATCGGCCTGGGCGCCTATTTTGCTGTTGACTGGGGTGGCAATTACGCCACAAGGGTCGAAGGCTATCGACAGGACCTGATCTCGAAGAAGCGACTTTCAGGCAGCCATCTGGACATCGACCAAGGAGACTAGGACAAGGGCCCGACCACCTAGACTCCTCGAGATCAGGAATTTGTCCGAACGGTCTAGCATCGCCCACTTCGGGTTCCCGAGAGGAAATGGTCTAGACCCAGTCACCTCTGCCGGGTTTCGCAAGAGGGACGGCACTACCGCCCGGCGGGAGCAGCAACAAGATCAGGTGAGCGTCGCCCAGGGCACGCCGGCCGACGCCCTGACTGTCCACGACATCGGGACCGACGACGGAGCTGGGGGCCGCTGGTGTGGGGGACACCAGACGGCTGTCCGCCGCCGGCCGCCTACAAGTTTACTCCTCGGTAATCGCGTCACTCGCGGGCAAATGCCTCACAGCAGGCCGGCCAGGGTGAGGCCTGTGGCTGCTGCGCCGATCGCGCCGATGCTGTTTGCCAAGGCCACTGTGTCTCAAAACCTCTTTGTCGCTAAACGCTAGGGTTTCGAGATCTTTGATGTGACTGGGCAAAGGAATCAGACCGACTTCAGATGGCCGGTCTCTACTCGGCTGTTTCAAGCTTGGCCAGCACCTGCCGTGCGGCGTCCAGATGTTCGAGTGCCAGGCTGACGGCCTTCCTGGGCGGTACCGTGGCTCTGTTAGGCATTTTTTGCCAGCGTCAGCCGGTCATCTGCTAGGAGCTCGTTGAGCTGGTCCTGGACGTCCAGAAGCAGGCGGCAGAGCTCGTTAGCGGTGGCTCTCTCAATGTTCACGTTCCTAATCTTTCACTGTCGTGCTCCGCCGGCGTTCAATGTGTCGCCGTTGGGCAGCTTCCGTGGGCCCTTTGCCGCTGTTTTTGCTACCCGTCCTGGCAGTTTTTGATGTGTCCCGGTCGGAGGACTGATGTGGAGAGGTCTCAGGTATCTCCGTGAAGAGTGAAGTATCGGACAGGCCGGCGGCGGCGTGCATCAACTTCCTTCACGCCGTGCAACCGGCGACGCCTGCGCCGAGTTCAGTCGTGGCGTCGTTTGTGAGTTGAAGTGAGTATGGTGAGTTTGTCCTGGGCGGATGTTGGGGGCGCGTTCTCTGGCCGGTTTATTCTTCTATGGAAGCGGCCCAATCCAAGGCTGCCGTCAGGTGGCTTTCGTCTGGAAGAGCCTGTTGTTCTTCGGCCGGGAGTTTGTCGTAGGTGTAGGCGGCGACGGCCATTGGCGATGTCGAGCGTCCGAGGCTGTATCTGACGCTGCGGTCGTTCTTGGTTCCGCAGATGAGTATCCCGATGGTTTCGTTGTGATGGTCGCGGCGGAGCACGTCGTCGACGAGGGCGACATAGAAATTAAGCTTGCCGGCGTATTCGGGCTGGAACTTGCCGGTCTTCAGCTCGATGACCACATAGCGGGATTGCTCGATATGGAAGAAGAGCAGGTCTACGTAGAAGTCGTCACCGTCGACGTCGAAATGGACCTGGCGGCCGACAAAGGAGAATCCCGGTCCCAGTTCACGCAAGGTTTCGGTGATCCTGGTGGTGAGGGCGTTCTCGAGGTCACGTTCGGCTACTTCCCCGGAGAGGCCGAGGAACTCAAAGCTGTACGGATCCTTGGCGATCTGCTGGGCCAGTTCTGTTTCGGGTCCAACGAGCCGTTGGACAAAGTTGGACGGTGCGGCTCCGGTCCGTTCGAGGGTCCTGTTCATGATCATGTTCAGCAGCACGTTGCGGGACCAGCCGTGTTCGACTGCGGCTGCGGCGTATCGGGCCCGGCTCGTCTGGTCTTTGAGCTTGTCCAGGAGAATGGTCACGTGCCCCCACGGCAATTGCGCAACAGGCTGTTGCGCGATCGTGCCTTCTGCCCATGCGCCGGCGAAGGTCGTCATGTACTGGATATTGCGGGGCGACAAACCTGTCATGTCCGGAAACTCTGCGCGAAGGTCTTCCGAGAGCCGTTTAATGACCCGGCTGCCCCAGCCCTGGGCTTGCTGTTGCGCCCGGACTGCCGCACCGATGGACCAGTAAAGTTCGATGAGCTGGGTGTTGATAATCCGCAGGGCGGTTGTACGCGCTGCCCTGACATCCTGTTTCAGGCCCTCGAGGAGATCGGTGTAGCCGGTGGGTAGATCGAGTTGCCGGGGCGAAGTCATGGTTTTCATCCTATGGGGTGCTTCTTTCGCCTGCCTGAACGCGGCCAAGACTGTGTCTGGGGCCAATCGCGCAACAGGCTGTTGCCCAAATGGGGCTCGCAGCCCGCCGTGGATGATGCCGTGGTTGTCGCGTCGCCCGCCGCGCCGCAGGGGCCCCGCCGTACCGCGCGTACCTCTGGGTGACAGCAAGCCGCACTGCAGACCCGGGCCGGGAGCATTCGTGGCCTGCGGTTCCGTTTGCGGGAAGGGGTCGCACATCCGCCGTCAGCGGCGGCCTTGGTGAATATGGGTGAATCTTGTGAATCCTGTGAATTTGGCTACGGGTAGCCGGGGGCCAGGAGCCGGAGCGGCGACCCGCTCATCCCCCGGTGAGGGGGAACCAGTAGCGGAACAAGGGTGACTCAGTTGCCCATGGGGCCGGCCAGTTGCCGCCGCCGGTACGCGTTCCACGTGTGGTCACTGATCCCGTGTCGGGACCCTGCTTGGAATTGTCGAGCCAGTGTCTGGACAAATAGCGTCCACGCGGGCATGCCACTCCTCCCTCTGGCGGTGCGGCCTGCCGCGGAATCTATTGGATAAGCGAGGAATTAAATAAATCTGGCCAGAACTCATTTCGAGGTCTGGCCGGATTGGGTAATAAGCCGCGTTATTTCGCGGCCAGGTACTTCTCGACGATGTCGGCCTGGATGCGGCCACGAGTATTTACTTGGAGCCCGTTGTCTATCGCCCACATCCGAACTGCCTTAGTGTCCACACCGGAACTGCTGGTTTTACGAGGAGCCGGCCGGCCGCGTCCGCCGGAAGTCTTACGGGCGACGTTGGTGTATCGGCTCAGAGCGCTGCGGAGTTCATTTGCGTGCTCGGCGTTGAGGTCAATTTCATACTCGGTGCCATCAAGAGAGAAGTTGAGGGTTTCGCTCGCTTCGGTACCGTCGAGGTCATCTTCAAGAGTTACTACTGTTTTACGGGCCATAAAATAAGCCTACTGCCTATGAACCCCAACACCTTGTCACCCATAAATCCATATGATCAGGACAGAATCGTTTCCTAACTCACGCGCGGCGGAGGGCAGCCCTGCCTGAAGGTGGCCAGCGGGCCCACCTCTTTCCGTTCTTCCCGTGCTAATACAGGCGGCAGATCAGTCCAAAGAAATTTGGGAATTGTCCCTAGGCCAGAAGGGGCAAGGGAATAGCGGCGCTCTACGGTCAAGTTACCGCGAACTCACTGGGTCGGCGCGGTGGCGGCCGGGCTATAACCGGCCCGTTACAAGCGCACAGACGGGCTGGACCAGTTCCCATCGAGGGTTCCATTCGCCCGCGATTTGACTGGAACCGGCGTGCCGCAGTTCGGCCGAGCCACCGGGATGGCGGCGTCCTTGGCCTTGGCACGCGTTGTCGGCCTGCCCCACACCGGCGATGCCGTGGGTATCGACGGGTTCCTTATCCCGCTGTGGACCACTGACTGCAGCACCGGCCACCTGCTCGGAACCTGCGCTCCTGCACGGCTTACCGGCTCATGCCCTTTTGCAGGAGCTTCGTCTGGCCGTTTGCTCCTCGTGTCTTACGTGCTTTCGGGCTCCGTCCCGGCGCCTTGGTGACGGCGGCGCTCGGCGGGGTCGCCTGGTCCTGGTCGGCGCTGAGTCGCGCCTGGACGGTCTCGTGGTCGGCGACGTTTTCAAGGCTGGCGGCCAGCTGCTGGCGGCGTTCGGCTGAGTCGTATTTAAGACTTGCCTCTTCCCCGAGTGCCGCGGGGTGCTGGTTCTCTTCGTCTGCGTGCTGCTGGCGGTCCCGGTCTTCCCGGTCTGCCTCGGTCAGCAGCTGCATAGCCTGGGTGGTCTCGTCACGGCCGGTACGGCGTTCCTGTTCCGCCTGTTCGCGGTCCCGTTCAGCCTTTGCCAGGGCCTGGGCCACGGACGCATCATTGGCGCCGAGGTTGTCCAGGTCCAGACCGTAGCGGCTCTGTACCTGGTCGCGGATGACCTCGGCCGCGTCGCGCGCGGCCGGGTCGTGGTCTGTCCATGCGGTGGCCGCCTCGTGGACTCGTTCGATGTCGCGGCCGCTGGCGGTGTCCCACCACCGGTTGTCCATGACCGGTGCGAGCTGGGCGCGGGCTGCTGCCCGCTCCGCGTCGAACCGGGCCTGCAGCTCACGGGTCTGTTGTTCCTCGGCTGCCTGGGCGCGGCGCAGTTCCTGCTCGCGTGCCCTGGCCAGCTGTTCACCGACCCGGCCGGCGACGGTCAGCCCGACGCGCGAGATTCCCTCGATTGCTTCTTCGATGCCGTCAGATTCGTGCATGATTCCCCCTCGTTGGTGTTATCTCTCAATGTCCGGTCTGGTGGTTCCGCTTCGGGTGGCCGCAGGGGTGCGTGCCTGCACGTAGGTTGGCGGCAGCACGGAGCCGGCGGACCGGCCGGTAACCTGGCCGGCTGTACTCGCGCGGACGGCTGCGGCTGCTTCGGTATCCGTCGTGGCCTCGGGTGTGCGGACGGGTGGCAGTGCTGCAGCGACCTGGCTCAGTTGGTGCTTCACCATGTGGCTGATCTGCCGTGCCCGGCGCAGGTCATTGGAGGCCTTGTGCATGTCGTGGACGGCCTTGGCGACGTTGAGGAGCTGGCGCAGCATGATTGCCTGCGCAGCGGTTCCGGTCCCGCCCATCGCGGCTGCCATGAGCATGAGGGAGGCTCCGCGGGCCGACGGTCCGACGCTACGGATGGGACGGGCCGGGTAGCGCCGCAGCTGCGCGGTCTTGCACAGCTCGTCAGCCGCTGCCGCGAGTGGTCCGGGGGTTGCCTCGGTTGCCGTGGACCAGGCTGCGAAGGCACCGGATGTCTCGCGTGCAACGTACGCCCAGGTTGCGTGGTCGTCCAGCGGGACGGAGCGCAGGGTTTCACGGAGACGGGCAATGTCGTCGCTGTACTGCTGCCACAGTTGCGGGTCCGGTTCGTGGGCTTCGCGGCCGATCGTGACCGGGCGGCGGCCGCGTGCTGCTGCCTGCCATTCGGCGACCGCGTCGGCGGCACCTTGTGGCGTGTCGTGCCATGCGCTGCGGAGTTTGGGAAGGGCGAGGTCTTTGGCGAGGTGACCGCCGCCGAACCAGACCGGCCGGCCGCCTCTGGCGGCTCGTTCGGCCACGCTGTAGCCGACCACGACGTCGTCGCGTCCGGACGCGTACCGTGGCCTGACCAGGGCGCCGGTCCGGCGGAGTCGTCGGATGAATTCGGCCTCGTCCTGGGCCGAGGTGGCGCAGGCGCGGACCTTGCGTTCGAGGGACCGGCGTTCCGGTTCCGGTGCTCCCCGCCGTTCGGAGGCTTCGCGTTCACCGGGTCGCAGGCCGCGGGTGGAATGCGTGGGTGACAGTTCCTCCAGCCCGTACTTTTTCTCGAGCCCGCGGGCGGCTTGTTGTGCGCGGGGGAAGTCCCGCCAGCTGCTCCATTTCGTGCCGTCTTCGCGGACCATGGATGCGGCGATGTGGATGTGGTCGTTCCCGGCTTTGCTGTGGCCGTGACGGATCGCGACCCACTGCGCCGGCGCGCGTCCGCTGGCTTCGGTGAATCCCATCTCGTCCATGAAGTCTTGCGCGATGTCAGCCCACTTTGCATCGGTCAGGTCGCCTTCTTCGGCGCGCAGGGACAGCGAGCAGTGCCAGACGTGGCCGCCGGGAATCTCAACGCCCAGGATGCTTCTGGCGCGGTCCAGTTCCTTGGCAATGGCCTGGGCCGCATCGGCGTTTAGTTCGTCGTCGTTGTGCCAGGCCATGATGGACGGTGAGCCGGCGACCAGGTGCGGGTCGGTGTGTTCGTTCGCCCGGCCGGGACCGGCGAGGTAGGCGATGAGCCCGTGCATGCGGGTACCCTTGGTGATGTTGGGGATCATCAGCGCACCATCGCATCCAGCATCGTATTGATCCGGTCAGCGACCGCCCGGACCCGCGTCAACACGGTGCGGGCTGCTTCCGGGAATTCGTCCGTGGCGTTCGCGTGCCGGGCGAGCTGGTTGACGTTGTTCGACAGGGCAGCAAGGTAGCGGCGGGCCGCGATGAATTCCACAGCCACCGCGCGCCGTTCAGCGAGCGACTCGGAGTTCTCCGCGTACAGGGCGGCGCTGACCAGGATCTCCGATGGGCTGCGCCCGGTCTGTTCCTCCAGGACCTTCAGCTGGGCGCGTTCGAATTCCGACATCGACACCCGCACGTACTGGGTGGAACCGTCAATGTTCGCGCGGCGGCGGCGGGCGAGCCGGCGCGGCGACTTCCGCCCTTCTTCAGTCATCCCCTGCTCTTGAGTCATCCACTCCCCTCCCCCAATGCCCAGCGCAGCGCCCTGGAACTTTCCGGGCCACACTCACGAGTGTGCCGCACCGCAGGCCGCAGGCCGTGGATCGACACGCGGGTTATGGCACATAACCGCCTAGCTTGCTCCGGGAAATCACCTCTCCTGCTTTTGGGGCTTTGGATGGTTGCTGGGGACTGCCCTGCTGGACGCTGCGCGCCCTTCTTGTTGCAACGACTGCGTCGTTCCGTTTCGGCTGGTTGAGGCTACTGCCCGGTCCTTCCTTGGCAAGTCTGCGCAGCCGGCTTTCGCGGCATAGGGCAAGCGAAAGGTACAGTTTTGGGTCTCATCTCACCATCCAAAGTGGCCAGGCAATACGGAGTCTCCGCGGCGCAGCTGCGGCAGTGGCGGCGGCGCGGCGTCGGCCCCGAATACTTCCAGTTCACCGCACGGACCGTCAGCTACTTCGACGACTACCTGCGGGACTGGTTCAACGATCCCCGCAACGCTGACCTTCTCGCAGAAAATCCTCCGACGAACGCGGACGCGTCGTGCCGGGATGGGCGCGTCCGGCGGAGCCGGCGCCCGGTTGATCGTTAGGCTGGATCCCATGGCGAACCTCGACATTGAACAGACCCGAAACCAAGCCCGCGCGCTGCTGGACTCCCGGATTGAATCCGTCACCGCCCTCGTGCGCAGCCGCCAGCGGATCACCGAGCTGAGGGATCAACTTGTGGCCGCCGAACGTGATGACAAGCGCGCCTACGTGCAAGCCACACGCGACGGCTGGAGCGCGGACGAACTGAAGAAACTCGGCCTCGAACCAGCAGCGGTAAAGCGCCGGCGGACCACAAAGCGCTCCACCGGACCGGACAACGGAGCCGGCCAGGAAGCCGGCACATCCTTCGGCGATTAGTAGCCCCCACGGCACACGCCTGCCCGAATCAAAGGTGGCTCGCGGGCGGAACCCTTGGGACGTGGCAGGACACAAAAAAGGACCGGAACATTCCGGTCCTTTTTTGTCCTTCGGCAAAAGGAAATCTGTGGTCCACACTAGCGCACGCCTGAACGTGCAGTGGGAAGGCACGCCGCGCGTGCGGCTTCTGAATGCTGCCACCAGGACGATGGCAGGTTCCCATCGCCTTGGTCGGCGCGCCACCCTTGGCGAGCTTGCGGGAAGGCCGTGCTCATTGGCGGTCCGCCGCCGGTGAGTGGCTGCCGTGGTTCGCACCCGGCGGCGGACCGCCCGGCGTGCGGGAGGTTCCCGGTCCTGCCCTGGTGATGGGCGCCGAAACCCTTGCCGGGCGGTAGGTTTTCCCGCCCGACAAGGGTGTCTTATGCCGCTTCGGTATGCTCCTCTGTCGGCGTGCCGCTGTCGATGATCAGCTGTTCGACCGGTGATGCCGTGTAGCCCCAAAGAACCAGTTGGTTCAGGTAGTCCCGGTGGGCCTGCGACGGGGACCGCCACGCGTCCTTCGCGATCGTCTTCTCGTACCCGGCGCAGACCAGTGCGATGAGCGAAAACTCAGGCCGTACCGTGGACTTGGCCACATGTGTGCGGAGCGGGTTCCACGCCCAGCTCTTCGCCTCGTCAATCTTCGCGCCGACCATGCCAGCGGCCACCTCGCCGTCGTAGCCGCCGGCCGTTTCGGGGTGGTGGGTGATCGCGTGGACGGTGAAGTACTGCCAGCCCTTGGGTGGCTGCTTTTTCGCCAGCAGGCCGGTCACGAATTCGCGGCGTACAACCTGTGCGGACAGCATCGCCTTATTGTTCTCGATCAGGGTCTTGCGTTCGGCCTTCTGTTCCTCGGTCATCGGTCCTTTCTGCGCGCTGGTGCCGCCGTCGTAGCGTTCATACTTCGGGGCGAAGCCCGTCTCTTTCCACCCGGCGATCACAGCGTGGGTCCGGTGCTGGCCCCGGTAGTCCGTGGTGATCAGGACGGCGTTGGCGTCATCCTCGGTGGCCGGTTCCCCGTCCTCCCTTTTGGCGGCGGTGACATACAGGTTGTCATCGTCGGCGTAGTGTCCGGCGTCCTCCACGATGCTCTTGCCCCGGGCTTCCAGTTCCTCGCGAAGCGTGGCGAGGGCGGCGGCGCTTTCACGCCGGTCACGGAGCTGCTGGGCGACGTGCAGGAGCTGGTCGGGTTCGTCCATGATGACCGATTCCAACTCGGCCGTGGCGTCCTCATCGCCTTCGAACTCGGCCATGATCAGCGCTTCCTCGATGGACCATCCTTTGCCCAGGGCGGCGGCCCCGGCCTCGGAAGCTACGGCCTTCAACGCGCCTTCGACGGTGGTCCTGGTCCGTCCGGTCTTCTTCGCTATCGCGGCCGCCGAAACCCCGATCAGGGACAGCTGGTGATAGGCGTCGGCTTCGTCCGCTTCGGTCAGTTCGGCACGCTGGATGTTCTCGACAACCTGCGTGACAATGCGTTCCGCTTCCTCGGGGGACTCGATGATCATCACCGGGATCAGGGGCCGCTCTGCTTCGACGGCGGCTCGGGTGCGGCGCTGTCCCATCAGGACGTGCACCATGCCGTCATCCTTGCGGTGGGCGATCACCGGTTCCATCACACCGTGCTCCTTGATGCTGGCGATGAAGTCAGCGGTCAGGGCCGCGTCCTTACGGACGTTGACGTCAACCGTCAGCGTGGCCGGGTCGAGCATTTCGAGCGTGGGTACTGCGTTCATGGTGTTGCTCCTTTTTTGCCGAAAGGGTTGGTGGGGTGGGCGGCCCCGTGGTGACCGGCCAGCGTCCCCTTCTCCCCCGCGTTGTTTTGGCTGCTGGCGGAGCTTGCGGAGCTGTGGTCGACGGAGGCCTGTCTACCCCTTGGGGCAAGGACCGTGGAATCTGCGCAGGAAATAAGCGACGCAGGAGCGCCGGAGCCGATTCCACGGCCCGCAGGCCCCGGTGGAGCCTGCGGAACCGGGGCTAGACGGGCCGGAGCGGACACGTACAATCCCTTGGGACAGCAGCCAAAACGCCGTAGGCAAAACAGGGCCAGGGGGTCCGGAGCTCTGCGACGGCGCCCCCTGGCCCCAATAGCCGGCCGCGGAGCCTGCGGAGTGGACGCCCGACCGGGTGCGAGCCCTGCGAGCATGCACTTCCTCTCCCCACCGGTCGCACCCAAGGTTCGTCCCCGTGGCGTCTTGCCGCGTGCAGCAGGTGATGCGAGGGGACCGCTGGCGGGATGGCGGTCCGCCGCCGGCGACCACGCACCCAGGCCGGCCACTGGCGGCGGACCGCCCGCGGTGACCGCCCCGGCAGGGGGACGGCCACCGGAAGGGTTTAGCTGGCGAGGAGTTCGGTCAGTTCGGCCGCGTCGGACACCAGTACCGCTCCGCCTTCTCTGAGGAGCCGGTGGCATCCTGCGGAGTTGGCGCTGTGGACGCTGCCGGGCACCGCCGCGACATGCCGGGCGATAGTTTCGGCATGGTGGGCGGTGATCAGCGCACCTGACCGCCAACGCGCCTCCACTATGCAGGTAACCCCGGAGAGGGCTGCAATCAGGCGATTTCTTTGCACAAAGCGGTGCCGGGTAGGGGCGGATCCCGGAGGCAGCTCGGAGAGCGTCAGCCCGGTGGCGCGGATGGCGGCTGCGAGGTCGGCGTTGCCTGAGGGGTAGTCGCGGTCCAGGCCTCCGGCGAGGACGGCGATGGTGGCCGGGCCGTCCCCGGTGGCTCCGGCCAGTGCGGCGCGGTGGGCGTGGGCGTCGATGCCGTAGCCGAGTCCTGCGATGACGCAGATGCCGCGCTGGGCCAGGCTGTGGGCGATGTCGGCGGTCACGGCCGCGCCGTAGCTCGTGCAGTCCCTCGAGCCGGCCAGTGCGGCGCAGCTGGACGGGTTCGGGATCCCGTTCCCGATGTTGCCCCGGTACCAGAGGCCAAGGGGCGCGTCCGGAAGGTCATCCAGGCCGGTGGGCCAGTGCTCATCGCCGGGGATCAGGAAGCCGCCGCCCACACGTTCGATGGCGGCCAGATCCTTTTCCGGGTCCAGATCAGGTACCCGGGGCGCCCAGCGCTGCAGCGCGCCGGCCAGTTCCTCGTCTGTCACGTCCGGGAGGGTGTGGGCGGGTTGGGCGCCGGTGGCCAGCCGCAGTGCAGCGTACGCGCCGAGCCTGCCCACAAGGGTGCGCCCGACGGTGTCGTGGGGTTCGAAGAGGCGGGTCAGCGCTGCGCGTGCAATGAGGTCGTTCATGGTGTTGCTCCTTTGTGCCGAAAGGGTTGGTGGGTGGGGCGGCTCTGGTGACCGGCCAGCGTCCCCTTCTCCCCCGCGTTGTTTTGGCTGCTGGCGGAGCTTGCGGAGCTGTGGCCGACGGAGGCCTGTCTACCCCTTGGGCAAGGACCGTTGAATCTGCGGAGGAAATAAGCGACGCAGGAGCGCCGGAGCCGATTTTGCGGGCCGCAGGCCCCGGAGGAACGGAGGGGCTAGACCGGCCGGAGCGGACACTTACAATCCGAAGGACAGCAGCCAAAACGTCGTAGACACAAAAGGGCCAGGGGGTCCGGAGCCCTGCGACGGCGCCACCTGGACCCAACAGCCGGCCGCGCCAGCGGACGCCCTTCTCGGTGCGAGCCCTGCGAGCACGCACTTCCTGGTACCCACCGGTCGCGCCCAGGCTCGTCCCCGTGGCGGCTTGCCGCATGCAGTAGGTGATGTGTGGAGGCCGCTGGCGGGATGGCGGTCCGCCGCCGGTGACCAAGCACTCAATCCCGGCCAGGGGCGGCGGACCGCCCGCGCTAACCGGACCCTCCAACGGAGGTGGGCACCCACTTACTGATTTGAGTAAGTGGGTACCCGGCCTGTTTAGGCGGCTTCCTGTTCGAGCCCGAAGAGCTGTTGTGCGAGGTCGATCAGGTGCTCAGGCACGTTGCCCTCGTCCCCGTCGCGGGTCTCTCCCGGGAACACGACGTTGCGGCAGTAAACGTCTGTGAACACTCTGGCTTCTTCCAGGAACCGGAGTCGTAGTGATGTCCGGACGCTGCCCGGATACACGGCCCATAAGCACCTGCCTGGCGTGTAGAGCAGCTTAAGTCAGGCTTCGGGGGTCGTGTCTTCCGGGATTTGTCCGGAAGCGATCCGCTCGGCGGTCTTGGCGTAGGCGGCGTCGATGTACGCCAAGAGGTCGTCGTGGCGGACCCTCCAAACACCGCGGCCACCAAATTGTGCGGCCTTCAATTCTCCACTGCGCACCAGCGAATACACCTGGGGTGCCTTCATGTTCAGAACCTCCTGGACCTGCTCCAGGGACAGCATCCGCGGCAGCTCCCGGCCAGCCGGAACCTCCGGTTCCGTGGTCGGTTCGGTGTTTTTTCGGGGCATGGTCAGCTGTCCTTGGTGTCGCGCTGGCGGATTTCGTTGAGGGTGCGTTGCCCGCGCCGGAGCGACCCTGCCGGGACGGGTTCCCAGACCCGGCCCTGGTGGTGTTTGCGTTGCAGGCGTTTCACTTCGCGCATGGTCGCGCGGACGATGAAGTCCGAGACGCTTGCGTCGCCCTCGAGGTGCCCGGCGGCCTGGAACGCCGCACGGACCTGGCCCGCCTGCTCCTCGGTGAAGTAGGGGGTGAAGCGGGCAATCTTCTTCGGACTCATCGGCTACCGTCTTCCCGGGCATCCTGATCGCCGGCGTCCCGGTTGGCGGCGTCGGTGGTGGCGGTGTGGTCGCTGGGGGCGTGGTTGATGGTGCCGGGTCCGGGTGGGGTGATGCGGGCGAGCAGCGCGTCGTAGGCTGCCTGCAGGGCGGTGTCCCGGGCGGTGGCGGCGGCGAGCTTTGTCGCGGTGTCTGCTGCGGCGGCGGTGGCTTCCTGTTCCGCGGCGCGCGCCTGGTCCAGTTCCCTGGACAGGGCTCCCAGCTGTGCCTGCAGTTCCTCGACCTGGGTCTTTAGTCCGGACACGGTGGTGTCGTGTTCTTCGGTGAGGCGGTCCAGGTCGGCGACGAGCTCGGCGATCTCGGCGTCTTTGTCGTTGCGTTCCTGCGCCCATGCTGCTTCTACGGCGGCGTGCCGTTCGTCGGCCAGGGCGGAGGCTTCGGCCCAGGCGGTGCTGGCCAGCCGCGCGGAGGCCTCGAGCAGGACGGTCGGGGTCGCGGCCAGCCGGCTGCCGGCGGCCTGCCGTTCCTCCGACCATTCCTTCAGGTACCGGGTCGCGTCGGCGTTGCTGACACCAGCGGCGGCGCGGACGGTGGAGACGGTCGGGCGCCGATCGGCGCTGATCCGCTCAGCGGCGGCATACACACGGTCTTTCACGCTCTGGGTCATCGCGGTCCTCAGCAGTAGTAGGAGTAGTAACAATACTACTCCTACTACTGGTGCCTTGTCGCCCCCTTCGCCGGGCTAATTGGCTGGCTCTTCGGGCACGGCGGGGAGGTCGACGCGTCCACTGGGGTTGGCCTGCTTTCCGAACCAGATGTCGTCGTCGGTGTAGAGGCGGGGGCTGATTGTGAACTGGCGCTTTCGGCGGTCCTCGATTTCGGTCTCCGCCTCCGCTGTGACGGTCGCCTCCGTGGCGTCTGGGTTTGGTTCGGGCGCGCGGGGGATCGCGGTGCGGCGAAGTGACAATCCGATCTCGTCGACGTCGAGCTCGATCACGGTGCGTTTCTCCCCCGCTTTCGTCTCGTAGGTGCGCGGCTTTAGCCTGCCGGTGACAACGACGCGGGATCCCTTGGCCAGGGAGGCGGCGGCGTTTTCGGCAAGGCCGCGCCATGCTGTGGCGCGCAGGAACAGCGTCTCCCCGTCCTTCCACTCCCCTGCCTGGGCATCGAAGAACCGGGGTGTGGAGGCGATGGTGAAGTTCGCGACGGCTGCCCCGCTGACGGAATGCAGCCGGGGGTCTGCGGTGAGGTTGCCGATGATGGTGGTGCTGGTTTCGCCGTTCATTGGTTTCGTTCCTTTTCTTCACTGGTTGCGTATCGGCGGGTAGTGGTCATGCGGGGGTGCCGGCCTTGGTGGCCGGCGCCCTGGTTCTAGGCGGCGTTGTCGTCGGGGTCGAGGTCTTCCTCGTCCCCGTACAGGAGTTCCCTCGTCCGGTCCCAGAACTGGTAGAGATAGATCTCCTGCAGGGCGGCCCGGTTAGGGAGCATGTAGTACCCCTCTTCGGGGAGGTCGGCCTCCATTTCGGATCTGGCGGCGTAGAAGCGCTCCTCGGGCGGCGTGGTGGGGGCGTCGAGGCGGGCGATGCTCCAAGCGATGGCGCGGAGTTCCTCGTCGGCCTGGAGTTCGGCCGGGATGTCCTGTTCGGTGAGGATGCGGTCGATGGTGTCTTTGGTGATGGTCATGATGCTGCCCCTTCCTGGCGGGTTTCGATGTCGATGGTTTGCTGGATTTTTTCCGGGTTCAGTCCGGACCAGTGGTTTTCGGTGCCGTCCCGGTCGTAGACGACGACGGGGACCTGGGAGTAGCCGAGTTCTTCGGTGATGTAGTCAAAGGCGGCCTGGTTGGTGGTGACGTCCACTTCGCGGAATGGGAGGCCGGCCTCAACGAATTTGTGCTTGGTCTTGGTGCAGCCGAAGCATCCGGAGGGCTTGGTGTAGATGGTGAGAGTCATTTTCAGTCCTTGGTTTCGTATCACTTCTGGTTAGGTTCGTCTGGCTGACTTTCTACCTCCATTCTACCAATCATTCAGGTGAATGAATAGTGCTTTTGCCGCGATTTCTAGCGGTTTTTTCTCGTTTAAACTGTTAGTGATCGCGGGGCGGGGCCGTCAGCTCCCGGCGAATAGCCACCGGCATCCGGTCCTCGGAATAGAGCCGCAGTAAAAGCCCTGCCACGCTTCCCCTGGATAGGCAGCAACTCGCACCCACGGCTTCCTGTTCCGGTCCGTGGCCTTGCTTTTCGATGTGAAGGAGGCCGGGAGAGCAAATACGTATCCCCTGCGCCGGCCCCGTGAATCTGCTCGGCTGATTCACCGGCGCTGCACATGAAACTTCCGAAAGGACAAAATACGTATGGGAAAGCATTCCCAATAGGTTTGCAGCAGTGCGTTGAGGAAGGGTTTCCGGGATGGCTTTTCGGATTCCTTGTGGGATTGACCTTGATTTATGCAGCTCTTAGCCTTAAGCAAAATGCGGGAAGGCTCACACCACGGGAGGGGCCATGTCCTCGGCGCAGCCCCACAACAATCATTCGCCAGGGTCGAGGCACACTTCGAAAGCGCTGTGGCGCAAACCATTTGTCTGGATCGGCGGCATCATGGCAGCCGCTATCGCGGCGTGGCTGACAGAAGTTTTCACTGGTGGCCTGACCATGCTCTTCGACGCGGACCGGTATGGGGATCCGGTCACTGTGCAAGTAGACGTGGAGGCCGAGAGGAGCGATCAGGCGGTTTCCCTGCCGCCTCAAGTCACGGTTTCGAGGGAAGACGCCGCCAAGGTGTACCCGGCCGGAGCTCAACAACAGGCAGACTTGTTGGCGGCACGTGGCGGCACAGTGATTGGGCCCCGCTCCATGATGGTCATCATCACCGGGAGACGGCCCGACTCCGTGAGGGTCACTGATATTCGTGATATCTCTGATTGCTCCGCAGCTGCCCGGGGAGGAACGCTTGTTTGGCTCAACAGGCCTTTTATGCCCCACGTTGATCCGTCCATCAGGGTCGGCCTCGATATCGGTGCGGCGAACCAACACGTGTATTTAAAAGACCCAACTGCGGCCGAAAAGAAGCCTTTCTTCCCGGACAAGACCATCGTGCTTCAAAAGGACGAAAGTCATGTGTTGATGATTGACCTGGAACCGCCAGCAGGAATGGTTTGCCGGCCGCAACTGGAAATGACGGTTCTGGATGGTGACAAAACGCACAAGCAAAAACTGGTGCCGGAGGATCAAAGGCAGCCGGTAATGGATGAATCTCCCGACGAGGCCCAATACCAGCAGGTCCGTCTGTGGGGTAGCGTCTGTGAGAACCTGGTTACCGCGCCTCCTGGCTGGCAAGATCTGCCTGATCCATGCACAACGCAGAGCTAGCCGGCACACTGGTTTCAGCTGTCTCGAGATGCAGAACCAGGCCGGTCCAGGCCGCGGTGACAGAGCAAACGTGGATACCTTCGACGCCAAAGGAAACCCGTCACACTTAGCGGTTTCGGAAGCTCCAATGGAACCGCTAATACAGAATGAGGAAATCCGTGCGGGGCAGCCCCCGCGCTGCCTCCTGGTTTAGGGCTCGTCCACCTCGATCTCGGGCAGTCGGCGGTCATTGACGGGATAGTCCACGGGGCCGCGGCCCTTGTCTGCTGCCGTGAGCAGGCTCAGTTCGATCAGGTCTTCGAGGTGGCTGGCGTCGGGGCCGACAGTGTCGTCGTCGGTCATGCGGAATTCTGTCACGGCTGCTCCCCCTGTGCCTAAGTGAACCTGGCTGGATGAATAGGACGGTGTTGTCCCTTTCACCCTAGCCGTGGTTTCTGCGCGCTGGCTGGCAAAGGTGGCTTCGCCCGCGCAGCGTTACCGGCGGCCGGGGGAGCGCAGCGGCGGAGGCCGCCGGCGCCACCGCGTGGAAGTGGGCCGGGCGGGATCGTGTGCTGATCCGGCCCGGCCCGCTTCTTCTAGATGAGGCGGCGCTTGTAGGCGGTGTCAGCGTCGCGGGCGACGTCGGCGACGTGGCCGCGGTTGATCAGTTCCCGCAGCAGCACCGCGAGGCGGAAATCCGGGACGTCCTCCGCGGCGAGTTTCAGGTATCGGTCGGCGTGGGATCCGCGGCCTTTGAGCCATTCCAGCCAGCCCATCAGGGTCAGCATCGGGGCGCGTTGCCCGGCCGGTACGGCCTTCATCAGCTCGAACGCGATCGCCTCGGCGCGGTCCACGCGGTCCCAGTCGGGACGGGCGGTGAACTTCCCGGTCAGCACGTCACCGAAGCTGCCGTTGTGGGTGGTGATGGTGTCCCGGAACAGGTAGTCGCGGATGTGACGGTGCTGGAATGCTGCCGCCAACTGCCGGGCGGTGTCCGTGTCCGGCATGCCTGTCCCGTCCAGCGTGGCCGCCCACGTCTCGCATGCGGTTTCGAGGTCCTCCTCGGTGCCTTCCGGGGCCTGTACGGGCGGCGCCCACGTGCCCAGCAGCTCGGCGTTGTACACCTCAAGGTGCGGGGCGGACCCGTAGTAGGTCAGCGTGACGTTGGCGTTGCTGTCCCTGACCTCGTCCAGCGGGTTCTTTTCGGCCGTGCCGTAGGTGGCCCAGTAGGTGCTGGTGACCAGCAGGACCAGGCGGACGGGCATCCGTGCCGTTGCCAGCTCGGTGGTGAGAGCGGCGACGTGTGCGGCGTAGGGGTAGCCGTACTCCGGGTCTTCGTCGGTGTAGACGATGACGTAGGATCCCGTTGCCTTGTCGTCGTGGGCTGCGTAGGTGGTGATCATCTGCGCGTAATCGCCCGGGATTTGCGCGTAATCGCCCGGGGCGGCTTCTGCCGGGGCGTCCATGCGCAGGCTGGCCCCCAAAGATCCGGCGCGGGCTGTCAGCACGACGAAGGATTCCTTCGGCTGGACGCCCAGCAGGTGCGGGACGGCGGCGATCAGGTCAGCCGAACCGGAGATGGTCAGTTTTTCAGTCATGGTGTTGCTCCTTTTTTGCCGAAAGGGTTGGTGGGGTGGGCGGCCCCGTGGTGACCGGCCAGCTTCCCCTTCTCCCCCGCGTTGTTTTGGCTGCTGGCGGAGCTTGCGGAGCTGTGGCCGACGGAGGCCTGTCTACCCCTGGGCAAGGGGCGGGAAATTCCCGGAGGAAATCAGCGACGCAGGAGCGCCGCAGGGAAATTCCCGGCCCGCAGGCCCCGGTGGAGCCTGCGGAACCGGGGCTCGACAGGCTGGAGCGGACACGTACAATCCCTTGGGACAGCAGCCAAAACGTCGTAGACACAGCAGGTGATGACGGACCGGAGCTCTGCGACGGACCGGCAGCACCCAACAGCCGGCCACGGAGCTTGCGGAGTGGACGCCCGACCGGGTGCGAGCCCTGCGAGCATGCACTTCCTCTCCCCACCGGTCGCACCCAAGGTTCATCCCCGTGGCGTCTTGCCGCGTACAGCAGGTGAGGTGTGGAGGCCGCTGGCGGGATGGCGGTCCTCCGCCGGCGACCACGCACCCAGGCCGGCCAGTGGCGGCGGACCGCCCGTGCAAACCGGGCCCCTACGCCGGAGGTGGGCACCCACTTATTGACTTGAGTAAGTGGGTGCCCGGCCCGGTCAGGCGGCTTCCTGTTCCAGCGCGAAGAGCTGTTGTGCGAGGTCGATCAGGTGCTGAGGCACGTTGCCCTCGTCCCCGTCATGGGTTTCTCCCAGGAACACGACGTTCCCGCAGTACACGTCGGCCAGCATCCCGGTTTCTTCGAGGACCAGCATCGCGGTGCGGCGGTTGGGGGGAAGGTTCAGGATTTTGCCTTCCTCGTTCAGGTAGAAGTGCCAGTCGTCGCCGCTTACGGCTTCGATGTTCCCGGCCACGAGGTTTTGCAGCGTCTCCAGTCCGGCGTCGATGGTTTCCACGCGGGCCGGTTCGTTCAGGTCGGCGGGGATGATCAGGGCGGTGCAGGTACTCATCGGGTTGTCCTCTCAGATGATGTGTGTTGGGTTGGTGTGTATGGCGTGGTGTGGTGCCCCGCCGTTCAGGGGCGGGGCAGCGGCTTGTGGTGGGGTTAGGCCGCGTCTGTGAGGGTGCAGGGCATCCGGTAGCGGCTGGGCATTTCGGCGGCGGTCTCGGGCAGGTCGTCTGGGCCTTGGGCCTGTCCGTTCTTCCAGTGGAAGAACGCCTGTTCGCTGATCGCGGTCCAGAACCTGGCTTTTGTCCTGAACCAGTACGTGCGTACGTCGCCTTCGCAGTAGGTGGCCATGCCGAACAGGTTGCCGATCCCGTCCGCGGTGCGGATCCCGGCGACCATGACGTAAGGCCATTGGCCCAGGTCCCAGCCGTCGCAGCCCCAGCTGGGGATCACGGCCCAGCCGTGCTCTGCGATGACGTCCATCCAGTCGTACCCGTCGTTCATGTGGTAGTCGACGAGCACGGGCACGTCGTGGACTGTTTCTCCGGTGTCGGCGGTGGTCACGGTCCTCGTAGTGACTGCGTTCATGGTGTTACTCCTTTTTTTGCCGAAAGGGTTGGTGGGGTGGGCGGCCCCGTGGTGACCGGCCAGCGTCCCCTTCTCCCCCGCGTTGTTTTGGCTGCTGGCGGAGCTTGCGGAGCTGTGGCCGACGGAGGCCTGTCTACCCCTTGGGGCAAGGACCGTGGAATCTGCGCAGGAAATAAGCGACGCAGGAGCGCCGGAGCCGATTCCACGGCCCGCAGGCCCCGGTGGAGCCTGCGGAACCGGGGCTAGACCGGCCGGAGCGGACACTTACAATCCCTTGGGACAGCAGCCAAAAAACGTCGAAGACGTGGAACCAGGGCCAGGGACGGCGGAGCCCTGCGGAGCCGGCACTGGACCCAACAGCCGGCCGCGCCAGCGGACGCCCTTCAACTGGTTGGAGCGCAGCGGAAACCAGGGCGAGCCTAACGAGCACGCGCCTTCAGCGAACGTTCAACAAACCCCAAGGTGCTCCGGACTTTCTCTAAGGCTGGCAAGACAGACTTGTCTCATCCCCGACAACGGGCCTCGCTTACAGACAAGGCGTGCAGGCCATCACGGCGGGGCCGGGCTGTCTCCCCATGCACCCTGGCCCCGGCGGAAAGGCGCCCGCTCCCCACACCTCAGGCTGTGGGCCGCGGAAGCCGCGGCCGATAAAGGCCAGCCCTGGGCCGGCGGGGTGGCAGGATTGTGCCGTGGTGACCAGGCGGCATAGTGTGGTTCCGAACTCGGAGTGGGTGTTGATGTACCGGGGCGGGCTGACCCGCTCGCGGATCGCCGCGCTCACCCGGGCCCCGGCTGCGACCGTCGGCTACCACCTGGCCATGGCACGGGCCGCCGACCCGGGGCTGCAGGCAGCGCACGTGAACGCCGCCAGTACCCAGGCACGTGTCAGCGTGCAAAGTCTCGCGCGTATGCACCGCCTCGTGGCCATGGTTCAGGAAACCGGCCGCTACCCCTCCCGCACAGCCCCAGCAGCCGGTGAGCGGACCCTGGCGGCGTGGCTGGAGCGGCGCCGTCACGACGCCGCTGCCGGGACACTGGCACCTGTGTACCGGAACGGGCTCGCCGTCCTCCCCGGCTGGCACCGACTACCCAGGCCGGTGGCCGACGCAGCCAGGTGGCAGGACCGGCTCTCCGCCCTGGTTCGGTACCGGGCGGCCGGGCACGACTGGCCCCGCCACAAGGCCGACACGGTCGGAGAAGAGCACGTCCTTGGCGTTTGGCTGCACGCCCAGCGCCAAAAGGCACACCTTGGTGACCTCGACCCGGCCAAGGCGCAGGCGCTGGACAAGATGCTGCCGGGCTGGCGTGCCGGACGGCAGCGGGGCCGCAAACCCAAGAACAGCAGCGGCACCAGCGACTGACCCAGCGGGCAGGACAGCGATCGCATAACGGCTTCGGGTTAGCGTCCGCTCCGCGAACTCAACTCCCGACGGCGGAACCGCCGGACGTCCGGCGGTTTCCCCGCCCAGGAGAACCCGCTCCATGCCCCCGCTGCCACCGCCTACTCCCCCCGGATTCCGCGTACGCCGCTTATTGAGCCCCCGCGGTTCCTGGGTGACGGCGGCCCGCCCGGTGCCCGGCACTCACGCGGCGCCCGTCCTGTCCATGGTTGGGGGCAATTCGGGTTATCCACGGCTGAATTCTCGGGAGCCATCGGGGGAGTTCCCGTCGGCCGCCGCAGCGGTGGATAAGCCGAACGGAATTGTCCCCGGTTGTGGGCAGGACGCCATCCCCGGCCCACTCGGACGGAGTGGAAGTTGTTCTGTCAGTGCCAGGGTCTACACTGAAAGAATCGAAGATATGTTCGAATAAAGGTGCGTCGTGAGCGTTATTGTTGGTCCCCGCGTGATAGACGCGGGGGTGTCGTTGTTGTCGGTGCTGGTGTCCCCGGTGCCGGTCGCGGCGGGGTACCCGTCGCCGGCGCAGGACTACTTTGATGGCCGGATTGATCTGAACGAGCACCTGATCAAGGACATCACCAGCACCTACGTGGTGCGGGTGACCGGGGAGTCGATGGAGGGTGCCGGGATCAGCGACGGTGACGAGCTGATCGTGAACCGGGCGCTGGAGCCGCGCGACGGGTGTGTGGTCGTCGCGGTCCTGGACGGGGAACTGACGATCAAGCGGCTGCGGATCACACCGGACGGTGTGGTTCTGCAGGCGGAAAACCCTAAGTTTCCCGACATCGGGGTCCCGGCCCTGTCGGACCTGGTGATCTGGGGTGTGGCGACCAGGTGCCTGCACCATGTCTAACGCCGGCGATTTCTTCAGAAAGGAAGGCGGTCGTGTCTAGGCCGGCGGTGATGCGGCGGATGCCGCAGATCGCGCATGTGGATGTGAACTGCTTCTACGCCTCCGCGGAGAGGGCGTTCAACCCGTCCCTGGAGGGCCGGCCGGTGATCGTGCTGTCCAACAATGACGGGTGCGCCGTGACCCGCTCCCCCGAGGCCAAGGCCCTGGGTATCGCGATGGGCGAGCCCTGGTTCAGGCTCGCACCGCGGGCGAAGGAATGGGGCCTCGTGGCGCTCTCGAGCAACTACGAACTGTATGGGGATATCAGCGCCCGGGTCATGGAACTGCTCGGCCGGTACTCGGCCTGGCTGGAGGTCTACAGCATCGATGAGGCGTTCCTCGGCGTCAAAGGCACCCCGGCCGAGCTGCTCGCCATGGGCCGGGCCATGAAGGCTGCGGTCCGGCGGAATGTCGGCGTTCCCGTGTGCGTCGGGATCGCCCCGACGAAGACGCTGGCGAAACTGGCCAACAAATGGGCGAAAAACAACCCCGCCTTCGGCGGGGTGTGCCACTGGGACTCCATCCCCGCCCCCGTGCGGGAGACCCTGCTGGGGCGCCTGTCCGTCATGGAGATCTGGGGCGTCGCCGGCCGGCTGACGAAGCGGCTGAATGTGATGGGCATCTTCACGGTCCTGGACCTGACCCGGGCGGACCCGGTGCTGATCCGGGACAGGTTCTCGGTCGTCATGATGCGCACCGTCCTGGAACTGCAGGGCACGCCCTGCATCCCCATGGAGGAAGAACGGATCGGGCGGGACCAGCTGATCTTCTCCCGCTCGTTCGCCCAACCCATCACCACAGCAGCCGGAATGCGGCAGGTCCTGAGCGTCTACGGCCAGCAGGCCTCCGCCCGGCTGGCCAAACACGGGCTGCAGGCCAAGGTCCTGACCGCGTTCGCCGGCACGTCCCACTACAACCAGAACGACACCTCCTACCCCTCCGTGTGCGTGCCCTTGTCGATGCCCACCGCGGACCCGGTGATCCTGACCAGGGCCGCGCACGCGCTCCTGCCCCGGATCGTTGAAGGGGTCCGGTACGCCCGGGCCGGGATCATGGTCACCGACCTGCGCCCCACCGGCAACCAGGCGCCCCTGTCCCTGTTCGAAAACCCGCACGAGGAACGCCACATCGGAGCCCTCCTCGAGGACGTCACCCGGCGGTACGGGCGCGGCTCCATCGGACTGGGCCACGCCGGGATCAAAACCGGGCTCGACTGGACCATGAAACGCGACATGCTCTCCCCCCGGTACACCACCCACTGGGACGAACTCCCCCTCGTCAAAGCCGCCTAAAACAACAACCAAACGTCAACACCAAGCACCACACGAAAGAACCACCACATGACAATCACGACAGACGCGCCCACCCTGAACACGCACGCCCTGGACCTCCCGGTCGACGTCCGCTTCACCCCTGCCGGCACTCCCCTCGCTGTCCGCTACGACGGACGGATCTGGGCAGTCGCCGCCGAACCCGTGCACTGGTTCAGCAGGGACTCGTGGTGGGACACCCGCCGCACAGCCCCCGTCGGGATCGGGAACGTCGTCGACGTCGAGCACTGGCGCATCCAGGTCCGCCTCGACTCCACGGCCCCGCTGCGGACCTTCGAGCTGCGCCGCGATCCACTGTCCGAACAGTGGCTCCTGGCCACCATCACCGACGACTAGGCCAGGCGTGCAAGGATTTTCCGGCCCGGTCCCGGACGGGATGTGGACGGCATTGCGCGATGAGTTCGGCCTGCCCTCCCTAGAGGACGTAAGTGCCCGTCTGAGTGTGCTGCCGGATCCGGAACCGGCGCTGCGGGCCCTGGTTCGGGTGTTCATCGGGGACGGGACGTTCTGCCCCGGTTTCCAGTTCCTGCCCGGCGGGCACCTCGACCCCCGGGTGACGGCCCTGTTCGGGACGGCACTGGAGGCGAAAGTACCGCACAACTACTTCGCCCTGTGGATGATGACCCAGGCCCGCGAGCTCTCCGGCGCCCGGCCGGTCGACCGGCTGGACGACACCGGCCGGCTCGTCAGGCTCCTGCGGGCTGCCGCGGGGGCCGCACCTGTGGGCCGGCGGTAAGAGTTCACTTCCTCCGGGCTTCTCGGCGCCTACACCGCTCCGAGGGCCACGACCGGCTCCGGGACGTGGTCTGCGTTGAAGTCTGGTGCGTCCGAGTACGCCGCAGCCGGAGTCGGTCGTGGACCTTCGGCCTGCGGTGTGAGGGTAGGCCGGGGAGTGACCTGCCGAAGGCCATCACTGACAGTGAGGATGGCTCTGCGTAGTGTGGGGCCATGGGACTGATGTACGACGATCCGCGGCTGGCCGCTCTGACCCTGCTGCGCATCGCCGCCGAGGAATCCGAAGGCCCCAGTGAAATGACCGGGCACATGCACGCCGTCCTGGACGACCTCGTCCAGCGCAACGGGGCGGCGTACCTGGCCGAGTTGGCCATCGCTTTTGCCCGGACCGGGTTCATCGCCCTGGATGAACTCGCCCGAACCACCGGGAACAGCACCGATGAACTGCTGGACGCCGTCGAGGTCGACACGCTCGAAGGCCTCAATGGCGGCTGCTGAATACCCCGCGGGCACCGGGCTTCCCGCGGGGCTTGCCCCGCCGGTGAAAGTCGCACTCGCCAAGGTGGTCACGAAGATGCCCCGCGCACGGCCCGGGAACCTGCTGTATGAACCCAAATGGGACGGCTATATTCACTGGACATTGTCAATCCATGCTGCCCCCGCCGATCACCCGGTTGCCGTCGTACGTGCCACAATTCCGCGCGAGGCAGAGCAGCCGGGGTGGCTGTTCGCGCGGTAGGAGAGCTCATGATTACCAAAAGGCTATGGGGCGGTCCAGTGTTTCAGTCAGGGCTCCCTGGCGAGGCGTCCAATCGAACCGGCATTCGGGCAGGTTCCTGTCAGCTACTTCAAAGAAAGCCACCACAGTGCTGCGTAGCCGGATAGTCGACCGGCTTACGGGACGCTATGCGGACGGGCCTCTTACGGACGTTTTAAGCCGGGTTGCAGAAATGGGAGTGCTCGGCAGCCTGCGTCAATCGATTTCTGTACCTCGCCCTGCAGTCGGGTCAGGCCGGGTGCCCGCATAGGTGTCAGTCTCTTGTTCTGTTCGTAGCTCTGAGCGCTCTGCTCCTGGCCGGGCGGAGGAGCCCAAGCCGGTTCCTCATGGAATCGAATCGGCCATCAAGATAAATGACGACAGGGGCGTTCTACTGACCGCTCCTCGATATCTGGCGTCTTGAGCGCACGCGGCTCACGCCCCAGACACCGGCCCAAAGGAAAGCGACCAGGATAAGCGTTTCCGTGCCGTTAGGGGCGAACGGCCCCAGAATGTAGGGAGCTACAAACACAAGTACCGCCGTGCCGACAAGCGAAAATACCAGAGTGCGTGCGGTCATGTTCATATCGCCTTCCATCCCCTCTGCTCACTCCCTCATTATGCATCCCGATTACGTTTCCATGAGTACCGCTAACATGACACTCAGGATTGCGTAAGACCACCGATGTAGCCGTCCCCAGCGGCGCAGCAGCGCCATCTTTCTGAGTTTCACAGCTCACCAGGGACTAGCGGTCCAGCGTCGCTGTCGCGCCGTGGTGGGAGAAAGTATGCGGTTGCCTCGCCCCTGGCTCTGGCCGGGGATGAGGTTTCGGGCAGA
>NZ_JBHUSB010000022.1:0-69242 GCF_042673905.1 Arthrobacter sp. NPDC057009
TCCTCGCGACCCTGCATGACACCAGCATTAATCACCGGCCCCGAAAACCCGGCAGGCACGCCAGACCGTGACGATATATTCAGCGCGCTCCTAGGCCTTGGGCCGGAAATGGCCCGGCCAGTCCTTCAGCCGGATCCGGGTCAGGTCCTGGATGTCGCCGAGTGTGCCCCACTCATCCAGCCCCAGCCGGGCCAGCGGCTCGAGCAGGTCAATCCGCGGGTGGCTGCCGTCCAGCACGGCATCGCTCACGGCGGCATGAGTCACTTCGCCGAAAACCAGGGTGGAGTCCCCCATCGGCAGCACGGAATGGAGGCGGCATTCCAGCACCGCCGGTGATTCCTTCACACGCGGCGCGGCCACGGTGAGGCTCGGCTCCCGGGTCAGGCCGGCGGCGTCGAACTCGCTGACATGCGGCGGGAAGTTGGTGCCGGTGGCGTTGACCTCTTCCAGGAGTGCGGCCGGGGCCAGGTTGACCACGAATTCCCCAGACCCGGTGATGTTGCGGAGCGAATCCTTCTCGCCCACCGAAGTGAACTGCACGATGGGCGGGTTGGTTGAGGCTACGGTGAAGAAGGAGTGGGGAGCCACGTTGTCAACGCCCTCCGGAGAAACGCTCGAAACCCACGCGATGGGCCGGGGCACCACCACCGCGGTAAGCAACCGGTAGAAATCGCGGGCGGACGTCGCCGTGGGACTGAAATCAGTTCGCATGCTGCCAGACTAACGGTCAGGGCAGCCAGGAAGGAGACAGCACATGAGGTTCCAGCCGTACCGTTCACCATCAACCGGGCGGCCTGTGCGCGCCGTCCTCTTCGACACCTTCGGGACCGTGGTGGACTGGCGCACCGGTGTGGCACGGGAGGTGGCAGCTTTCGCCGCAAGACTGGGCAAGGAGCTCGACGGCGAGGCGTTCGCCGATGACTGGCGGGCCCTGTACCAGCCGGCCATGGAAGCGATCCGTTCCGGATCGCGTGGGTTCGTCACCCTGGACACGCTTCACCGCGAAAACCTGGACCAGGCGCTCCGCCAGCACGGCGTCGAGCCGGACCGGCTGGACACGGCTGGGCTGGAGGAGCTGAACAAATCATGGCACCGGCTGCCGCCGTGGCCGGACAGCGTGGCGGGCCTGGCAGCCATCCGCCGCGGCTACATCGTGGGTCCCCTGTCCAACGGCAACACCTCACTTTTGCTGGACATGGCCAGGAACGCCGGCCTGCCGTGGGATGTAATCATCGGTTCTGACATGACGCGCACCTACAAGCCGTTGCCCCAGGCCTACCTCCGGACTGCTGAATTCCTGGACCTCGAGCCCGGCGAGGTGATGCTCGCCGCGGCGCACAACAGCGACCTGCATTCTGCCAGGGAAGCGGGCCTGGCAACGGCCTTCGTGGCACGCCCCACGGAGTACGGCCCCGGCCAGATGGCGGACCTGGCTCCGGAAGGCGACTGGGACCTGGTGGCGTCAAGTGTCACTGAACTGGCGGACCGGCTCGGGGCCTGAACCGTGGACCCCTGCCCCAAACCCGGCCTGCCGCTGCCCTACTGTCTGCTAGGGGGAGACTGCAGTTAAGGGGCGAAGGTCCCCGATGCTTCCGGATCCTGCGGCCCGCGGGGCACACCCTTGCAAAGGGACGACGGCGGATTGAGTCCCGGTGGGTACGCTACTTCTACAACGAGTGAAAACCCCTGAACGAAATGGACGGACACCCATGCACGCCGTGCTCGAATACACCTATGAGGACAACTACCTTCAGACCCGCGAAAAATACCGCTCAGATCACCTCCGGGCGGCGTGGGAAGCAGTGGAACGGGGCGACCTTCTGCTGGGTGGGGCTGTTGGGGAGGGACCCTTTACTGGGCTGCTGATCTTCGCGGGCGAGAACGCGCTCGAGGCTGCACAGGCTTTTGCAGCCGCCGATCCTTACGTCACCGCCGGCGTGGTGACGTCGTGGACCGCCCGCCCGTGGACAACGGTGGTGGGAAAAGAGGCGGCCACACCCGTTCGCCCCTGAGCTGACCAACCCCACCCCACTGCAAGCAGGACCGAGGCGACTCGGCGATGTCCTCCGCCCACAGCGCCGGGTTGTCGGTCTGGAAGGTGCGCATCCTGTCCACGCAACGCTGATCGTCCAGGAGCTCCAGTTCGCCGGCGAACGTGCGCGCCTCCCCCACCACCACGCGGGGGATCTTGAACTGGATGATGGTCCCGGCGCACCGATGGGAATGCCGCCCACGGCCGGACCACCTGCGGGCCTAGCCTGCAATTCTTGGGAACATGGAAACTGGGCAAAAACTGCGCTGAACCTGGGAGACCGGCCTGCGCGAGGCTTATAGGATTCCCTAGTCATCCGGAGCCACGCGCTTCCGGCGAGCTGAAATTGGGGGAATCAATGCCGGAACTCGGCCGTATCTATTGGACCCGGCAGGGGCTTCGCCTGGCCTACTCAGCGGTGATGATTTGGCTCGCATTCGCGGTGATGTCGGCGCTCACCTCGAAGACAACACCGGCTGTCGGAGCGGGGCCGTCCTCCGCCGCAGGGGTTCTGAGCGGCATGGTGGAGAACGTCGTCGCCGCGGTCGCGCTCCCGGGCGTGGCCGCCGTCGTGCTTGGGGTTACCGCCGCCGTCATCACCGGCCGGGACGTCCGCCGCCGGGATCCGGTGCGCCGTTTCACGCGCCAGCAGCGCCGTGAAGGGATGACCAGGGCCGCAGGCCTGTGCGAGCTGGAAGCCGGCTTCGGCCGCCGCTGTGCGCGCCCGGCCGAGCACGGGGACCACTTCTATCCATGGTCCAAGGGCGGTTCCACGAGCCTGCAGAACTTCGTTGCGGCCTGCGCCAGGTGCAACCGGGCCAAGCGTGCCAACATCCCGTCACCTGGCCAGCAGCAACGGATGGAGCGACGACGGCGGGAGTACCTGCCGCCGTCGTCCTCCGTCAGCGTGGGCGAACGGCACCCGCTCCCCTGACGCGCGGCCGCCCGCAGCCCCTACGGGTGCACCAGCACCTTCACCGCCGTGTCCTTGTGGTTGATCAGGGTGTCGAAGCCCTGCTCCACCAGGTCCTCCAGCGCGATCCGGCCGGTGATGAAGGGTTTGAGGTCCACCTTGCCCTCCTGCACCATCTTGATCACGGCGGGGTGGTCCCGGACGTAGGCGATGGTGCCGCGCAGGTCGATCTCCTTGAGCACCAGCTTCTGCATGTCCACTGTGGCAGGCGCGCCCCAGATGGACACGTTGACCACCACGGCGCCGGGCCGGACGGCGTCGAGCATGGTGTCCAGCACCGCGTTCACGCCGGCGCATTCGAACGCGACGTCGGCCCCCGTCCCGCCGGTCAGCTCGCGCACCCGCGCCGGGACGTCCTCCTGGCTCGGGTCCAGCACGTGGTCCGCCACGCCGCTGGAGGTGGCCTTCTCCTTGCGTGCCTGGGTGAGTTCGCTGATGATCGTAGTCACCCCCATGCCCTTGAGGACGGCGGCGGTGAGCAGCCCGATGGGTCCGGAACCGCCCACCAGCGCGGTGTCGCCGGCCTTCACACCGCTGCGCGCCACGGCGTGGTGGGCCACGGACAGCGGCTCGATCAGCGCCGCCTCATCCAGCGGAATGTCCCCGATGGGGTGCACCCACCGCTGGTCCACCACGATCTTCTCGCTCAGCCCTCCCCCGCCGCCGGACAGCCCAATGAAGCCCATCTGCCGGCACAGGTGGTAGCTGCCGGCCTGGCACATGTCGCAGTCGCCGTCCACAAAATAGGGTTCGACGACGACGTTGTCCCCTTTCGCCAGGCCCGTCACCCCTTCGCCGATTTCCGAGACAGTGCCGGAGAATTCGTGCCCCAGGGTCACCGGGGATTCCTCGTGGGACAGCGGATGCGGATGGCCGGGAGGAGGACAGAAGATGGGCCCTTCCAGGTATTCGTGCAGGTCCGTGCCGCAGATCCCGCACCACGCGACGTCGATCTTTACCGCCCCGGCGCGGAGTTCCGGCTCCGGGATGTCCTCGATGCGGATGTCCTTGCGGGCGTGGAATCGTGCTGCCTTCATGATGGGTTCTTCCTTCAGCGGGTGTGGTGGCTGGGCTGCAGTTCGTACACCGGGGTCTCCAGCCCCTCCATCCGGGCCTTGAGCTGCAGTGCCAGGTAGGAGGAGTAGTGCCGGCTCTGGTGCAGGTTGCCGCCGTGGATCCAGAGGTTGGGGACGTTGGTTGGTTTCCACATGTTGCGCAGCTCCCCCTCCCAGGGGCCAGGGTCTTTTGGCGTGTCTGAGCCGTATCCCCAGCATTTTCCTACTTTGTCCGCGATTTCGGGAGAGACCAGGTCCGCCAGCCAGCCGTTCATGGATCCGTACCCGGTGGCGTACACGATGAGGTCGGCCTCCAGCTCGGTGCCGTCGTCCATCACCACCGCGTTGCCGGTGATTTTGGAAACCTGCCCGGACTTCAGCTTCACCCGGCCGTCGATGATCAGCTGGGAGGCGCCGACGTCGATGTAGTAGCCGGAGCCGCGCCGCAGGTACTTCAGGAACAGGCCGGATCCGTCCACGCCGAAGTCCAGGTCAAACCCGGCGGCCTCCAGCTGCGAGTAGAAATCGGCGTCCCGCCGGGCCATCTCCTGGTACACGGGCACCTGTGCCTCCGGCAGGATCCGGTACGGAAGGGACGCGAACAGCAGGTCCGCTTTCTCCGTGGTGACGCCGTTGGCGAGCGCCTTCTCCGAGTACAGGTCACCCAGTGCCAGGTCCATCAGCGATTCGCTGCGGGCAATGTGGGTGGAGGACCGCTGCACCATGGTGACGTCGGCGCCGTGCTCCCACAGGTCCGCGCAGATGTCATGCGCCGAGTTGTTGGAGCCGATCACCACCGCCTTCTTCCCGGTCCAGTCCCCGCCGCCGGGGTGCTGGGAGGAGTGCCGCTGCTCCCCCAGGAAGCTCTCGGCACCGTCGAACGCGGGGATGTTCGGGTAGCCGGAGACGCCCAGGGCGAAGACCAGCTGCCTGGGCCGGAGGGTCACCGGTTCGCCGTTGCGGAGGACCCTGACCGCCCATTCCTGCGTGCCGTCGTCGTACTCTGCGCCCACGCACTCGGTGCCGGACCAGTAGTTGAGCTCCATGATCCGGGTGTAGTGCTCCAGCCAGTCGCCGATCTTGTCCTTGGCGGCAAAGACGGGCCAGTCGTCCGGGAATTTCAGGTAGGGCAGGTGGTCGTACCAGACGGGGTCGTGCAGGTGCAGGGACTTGTAGCGGTTCCGCCAGGAGTCGCCCGGGTTCTGGTTCTTCTCGATCACGATGGTGGGCACGCCCAGCCGCCGCAGCCGCGCGGCGAGGCCGATGCCGCCCTGCCCGCCGCCGATGATCACGCAGTAGGGCTGCTCCTCGTAGCCCAGCCGCGCTTCCTGTTCCTCCTTGAGTTCCTTCCAGGAGCGGCGGCCGCGGACGATTTCGTGCGCCACGCCCTGTTCCCGGCGCGGGCCTTTCTTCTCCTCGAAGCCCTTCAGCTCCTGCATGGTGGTGAGCAGCGTCCAGCATTTGCCGTTCCGCAGCCGGAGGTGGCCGTAGCCGCGGGCAGCGCCGGTCTCGAACGTGATCCAGGCTTCCACTGTTCCGTCGGCGCCGGCGCTGCCGGTGGCGTCCTCGGCGAGCGCCCAGTTCCCGGGCTGCGCGTGGTCCAGCGTGGCCTCGAGCATCCGGCCGATGTCCGCTTTGCCTTCCAGCGTTTTCAGGTTCCAGGTGAACGCCACGAAGTCGCGCCAGTAGCTTTCGTCCTCGAAGAGGTCCAGCGCGGCGTCCACGTCGCGGCGCTGCAGCGCGCCGTCCAGGCTGGCCAGCCAGGCCTGCGCGGCGGCGGTGGGTGTTTCGGTCATCTCCACTCCTTTGTGTGCGGTCCATCAGGTGGTCCGGGCTGCCCCCTCCCGCCGGTGTCCCTGCGGTATGCTGGTGCGGGCGTGAGCTGCATCACTATTGGAACGCGACGGGGGTAACAAGCGCGTTACACGGGCGCTGCCGGCAAGGACGCCGGGGGTGAGGAGGAGACGGTGGACTACGGCCTGAGGTTCTCGGACCCGGCGAAGTACGCGCGCGCCCTGCGCCGGGCGCACGAGCTGGTCATCTCCGGTGTCCCGCGCCCGGAGATCCCCGTGCCGTTGGCTGAGTCGTGGCGCCGGTCGATGGCGCTGGGCATCAGCCCGGACCAGCACAGCCCGCGGCACGTGCACGATCCGTCCGAGGTGCTGCAGCTACGGCGGGAGCACCGGCTGCAGCGGGTGATGCCTGCGCTGCAGGACCTGCTGGCGGACGATTCCAGTTCCGGCCGGCACCTGCTGGTGCTCACCGATGCCGGCGGCGAGATCCTGTGGCGGGTGGGCAGCCGGGAGGCGCTGCGCCGGGCGGACCGGCTGGAGTTCTCCGAGGGGGCGGACTGGTCCGAGGCGGGGATCGGCACCAACGCCATCAGCGAGGCGCTGGTCACCGGCGGGCCGGTGCAGCTCTTTTCCGCCGAGCACCTGGTCCGCACCCACCACGACTGGGCCTGCACCGCGGCGCCCATCACGGACCCTTTGACGGGTGCGCTGCTGGGCGTGCTGGACGTCTCCGGCCCCCTGGACACCATCAGCGCGGACACGCTGCGGATGGTGCGGTGCGCGGTCCGGGTGGCGGAATCGCTGCTGGGAACGTCCGACGGCGGCGCCTCCTTGGGTGCCTCGTCTTCCGTGCGTACGTCCCGGCAGGGTGCGCGGCGGGCTGTTGCCGCTGTTTCTTCGCTGGAGCTGCTTGGGGACCGGCCTGCCGCGGTGTTTGCCGACGGGAGCCGGGTGCCGCTGACGCTGCGCCGGGCGGAGATCCTGGCACTGCTGGATTCACGGTCGCAGGGATGGAGCGCCGACGAATTGGCGTACGAGCTGTACGGGGATGCGGGCACGCCCCAGGCCATCCGGACCGAGATGTTCCGGGTGCGGTCGCTGCTGGGCGTTGCCGTGGAGTCGAACCCGTACCGGCTGGCTGCAGGCTTGGCCGGCTGTTCCGACTCGGGGCGTGTGCTGCGGCTGCTGCGGGAGGGGCTAGTAGCGGAAGCGCTGGATGCGTACTCCGCTCCCCTGCTTAGCCGGTCTGGGGCTCTGGCGGTGCAGCTGCTGCGCGACCAGCTGGACCTGGCGGTTGGCTCGGCGGTGAGGGCCAGCGGGGATGCCAACCTCCTGGTCCGATGGTTGTCCACGGATATGGGGTGCGCGGACGCGGAGGGTGTGAAAGCGCTGGGACAGCTGGTGGGACGTGATGATCCCCGGTATTCGGCGTTCCGCGCTTCCTCTGCCCTCTGTGGGTGAGCCCGGCAGAACGCCGTAATTGGCCTGGCAGGAGCCCATGGCCCTGGCGCCGTGCCCGCGGAACTGGCAGTTTGTTGGCCAAGGACCCATATCCCCCGGGCCCTTGAATCCCGTCGGGGCCGGGAGTCTTGGGCAGATACACGGGTTTGAACCGTTTCCAAGTCGTCGTATCTGCCCAAAAACTCTTAGTGGCAGGTGGGTGGTTTCGCCTGACTCAACCGGCGAGTGCTGCCTCCCCCGCCCATTGCAGGGTCAGCAGCGTCTCCACCAAATGCGGCGCAAAGTCGTCCTCCAGTGACAGCACCACGCGGCAGCGGGCACCGGGCTGCTCCGGGTAGTCCATGTACAGCCCGCGCATGTCGCAGACGGTCTGCCCGCGGCCCGGCCCGGACGTGGTGTCGACGTCGACATGCACCACCGGCGCAACGGCGGCACGAACAGAACCAACAGCGAGCGCCGCGGCCAGCGGATCATGCATGGCGGAGCAGGCACGGCCGAACAGGCCCTCGTAGAAGCGGAAGTAGTAGCCCAGCATCTCCCCCAGCGCCCCCGGCACGGCACCGGATGAGGCGAGCAGCTCCTGCCGGTGGTTCTCCTCCAGCACGTTGGTCATGGTCACGTCCAGCGGCACCAGGGTCACGTTCCAGCCGGCGGCCAGCACCAGGGCGGCGGCCTCGGGGTCGTTGGCGATGTTCGCCTCGGCCACGGGCGTGAGGTTCCCCGGGGCCAGGGCGGCGCCGCCCATGATGGTGATCTCCGCGACCAGCTGCGGCAGGGAAGGCTCCAGCCGCAGCGCCTCGGCGATGTTGGTCAGCGGGCCGATGGCCAGGACCCGCAGGGTCCCGGGATGAGAACGAGCGAGCCGTACCAGCATCTCCGCCGCGGTCTCGGACGCGAGCTCAGCACCCGCCGTCGAAAGCTCAACCTCCCCGATGCCGTTGGCACCGTGCACCCACGGCGCTCCCCCGCCGAAGGAACCGGCAAGGGGGTCGTGCGCGCCGAGGGCAACGGGGATGTGCGCGTGCCCGGCGAGCTCGAGCAGGTCTAGGGTGTTGCGGGCGCCGAGGGCGGCACTGACGTTGCCGCTGACTGCGCCGATCCCCCGCACGTCCGCCTGCGGGGAGGCGAGCAGGTAGGCCAGGGCGAGGGCGTCGTCGATGCCGGTGTCGCAGTCGAGGTAGAACGGGAAGCTGGTCATGAGATGGTTCTTCTTTCGGTCGGTGCTGAACGTCTAGTGGGTTTCGCCCTTGGGGGCGGGGACGAAGAGGCTGACGATGGACGCTGCGGCGGTGATGCCCACCGAGATCCAGAGCGCGGTGGCGTACCCGCCGGCGGTCGCCTGGGCGGCGAACGGCGCAACAACCACGACGCCGAGACTCGCCCCGATGCCGAAGGAGGCGCCGTTGACGCTCGGGAGAGAGGCAGGTGCTTCCTTGGGCGAGAGCAGGACGGAGAGTCCGTTGATGGCGGTGAGGAAGAGGCCGTTGTAGAAGATGCCGAGGGCGGCGACGGCGACGATCACCGCGATCTGGTTGCTGGAGAACGCGGCGGCCGCCGCGGCGCAGGCCAGGCTCATCGCGGTACCGGTGCGGAGAACCTTGATCCAGCCGCGGCGGCCGGCGAGCCAGCCGGCGAGCGGCGCGGCGAAGACGCCGATGAGCGCGGCCGGAGTGAGGAACAGCAGGGCGGACAGGGACGGGCTGAGCCCGAAGCCGGAGCCCTTGTCCTGGCTGAGCAGCACCACGGTGAAGTTCATGATGGCGAAGATGCCGGCGAGGGTCAGGACGGTGCTGGCAATGACGGGCCACACCTGGCGGGAGCGCAGGTGGTGGACGGCGATGAGCGGGTGGCTGCGGCGCTTCTCGATCATCCAGAAGGCGGCGAAGGACACGATCGTGCCGACTAGCAGGGCCAGGGTGCCGGGTGCGGTCCATCCAGCGGCCGATCCGCCGGAGACAAAGTACGTGATGAATACCAGGAACACCGAGAGCGAGCCCGCTCCCCACCAGTCCATGGCGCCGCGGACGTGCTGCGGCCGCCCCTTCGGGACGGTCTTGAGGATGCACCCGGCGGCGACGGCGGTGAGCACCAGCACGACGACGAAGATGGACCGGAAGCCGAGGGTCTCGGACATCAGGCCGCCCACATAGCCGTCCACTCCCCCGACACCGCCGTTGACGGCGGCGATGATGCCCACCGAGGTGCCGAAGACGCGCGGCTGCAGGTTTTCGCTGAGCACGATGTAGGACAGCGCGAAGACGGCGCTGGACACGCCCTGCAGGAAGCGGCCGGCGACGAGCAGCGGCAGCGTGGGCGCAGCGATGCAGAGGATGGTGCCGGCGCCCATGATGGCCAGCACCAGCAGGAGGGCCGGGCGGCGGCCGATAAAGTCGCTCCACCTTCCGATCACGGGGCCGGCGATGGCGCCGGCGAGGAAGAACATGGACTGCACGGGCGCGGCGGCGTCGGCGGACTGGCCGAAGCTGGCGGCGATCTGCGGCAGGGCCGGGGTGACCATGCTGGCATTGAGCTGGAAGGACAGCACGCCGAGCAGCAGGGTAGTGATCAGCAGGGCGGCCGGGCGGCCGGCAAGTTTGTTCACGTCGGTTTCGCTTTCGACGGCGGCGGGCGGCGAGGTGCTGGCCGTGGCTGGGGTGTTCACATCAAACTCCATTGTTCTCTGCAGGAGGTCCTGCCTTTGGGAAATCAGTTGTTATACAACCATGTATGACGAACAAGTACAACCATGCCGTACACTATTTCCTAATTCAGCCGCCCCTGGCTCGACCTGATAGGACTTCCTCATGAGCACTCAGCTTCCTGCCGTCACCGTCGTCGGCAGCATCAACCTCGACATGATCGCCACCACTGACCGGCTCCCCACCGCCGGGGAAACCATCGGCGGCGGTGTCCTGAGCCAGCAGCCCGGCGGCAAGGGGGCCAACCAGGCCGTGGCCGCCGCGCGGCTCGGCGGGAGCGCCCGAATGATCGGTGCGGTGGGTGACGATGCCCAAGGACGCCTGATGTTGGAGGCGCTTTCCTCTGCCGGCGTGGACACCGCGGACGTGGCAGTGCTCGACGGCGATGCGACGGGCACAGCATTGATCGTGGTGGACCGTGAGGGCGAGAACCAGATCGTGGTGTGCCCTGGGGCGAACTCTGGATTTTCCTTGGAGGGTGTTTCGTTTGCGCCGGACGAGGCGGTGCTGTGCCAGCTCGAGGTCGGTCTGGACGTGGTGCTGGAGGCGGCGCGAAAGTCCTCCGGATTCTTCGTCCTAAATGCGGCGCCGGCCATGGACCTGCCGGCCGAACTGCTGGAGCGCTGCGACCTGGTGATCGTCAACGAGAGCGAGTACGACCTGATTCCGGCGCTGGCTGACGCCAAGCTGGTCGCGGTGACGTACGGGAAGGACGGCTCGGCGATGTTCGAGCACGGCCGGAAGGTGGCCGAGGCACCTGCCGCTGCAGTCATTGTGGCGAACACGATCGGCGCGGGTGATGCGTTCTGCGCGACACTCGTCCTAGCGCTGCGGACCGGGCTTGACTACACCCCTGCCTTGGAGGTGGCGAATGCTGTCGGGGCGGATGCAGTCAGCGATCCGTCTTCTCAGCCCGGGCTGGCACCGCTGGAACAGTACGTTGCCCGCCTGACTGGAGCCGGCGGCCGCTGCTAATTGAAGTTGGATTTCGGGCCGGCAGGGCCAGCCGATTACTCAGAGGTACGAAGAATCCCCCGAGAGGCGTATCTCCACTTACAGCATTTCACTGCCGATCACCGCATATGCGTGTGCTGCACAACGTGTAACACGGGGGCGGAGCATGTCGAGTGTGTGGCGGAAGGTTCCGGCCCGATGGTCGCCGGTGACGCTGACCTTGGCAGGCCAGCCGTACAGCGAGATGGCAATGGTAAGTGAGCTCGAGTTCAAGATGCTCGCCGTTGATCCAACCGTTCAGGGCGGCGGCCTTAGGGGCACCCTTGTTCGGAGAAAGGGGCGTATGTTATGTACGAGTACGTGGACTTTCAAAGGGTTCGAAGCCTGGTCCTGATGCGGCTAGCCACCCTCTGAGACATCCTCCACCCTCGTCGGAGTCGTCTGCGGCAGTCTGCAAATAAGGGGGTACAGCAGAATCCGCATCCCCTTCTGCCAGTTCAGCCAAAGTCCTCGGCACCTGCCGGCGTCTTCTGGACGTGGTCAAAATCGATAGGCGTGCGAGGAAGTTTCCATTTGTGGTCTTCCAGATACTTGTGAGTGAGCTGATTCCGACGATCGCGATTCAAAATGCTTTCCACGGTAATACGGTCGGCATTTGCCGCCACCATCCCAAGCCCCAAGAGACGAAGAAGTTGCGGATCTGACACCTGATCCACACGAGCGCTGACCGTACTCCGAACATAGTTGGGATCCACTATCGAGAGCCTCTGGATCGCTACAGCGATTTTTTGAACATTGGAGCTCCCGGCCAGCCACTGCCGGAGCACGGTCAGAACCGAACTAGGCAAATCATCGGCTGCAAAAGCAAGGGCATACTGTGCTGTCACCCAGTCAAGCCTGCCCCAATTTGAGCTTTCAAATGTTGGAAACCAAGCTTCTAGGCCAGTCGATACGCCAGGAAAGGTTCGTGCTCCGGCAAAATAGCGGCTCAGCGCATCCGCCAGGTGGGGGAAATGGTGTGCATTCGCAATCCACTCACCAACTTGCTCAAACAAGAAGTTGTCACGCAGCGACCGCAGCACGGCCCTCCCCACAGGTCTGGGTACCGACAGCGGCGACTCCAAGATCTCGCGCTCCAAAGCAAGTAACTCACCAGGATCCGACTCAAAAGCGAACTCCGGTTCGTCATCTATATACTCTGATCCGCGCATGGCGACGACCTCTGGGACTCGGATACTGCGGATGGCTTCCAAACGAAAACGGTCGAGACCTTCTTTGTGCGTTGAGAGGTGAGTTTTCGACGCATTGATCTCGAGGCCGGCCTGTCGCGCCTTTGCCTGTATTCCCTGGCTGAGCGCATATAACTCATCCTCGGCACCTTCAACACTGATGTCGTCCATCCAGCGTCTTGCTGAACGAACGAGACCGTTCCTCAGCGCCGTCGATATCTCATCGTCGATCGGGCCAACAGCCACCTGAGCCAGAAATGCAGAGGCTGAGCTCCTCTGCGGCAGTCCGCTTCGAGACATCATGCCGTCGTGCGTTCGAAGCACCTCGGAAATCAACCCCACCGACGCATTTCGACCAAACGCGTTACTCAGAGTACCGATCAGAGTTTCTACATTTATCGAGGAGAAGAAGGAGGTTATATCGGTCTGAAGGGAATATGCACCGTCAGGAACCTCATCGATACTGCGGCCATACGCTGACCATTCCTCGGATGAATGAGGAATTGCTCCGTCCCGCTGTCGCCACCCGTACACCCAATCGGGCAGGTCTTTGTGCAGAGCTTCGACCAGACCTCGAGTTGCCGCGCTGTAGATCAGCCTGCTCCGCGGATCTTGAACGACGGCGGGTCGGGTGCCCAGCCTGGATTTCGGAACGTCCAGAGGATGAAAATGCGGCGGCTGTGAGAACTTGAACGGTTCGCCAGAGGCTCCTGGGACTATTCCGAAATCTTGCTCCACGCTGAGATTTTTGACGAACGGCTCAGAGAACTCGGGCCAACCCCATGGGTCTCGATACCAGTCCCCATACTTCTCCCCGTTCACGACCTTTGCTCCGAGCTCTAGGTCGATCCCCCACATAGCCACGTTGGTCCTTTGTACTGGAAGGTATCTGTGTGCTCACACCCCTCTCGATACTACCGGCCGGTGAGGGTTGGGTCGTCATTCATCCCCGTTCAGAAGACATATCCGGCAGGACCAAGGCACCGGATGCTAGCTATCCAAAAGGGACCGGGCTCGAAGCCGGGTCAGAACACCACCCATGGTCCGTGGACAACACCCCCGTGCGTTTTGACGGGGTCCCAACTTCCAGCTCCCAGATCACGTTGAGCTCTTGGCCCATTCGGTCTTCAGCCAGCGATTGCAGCGAGATCACATGGTTTAGCTGCGGGACCCCGTCGTCGGCCGAGCTGCGTGGAAGACCTTGCTCGCGGACGTCCGCCACGGCCCAGTTCGCTCCGCGAACCTCCACGATGTCACCAGGCTTAGGTAGACGCGGCATCTCTTCCAGCTGGACGGTCATCGGCTCGGCTCCCCACCGACCGATTCCGACGTAACGCTCAGTCCACTAGCACTAGGAACAGAAACCGCAACCACTTAAACTCCCCATGTCATTTGAACCACGGAATATAGCACTCCATGGTCAAACTTAGTGCATGGCTAAACTGCGTCTGGAGACGTTGAACCCACCGAGATAGACCACCAGCAAATCTGTCGCCTCAGCTGATGCATGTTGCGCCGTAGGTGGACAACATGTTGTCGATGGACAGCACCACAAGGACACGATGACCAGCACCCGAGAGGCCATCAGCAAGCTGTTAGCCTCGTCCGCCACCACTAAACTCAAAGGATTGGCTCAAGATTGTCCCTGTTTTGCGGCTGATTGAATCCTGTGCCATATGGTTCATAAGGGGTTCGTGTCGCGAAGGCACCCGCCGATGCAATACATTCGCCAGCAAGCAGAAGCGAGTCAACACACCACATGACCTCCCTCATCTCCTGGCTCGACGCGTCCGCCGAGGAAAACTCAAAGATGCGCGAGCTCGTGAAGCTCTTCGGCACGCCCGAGACCACGGACGACCTCGGCATGGGCCAGCTGCGCGACGTGATCAGCAACAGCCTCTTCCCCGGCACATCAGTGCTGCACTTAGGCGCCCGGTACATGCTCCTTGTCCCGTGGGCTTACCTGACCGCGCACAAAGGCAGTAAGAATCCGGACGAGCTTCGGAATCACGCGGAAGAATCGGAGCGGCAGCTGATCGACCGTTTCATGGAACTCAGGGTGGAAAGCTTCATCGGCCGCGACGCCGGCCGGAAGGTCCGGCAACTCCCCTCGGCCGCTTACTGGACAGCCCTTCGCACCTACGGGATAGTGCAGAAGGAAACCGACCGGGCCGCCGTCGCCCAGCTCATGTGCGCAGAAGCTCCCCCGCCGGAAGACGGCGAGCATCGTTACTCCGTCTGGCATCCGAGTCTGCCGAAGCCGCCTGCAGAGTTCCCCGAGTCCGATGAAAACGGACTCACGCTCTCTCACGACGAGGCCCGCTGGCTTCAGGAACGCATCCTGTCCTCATGTCCCAACACCCTGCTCGCGCACCTCGTGGGGTCGGAACAAAGTCCCGACCCCAACCTATGGGCGCCCTGGCTTGACCCCGCATGCCGCAATGTCGAGGGTGAGCCCGCGCAGTGGCTCCAGGACGCGGAGGCCTTCTCCTTCATCCACAACGGGGCAACTATCCTCTACCAGCACCTGCTCGCGGAGCTCTCCGCCTCGGTGTTCAGCTCCAGCGATGACGGGCCACCAACCCAAGCACTCCTCGAAGCCTGGGAGGACGAACGGGAAAGCAAGCGTGACCTCCTCGCCACGTGGGACGTCGACAGCTACCTCAGCCGCGCCAAAGCGTGGAACCCCGGCATCAACGGCAACACGGCCGACTTCGCCCGCCACATGGCCGAAGCATCGGTAAGCCCCGGCAAACTGGTCGACAACGCCGAGTTCCGTGCCGCCGTCGAAACGCGGGAGAAGCTGATGAAGAAGACCAACTCACGGTTTCGCAACGAACGCCGCCTGCGCGCCTGGCAGCCGCCAGATCGGGTGGGCGCGTTGACCTTCCGCTGGCAGCAGGTGCGGCGGAACGTCCTGGACATCCACGCAGGGCTTGGACTGACAGGACAGACACATGCTTGAGGCAGCCAACAGGCAGGCACTCACCCAGCAGCTGAAGCCGCCGGCAGGTTTCCGGCTTTCCCACGCTGTGGGCACCACCTTCACCCTGGACATGACCAGCGCGCTCTCCGTTCCCCTGAGCTTTGTGGCCGGCTCCGGAGAGGAGTTCACCAACACGGTCGCCGTACTCAGTGCCCTGCGCAAGGTCTCCGACCGCGTAGACATCTTCTGCCAGGCAGGACATATCAAGGCACCATCGAACGCCTCGGATCTCCTCGCACTCCTGGAGCCCATGGTCCATCAGGTCAGTGTCCGGAGCGGGCTCTTTCACCCCAAGATCTGGGTGCTCGAATTCGAGAACGACGACGAGCGCCGCTACCGCTTTCTGTGCAGCAGCCGGAATCTCACCACGGACGCCAGCTGGGACCTGCTTGTGCGGCTCGACGGCATGCCCGCCGAGGACGGCAAATCTGTAGGCCCCGACAGCGGCCCCTTGGCCCGCTTCATTGAGGGTCTCCCCAAGCTCTGCACGGTAAGGCCCGACGACGACCGGGTGGCGAAGATGAAAGGACTTGCCTCCCGCTTGGCTTCCGTGCAGTGGGAGCTCCCGGAGGAGATCCAGCGGCTAGCCTTCCGCCCAATGGGCGTCGGAGAGGAGTTCGAGCAGGAGTCCATCGTGGCGCATCTGCGCGATCCGGAGCACTTCATCGCGCTCAACCAGAAGACGGGGGCTGCCGCGCACCTGGGCCGGGACAAGCTGGTCATCTCGCCGTTCCTAGACGACACGCTGGTCGGTCGGCTGCGGGACAAGTGGACCGATAACCTCTACATCTACTCGCGCGATGATCAGCTGAACCTGCTTCAGAAACAGACAGTGGCGAACGCCAGAACCTCGTTCAAGGCTTTCGACGAACTCGGCATTCCGGAGTCGGCGGAGTCAGGGCAAAGCGATACGGACGAATCAGGGATTCATCGCGTCGCGGACGATCTGTCCGGCCTGCACGCGAAGGCCTACTTCTGCGACTACGACCACTACACCTATGCCCTTCTCGGATCCGCTAACGCAACAGAGGCGGGCTTCACTAGGAACGTTGAGTTCCTGCTCGAGATGCGGGGAGCCAAGAAACGGCTGGGTGTCCAGCGGATCAAGGAAAGCCTCAAGGACGTCCCCTTTGCTGACTACCTCGGCACTGGCGGCGAAACCCGCTCGGAGGCAGAAGAGGCTGCCTTCCGGCTCGAGAACGCACTCCGTGATGCGGCAGCGCAGAAATTCCTCCTGGACGCGTTCCCGACCCATGACGCAAGAAAAACTTTCACGGTGACGGTTTCACACAGCTGGTCCCCGTCTTCGGAATTCAATGCCCAGCTGCGGCTCCTGTCGCTCCCCCAGCCGAGCGTCGCCGTCGAGCCTTCCACCAACGCAGGTTCCGCAGGCGCAGCTTCCGGAGACGGCCACAAGCACGATTTCCTCGACGTCCCGCTGGCAGATGTGACACCTTACCTGGTGCTCACCTTGGAAGACCCGTCTGCCAAGCTGTCCAAGAGCACAGTGATCCAGGGCAGCCTTCGCACGGACCCCGCCGGACGCCTCGACGAGATCATTGCCCGCCAGCTGGACGACCCGCAAAAACTGCGACAGTTCCTGCTCCTGTTCCTGACGCCGGAAGACGCCCTTCCCGGCAGCGGCCTGGGAACGGAGTGGTTTGCTGGAGCCGGGTTTGGGGATGGAAGCGCTGCCGGCCTGTTCGAAGCTCTTGTCGGAGCGATGGCCAGCCCGGACGCCGCCTCAGTGTTTCCGGACCTCAAGGTTGTGATGGACAGGCTGTTGGCGCTGCGCCCCGACGATCCGGAGGTCCAGCAGCTGCACGTGCTGTGGGCATCTGCCACCGAGGCCTTGGAACTGGGGGAAGACCATGGGGTTTGACGCGACGCCGGCGCTCGACGGCCTTCGCGGCTTTCAGCGGCGGACCGTGGAGCACGTCTTCAAGAGGCTCTACTTGGACGAGCAGCCTGCAGACCGCTTTCTGGTTGCTGACGAAACCGGGCTGGGCAAAAGCATGGTGGCCCGCGGCGTCATCGCGAAGGCCATCGAGCGGCTCGACCGGCCCGATTCCGGAGTCGACCGCATCGACGTCGTGTACGTGTGCTCCAATTCGGATCTCGCCAAGCAGAACCTCGCCCGGCTGAACGTGACCGGACAGAAGGACATCATCGAGTCGGGCCGCCTGACGCTGCTGCCGACCGAGTTGGCCAAGCTGAACGCCCCTGCTGGCGAGGGGACGTGCAAACGCGTAAATTTCATCTCACTCACTCCCGGAACGTCGTTCAATGTCAGCAAAGCTCCCGGGCAGGCCCGAGAGCGCGCGGTCCTCTTTCGGATCCTTGAACAGGTCGGACTGATAGAAGAACGACGCCGGGACCACGCCGTCGAACTGCTGAGATCCGGTGCTGGCGTTCCCGGCTTCAATTGGGAAATCAGACGGCTCACTGAGCTTCATCCCGAGGGCTTCGTCACCTCTGTCTGCGACAGGTTCAGGCAACTCGCCACAAAGAGCGGAAATCTTACTGCCTTCGAGACTGCGATGGGGGATGTCCTGACCGACGGAACTGACGACGTCCGGCAGCGGATGAGCGGGATCATCGGTGGCCTTCGGGGCGACCTGGCCCAGGCCGGGCTGGACTGCCTGGAGCCGGATCTGATCATCCTAGACGAGTTCCAGCGGTTCCGCGATCTCCTGTACTCCCCCGGCGACGAGACAGATGGCGAGGACCCGGCGGCCGAGCTGGCGCGGCAGTTCCTGAACTACAAGGGCGCCAAGCTCATCCTGCTCTCGGCCACTCCCTACAAGGCGCACACCGCCGCCCATGATGAGGACGGTGACGACCACGCTGCGGACTTCCGGCAGCTGCTCCGCTTCCTGAGCAGCGAAGATGCCGGGTACATAGAGAGTCTCGAAGCCGACCTGGACGGCCGCAGGACCCAGCTGCTGAAGCAGGCGCCGGATGACGGACTGACGCGCCGGATCGAAGATGGCCTGAAGAAGTTTATGAGCCGAACGGAGCGGCCGCAGCTGGGCAAGGATGACATGCTCGAGGTCATCAAGATGGCACCAGAGGATGTCCGGCCTGGTGACCTGCGCAGCTACAGGTCCCTTTCCACGTTGTTCCGCGCCGCACGCGCCGGTAACCCCATGGAGTACTGGAAGTCGGTGCCTTTGTTTGCGCACTTCCTTACTGACTACAAGATTGGCAGGATGCTGGACGGGCGCATCCACTGCGATCGCGAGGCTGTTGAGCCGGTTCTTCCTTCCCTGGCCACGATCGACGCAGCGGCGTACCGGTCCTACGGAGCGGTGGAGGCGGACAACGCCAAGTTCCGGGCAGTGCGGGATCACACTGTTGGCCAGGGGTGGTGGAAGCTGCTGTGGATGCCGCCGTCGCTCCCTTACGTAGAGCCTTCCGGCGCCTTCGCCGAAGTGGGGCCGGTGACGAAGCAGCTGGTGTTCTCCGCCTGGAATGCGGCGCCGACAGCAATTACGACTCTTCTGTCGTACGAGGCCGAGCGGCAGATTCTGGAAGGCTCGGAGCTACACGGCGAAAACTCGGCGGAGGCCCGCAAGCGGTTCCGCGGCAGGCTGCGGTACCGTGTGCGCGATGGCGAGCCACTCGCGATGTCCACGCTTGCACTGTTCATTCCCCACCCCACCCTGGCAGTCGTAGGCGACCCGCTGGAGCGTGTCTCCATGAGCGGATCGAGGGTATCCGGGGAGTCGGTGCGGGAAGCCACGGCAGCATCAGTCCAAGCGATGGTAGGAGGCGCCGTCGTCGATCCGTCCAGCCGCCTCGGTACGTGGGCGTCTTACTTCTCGGTGCCGGGCGCCTTGCCGGCAGCATGGAAGAACGATGCCAAGCTGGCTGCACGGGAGCTGCGGCAGGTGGACGAGTACAGCCAGCAAATCGGCAAGGCTACGGACTCGGACGGCGCGGATCAGGACGGTGGTTCAGAGGCCGGGCTGTATCTCGCTCATGTTGACCGAATGCTGCAGGCCGCGGCTGGTGGTCCATCTGGCTGGGAGCACGGCGTCGAGGACCTGGCAGTCAACTCCCCTGCCAACTGCCTCTACCGGGCCCTCAGGCGTGTTGTCCCCGACGAGTTCGATGGCTCGGAACTGTGGAAGGCAACCGCGTTTGGGGCAAACGGGCTACAGACAATGTTCAACCGCCTCGATGCCACCGAGCTGCTGGACGAGCTGTTCCCCGAAGGCGATTACTGGCAGAAAGTCCTCCGGTACTGTGAAGCCGGGAACCTCCAGGCTGTGCTGGACGAGTATGTTTTTCAGCTCCGCAGCCAGCAGGCTCCCGGGGAGATCACCACGGATCAACTGTGGTCGCTGGTCGATGACATCCGGCGCGCGCTGTCTCTCAAGCCGGCGCAGATGCTGGCCAAGTACCCGGATGAGTCCCATGAGGATCTGCGGATGGGCGTACGTTTCGCTGTGCGGTACAGCAACGCCAAGACGGACGACGACGACAGTAACCGCATGCCCGAAGTGCGACGGGCCTTCAATAGTCCTTTCTGGCCCTTCGTTCTGGCCTCAACTTCGGTGGGGCAGGAAGGCATCGACTTCCACTGGTGGGCGCACTCCGTCATCCACTGGAACGTGCCTGGCAATCCCGTGGACTTTGAGCAGCGTGAAGGTCGGGTGCACAGGTACTTGGGGCACGCCGTGCGTAAGAACGTCGCGGAGCAGCACGGATCCGCCGTTTTGAAGCCGGGTGTGGTTGATCCTTGGACCGCGCTCTTCGCCGCCGCCACAGCCCATGTGGAGGCGCTTCCGGAGGACGAGACGAACGAATTCGCGCCCCATTGGATACATCGCGGGGCACACAGGATCCAGCGCCGCTTGCTGGACCACCCCCTGAGCCGGGATGTACCGCGGACCAATCAAATGCTGTCAGGGTTGGCAAAGTACCGACTTACGCTGGGGCAGGCACGGCAGGATGACTTGCTTGGCTTGATCAAGGACGGGGGCGAAATCAAGCCGCTGAATTTGCGGCCGTAAGTCCTAGGTGACGGGTAGGTGAGCCATCTGTTCGCAAGTCCGGGGAGACGTGAGCTGCCGCAACTTAGCCCTTGCACGGTCTGCCTCCCCGGGCCGGATATGCTCTATGGATGCTGCGTTGTGTGCCCAGGCAAAAACGTCGGCGGTAGGTAGTACGTTTATGCAAGCGCGGCAGACAGCCGCACGGGTTCTCGCGTCGTGGGGCGTGTGTTAGGTAGTAAAGAGGCAACCGTGGGAGTTATCCCCATTATTGATATTTTTGCCGGGCCAGGTGGCTTGGGCGAGGGGTTCGCATCAGTCGCGGCGGAGGGGCAGCCCGCTTTTGACTCAGTTTCTGCCATTGAGATGGAACGCTCAGCTCACTCAACTCTGACCTTGCGGAGTGCTTTTCGGGACCTGCGTGATCGAGGCCAAGTTCCCAGTGCGTATTACCGGTTCCTTCGTGCAGAGATCACTGAGCGTGAACTCCGCCAAGACGGCAAGATGGCCGCCGCTTTAGAGCGAGCCTCACGCCACGTCCACCAACTCGAACTCGGACCGGACACGCGAGAGGTATCCGACCTTCACATTAAAGTTGCCTTAGACGGGGCGACAAACTGGGTACTGATTGGTGGGCCGCCCTGCCAGGCTTATTCCTTGGTCGGCCGTTCCCGCCGAGCCAATGACTTGTCGTTTGAAGATGATAAGAAGCACTTCCTGTACCAGGAGTACCTTCACATCATCAGAAAATTCTCTCCCGCCGTTTTCGTCATGGAGAACGTCAAGGGCCTGCTCTCGTCGACCCACGGGGGTCAGCCCATGTTTGCCCGCATCCGGGAAGACCTTAGGAATGAGGGCGGAGATGCGGAGTATGTCATCTATTCACTTACTGTGCCTAGTGAACCTGAGGACCTATCGCCCCGAGATTTCATCATTCGGTCAGAAGAACACGGCGTTCCGCAGCAGCGGCACCGGGTAATCCTTCTAGGGGTCCGCTCCGATATAGACAAAAGGCCTACGGTCCTCCAAAAGCGCCAAAAGCAAGCAACGGTCAGGGAAGCTATAGGGAGCCTTCCGGCCATACGATCCCGTATTTCCAGGGGTCGTGACGAAGTGGATCTATGGGCAGGCATCCGCAGCTTGGCACACCGCATGGTCAAGGAGTCCGTGGAGGGATTTGCGGAGCCACTACGACCTGTCCCGCCTCTCGGCCAAGAATTTGTCCGAGGACGGAAGGATGTTGAAGCGAATACCGATCTCCAGCGTTGGCTGACTGATCCTGCTATCGGCGGATTCGCCAACCACGTCTCGCGGGGACACATGGAAGCGGATCTGTATCGCTACTTCTTCTCGGCGGCATTTGGGGCTGTCAACCTCCGGTCACCTCTCCTATCGGAGTTTGCAATTGATCTACTTCCCAATCACAACGCAGCCCGATTGGAATCCAAAGCGTTCGCCGACCGCTTCAAGGTCCAAGTTTGGGATAAACCGTCTTCGACTGTGGTTTCACACATAGCCAAGGACGGTCATTACTACATCCACCCGGATCCTTCGCAGATGCGGAGCCTGACGGTTCGTGAGGCAGCAAGGCTTCAGACTTTTCCCGACAACTACGCTTTTTTGGGCAACAGAACCCAGCAGTACACACAGATCGGGAATGCGGTGCCACCATACTTGGCCTACCAAATCGGAAACATCGTACGTGAACTACTGAACTAGATATTAAGTAAGACCATGGGGGTCAAATTGAACATCGACGATGATGGCTGGGATCTGGTTGAACCCAGCGCAAGTCCCATATTCGAATCGCTGCGCGCCTTTGGCTACACGCCAGAAACTGCGATCGCTGATCTGGTGGACAACAGCATTGCGGCAAAAGCGAAGAATATATTTATCTCATTCCAGTGGAATGACGGTGACTGCTATGTCGTCGTCAAAGATGACGGCCACGGTATGGGGGCAGAACAGCTTCTCGATGCGATGCGCCTCGGCAGCAAGAGCCCGCTCGAGCACCGCTCCCCTGGCGACCTCGGTCGTTTCGGACTGGGCCTAAAGACCGCTTCCATCTCCCAAGCGCGGGAACTTACAGTAGTGAGCTCCGAGGGAACCGGCACAGCAGTGCGACGCTGGGACTTGGACGAAGTTCGCGCGACCGGGCAGTGGAGGCTGAGGACCACCCTGCCGGAACAAGTCATCAACGATATTTCATTCACTGGAGCAGGAACAGCGGTCGTCTGGACAAAGTGTGATCGATTAGTCGGTCTTGACGATTCCGGCGGGAGCGCGACCAAAACGCAATTTCTCGCGGTGGCTGATCGCGTCGAGCGCCATCTAGCCCTGACGTTCCACCGCTTCTTGTCAGCGAGGCGCGCCCTAAAGATTCACCTAAACGGCCATCTGATCACGCCATGGGACCCGTTCATGGCATCGCATCTTGGGACCTGGTCAGGCGGGGAGGAGCACCTCCCCTTAGACGGCAGCGTTGTAAAAGTCACTTCCTACGTCCTCCCGCACAAGAGCAAGATTTCCGACGACGAGCATCGTCAGGCCGCGGGGGCTGCGGGATGGAACGCTAACCAAGGCTTCTATGTCTATCGCAACGACAGGCTTCTCGTGGCCGGCAGCTGGCTGGGGGTGGGCGGGATGAAAGAAGAGCATGCAAAGCTCGCCAGGATCGCACTCGACTTTCCCGTTGAGTTGGACCACCACTGGCAGGTGGACGTCAGAAAGTCGCATGTGCGCCCCCCAGCCGCTTTAGTGGCCGATCTTCGCCGAATTGCGCGGGATACGAAGTCGAAAGCTCAATCGGTCTACAGATTTAGGGGTCAGTTCAGCGCCCGCACCGCTGCCCAGGACTTTGTCTTTGCGTGGCGGGAATACAAGGACCGCGACGGAAAGATCACTTATAAAATCAACCGTGAAAACCCTGTCGTTACGCAGCTTATGGAAGCAGCCCCTGGAGCACAGGATGAGATACGGCGTCTACTTCGCTTCGTCGAGGAGACCCTCCCTCTGACGCAGATCGCCATTCATGTTGCCGACGGCATCGAATCATCTCACCGGCCCTTCGAGGGCAACGCCAATGAGGTGATGGCAGATCTAGATTTCCTATGCCAGCGCATGACAGCCCGAGGTCGTGATGCCGCCACTGCAATAACTGATTTATCCAGCGTGGAACCTTTTTCACTTTACCCTGAGATAGTGGCCGCCTATAAAGAGAAAGTTGGAGTCGAATGAGGATTCTTGAACGCGTTTTGAAGCTCGCCCGGGTCGACCTTGAGGACTTTCAGCATGATCGAGCGCTCCTCACGAGAGAAGACATCGAGTCCGCAGTCAAGGATGCTCATGACTTCTCCATTCAAAGAGGATTGGAGCCCGCGGATGACGAAGACCTCGTCGAGATCGTCCGCCAGCTAGAGAAAGAGTTCAACACCTACGTGGGACTCGGCGGTGGCCTATACGACCCAACAGACCACGAACCATGGCTGACAGCGAAGAAGTCAAACATCGAGTGGCGCTTCTGGGACAGATACCGACGCCTCATGATCGAGGATGAGGGTCGACCTGGCCACATTTTCGATAAGTCAGTAGGACTGGTTACGGACAAAATACTCGATTCGATCGAAGACCCCACCAAGGAAGGAAAATGGGAGCGCCGCGGACTGGTCGCTGGACAGGTGCAGTCGGGCAAAACCTCGAACTACATCGGGCTCATAAATAAAGCCATCGATGCAGGGTATAAACTCGTAATTATTTTAGCAGGTGCGCACGACAGCCTTCGAAGCCAGACGCAGCAGCGTGTCAATGAAGGTGTGCTCGGCTTCAATACAGTTGACACCTTTAGCAATACCGGCCAGTCCCCAAAGACGGGCGTCGGCCTTAAGTCCGGGCCCTTCCTAAGAATTAACTGCTCGACGACTGTGGAGTCAAACGGTGACTTCAGCCTCCGTACCGCCAAGCAAGCGCTGCAATCATTGGGTGGCGACCCCGTAATCCTCGTGGTCAAGAAAAATGCTTCCATATTGTCCAATGTCTACAGGTGGGCAACGGAGCTTACGCACACAGTTGACCCGGAAACGAACAAGAAAATTGTCCAGAAACTTCCGCTCCTTGTGCTGGACGATGAAGCTGACTACGCATCCGTCGACACCAGCCAGAGAAGGCTCACGGACGAAGAGTCGGATCCTTCGAAAATCAATGGTCTGATCCGTCAGATTCTGGACACCTTCGAGCAGAGTGCATACGTCGCCTACACGGCAACGCCATTTGCCAATATCTTCATTGATCCGAAGGCTCAACACAGCACTGTCGGCAATGACCTATTCCCTGAACACTTCATCATCAGACTTCCGGAGCCTTCCAATTATTCCGGGCCAATCCGATTCTTTGGGCTAGACGAAGACACAGACGTTGGGTTGGAAAGCGTAGCCCCGATTCCCACTCTTCGGACCGTGGATGATCATGAAACCTGGCTCCGTGACGGGCACAAGAAATCGGAAGTGCCAGAAGGCGAACTCCCCGAGTCGATGAAGACGGCCATTCAGTCCTTCATTCTCTCGGCCGCAATTAAACAACTTCGACCCGTCAAGAACAAGCATTCTTCAATGCTTGTTCACGTCACGCGGTTCAAAGATGTTCAAGAGGGTGTTCGCCTTCAGATCAAGGACTACGTGGAGGAACTCCGCATTTCCGTGCGGCATGAAGCCGTCGGGAACCCAGGATCCGCGCTCTCCCGGTTGAAAATGCTGTACGAGTCCGACTTCGTCAGCACGACATCGACGATGATGCGGCAAGAGGAATCACGTTCGGAATGTATGGAGATCTCGCCTTGGTACGAAGTCACAGGGGCCGTCTCTTCTGTGCTGGACGAAGTCGAAGTGCAAGTGGTCAACGGTTCCGTCAAAGATTCCCTCATGTATTCCTCTCGGCCAGAGGGACTTACCGTTATTGCCGTTGGTGGAGACAAACTTTCTCGGGGTCTTACCCTTGAGGGGCTGACGACCTCCTATTACCTCAGGGCGTCAAGGATGTACGACACCCTGATGCAAATGGGGCGATGGTTCGGATACCGTCCAGGTTACCTCGACTTGTGCCGAATCTTCACGACAGGCCAGCTGGTGACTTGGTACGAGCGCATTACCAACGCGACCGCTAAGCTGTATCGTGAATTCGACATCATGGCCCAGCTGAACAAGACACCCCGTGATTTCGGCCTTCGCGTGCAACAACATCCTGACGGCCTCATGGTCACTGCGCGCAATAAGTCTCGCAACGCGCAAAGTCTCCGGGTATCCTTCGCCGGAACTCAATGTGAAACTTTGCTGTTTGACACTTCTGCCAGTGCCCGCAATAGGAACTGGGATGCATTGGACGATCTTATGACTGCCTGCAACATCGAACCAGGTATCTTGGATCGATCGCAGGTTTCAGAAGTAAAAGGGAATGTCGTCATTGATTTTTTGAATTCCTATGTGGCACATAGGGATGCCGGTCGCGGCCTACCCAAACCACTCACAGACTACATCCGGCAATGCATGCATTTGGATGATCCGGAACTCGAGAACTGGACGGTCCTAATCGGATCGCGTCAAGCGCCCGATGGCCCGGAGGGATTCGGGACGACCTCCACCGGTAAGGTGTTGGGGCTGTTTGTTCGTGCCCCTTCCCCAAAGCGCGAGGACCAAGTCCAGGAATCTGAAAGCGGTCAAGTTCTGCAGCCGCGAGTCACGATTAAGAGACTCGTGAGTTCCGGAGATGAACTTCTGCCGCTTCCTAAGGGATCCGAAGAGTGGAACCGCGCCCTTAGCTGGGCTCAAGAACGCCATGATGCCGGAGATGCCAAGAAGGGGACTGACCGACCAACTCGACCGTCAGCCGCTGCTGAAAGGATGGTTCGAAACAAGAGCAGAGGGTATCTCATGGTGTACCCGCTGGATCCAAGGGGACTGCTACATGAGGATTTGCTGCATGAGGCCAAAACAACAGACAAAAAACCTACTCCCCTCGTGGGCTTCGCCGTGTCGTTCCCCCAGAGCGAAAATGATTTGGCCGTCGAATATCAAGTGAATTCGGTCTACTGGGACGCGATGTTTGAAGACGACGATGAAGGTGAAGCAAGTGAGTAGCGGCCACGCTGACGGAGCAGTTCGGGATCTAGACCTCAACGACGCTTGGAAATCACTGGAGTCCAGTCATTCAAGCCACGGGGAAGTTCGAAGGAGACTCCCTTCGCCACAGGACCAAGACCACTTTGCACTGATCAGCTTTACATCGGGGCAGAGAAGAGGTCTCCTCTTCAAGGCGCCTGGCCACCTAGCGGAGATCCAACCACTTCTACCCCTCGTAGCCGGGCTCGACATCAGTTTGGTCGACGCGGGGGCGGGCAACCTTGAGTTGCGGGTCCTCGAGTCAGCTTCGGAGATTACATCCGTATTCAAGGCTCTGGCCCGCGATGTCACTGGTTCAGTGCATGGATTGAAAGCGGGAGAACTAATAAGGTCAGTGGTCCGCCGCCTAGCGCTGTGGCAGGGATTCTTCATGGTTGCCCATCAGGGCCTTAGTACCCAAGCGCAAGCCGGATTAGTGGCAGAGCTACTGACCCTGCGCGACTATTTCATTCCATACGCTGGCGCGGAGAGGGCAGCTAACAGCTGGTTCGGTCCCGAGCGGGCACTCCAAGATTTTTGCGATGGAAGGCTTGCAGTTGAGGTCAAGTCCACCTCCTCTACCGGATCGCGCCACGTGACCATCACAAATGAGCGGCAACTCGACTTAGCGCAGACGGAGACCTTGCTCATGGCCGCTTACAGTCTCGACGTGAGGGGAGACGGTATCGGCTTCCGACTGCCGAGTTTGGTGACCGAGGTGCGGGACGCTATGAACGGCGATGAACAAGCTAGGCTGACATTGGAAGCCAGGCTCATCAGGAGCGGCTATATCGATGAGCACTCTGCTCGGTACACCAACACCTTCGAAGTGCGTAAAAAGCAGTGGCTGGAAGTACGTGAAGATTTTCCTAGGATCACTGAGGCTGACCTTCCAACAGGGGTTAGCCATGTCAGCTACAAGGTTGACCTAGAGTCTTGTGGTCCATGGGTTCTCTTCGCCGACGACGTTTTGGAAGTGTTCAGGAGGACCTACGCATGACCACAATCGAACAGTTTCATGCTGAGCTCACCCAGGAAGTCCGTTCAACAGCGGAGAATGAAGAGTCGCCCCAGAGTTTGGCGCAAGCCTTCACGGAGTACGCCGCGAACCTGCTCCTAGAGGCAGGCGAGGCAAATGACCCGAGGATCGCGGTGCTTTCTAAGCCGGGCTTGATCTGCTCCGGTATGGACTGGGATGAGGAAAGAAGCCGGCTAACCGTCTTTGGAACTCTTTTCCGTTCGACAGACGGCATCTCCAGCCTGACCAAGGCCGACCTTCAACCCTTGTTGACTGGGATGAGCGGATTTACGTCGCATTCGTCCATGAATTTGGACCAGTACGTTGACGAGTCATCCGACCTTCATGACGTCGTTTCCGAGATTAAGACTCTCTGGCCGGCGGTGGAATGTATCCGCCTGATGGTTCTGAGTAACCTGCGCCTCCGAACGGAAATCCCAGCTTTCGGGGATATCCGCGACCGCCCCGTGTCCGTCGAGGTGTGGGATTTGGAGCGCATTCACAAGATCGATAGCTCTGGGGAAGCGCAAGAGCCGGTGTATATAAACTTCCCCGATTACGGGATCGACGGCATTCAAGCTCTTGGGCCGTTTGGCGACCCCGATGATTACGAGTCCTATCTGGCGGTCATCCCGGGAGATGTTTTGGCCCGCATCTATGGCCTATACGGCCCCCGGCTTCTGGAGCTCAATGTCCGTTCCTTCCTACAGACGCGCGGCAAGATCAATCAAGGCATACAGTCAACCATCGCAGAAGAGCCTGATAGGTTTCTCGCTTACAACAACGGTCTGTCGCTGACGGCCGCCGGTGTTGAGAAAAGCTCCGACGGTGAACGAACCTTGGTGACGAACCTGCATGACGTGCAGATCGTCAACGGTGGTCAGACGACGGCTTCGCTCTACCACGCGCTTTCGAAGAGCAAGCGAGATCTCTCCGAGGTCCAAGTTCAACTGAAGCTGACCGTCGTCGCAGACGAAGTCCGCCATGAATTGGCTCGGTCTATCTCGCAGTTTTCCAACGCACAAAATCCCGTTCGCATGGCCGACTTCACAGCAAACGATAAGTTCCATGTGGCCATGGAACAGATCTCGCGTTCCAAGTGGGCTCCAGGCAAGGATGGCTCCCACCAAATGACGCGATGGTTCTTCGAGCGAGCTCGTGGCCAGTACGCCGATGCCGTCGCAAGGGAACGGACACCGGCGGCCCAGAGGAGCTTCAAGAGCGAGCACCCGATATCGCAGAAAATCCTGAAGACCGACGTCGCGAAGTACGAACACATGTGGCTGCAAAAGCCGCATGTTGTCAGCTTGGGTGCCGAGAAGAACTTCCGGGAATTCCTCCAATCACGCACTGAGAACGGCGATCGAACGCTCCCTGACGAGGCCTACTTTGAGCGCCTGGTTGCCAAGGCGATCCTGTGGAAGGAAACTGAGCGCATAGTCACGAAGCTGGCTCTGGGAGGCTACCGGTCTGTCACGGTCGCCTACACCTTGGCATTTCTTTCGCGAGGGTCCAAGCAGCGCCTCGATCTCAACAAGATCTGGCAAGAACAGCAGCTACCTGGGCGGCTGTCAGATGTGATCAGGGACTTGGCGCCCCAAGTGCATGAGGTAATCCTGCAAAGCGCAGGTACAAGGAACGTAACCGAATGGGCAAAGAAAAAGGAATGCTGGGATGCGGTGTGCGCCATTCCTTGGTTGGCCCCTGACGATATTCTCACAAAGTCCTCGACACCCTACTTAGGGCCAAACAACATGGCTGACACCCCCGAGGCTGCCGCCGCAAAATCCGACGAAGAAACGGAAGCGCTGAAACGAGTGATAATGGCTTCTTCCCACACGTGGAAAGCTATTTCTTCATGGGCCAAAGAAACCAGCAATCTGCAGTCCTTCCAACGCTCCATTGCTTACTCGCTGGGCAACCTACTCGAAAAAGGACGGGCACCTTCGGTAAAGCAGGCACTTCAGGGCGTCAAGATCTTGGATGAAGTCGAACGTCTAGGATTCGATCTGCAGGCCGACCATAGCCGTACGTGAGCCTCGGTACGCTGGGCAGGTTCCGATGCCTGTCTGCCCGGCGTGCCGGTTCTTCGTCTGTCCAAAGTAGAGCTGGCGTTCAATAACCGACCAGTAGCAACCCACGAAAAGGTAGCCTCAGGCGTTGTGATGCGTAAATCGCATCCAGCTGGCTTCTGGTATTTTGGTAGGCGCGAATTTCCGTTACTTTTTGTCCTCCATGCCTATAAAGTTTCGGCATGAACAAAACCAAGAAATCTGCGTCAAGCAGGAGCGACGTCCGCAGAATATCTCTATAGTCGGCGTTGTTGGAGGCACCGCGGCCCGCCTCCACTTCTACCGCGATACCGAACTCATCGTGGAACGCATCGAGTTCGTAGCTAACTTTAGCCAGGCCGTTTTCACCGAAAAGAACTGGCTTGCGGATCTTCTCTGCGTGCTTCTTTCCCGTCTCAACTGTGTAGCCAAGCGCTTCTAGGCCGGGACGAAGCTCAGCCAGGACTGCGTCACTTCGTATCGGAGTTGGGGTTTCCCGTTCTGTGTCAAGGATGGGGCCTAGCGCTTCAACCGCCAATGTCAGATCCCGAACCCATTCTGGACGGGAGCTGTTGCTTGGGTAATACATCCAAGACGGGTACGTCATTTTTCACCCTGTTCACTCATCAGCGATTCAAATCTCAAGCTAACGTTTCGATGCTTGGGATGCCGCGGGCTGCCTTTTAATCTGTGTCGTCCCGCGATGCCAGCGGCGTAAGCCCTTGCTTCATCCCATACATCCACAGCACTATATCCATTACCCCCAACTGGGAGACGGTCTCAGGGATTCCTGACTTCGCCCGGATGTTGTCCAAGTGCTGAGGCAGATCCGTTTTAGTTAGCGCCCCGTGCCAGTCAGTCCACTGCGTTCTTGCTGTGCCCCCGCCCCGTGACACGGTCGATGACCGAGTCGTAGATAGGGATCAGTCGGGGGCGCTTCCTGGCGAGTAGCTTGCTCGCCTTGGTCGCGCCTATGCTCCGTTTCGTGCCTTCAGCATTCGTGAAGACGCCCCATAGCTGGGAGGCAGGGCTCTGTCCGCTGCCGATGTCTGCTAATTTCGCTTGATGCTATTTCAGCCAAGTCCGTGTCAAGCGGAATTTCTTTCAGAAGTTTTGTTGATCTTGTCACGGTGAGTGCTCAAGAGCCCGAAGGCTGCCTCGCCTGTCACACGCATGCCGAGAAAAGAAACACCGAAGATATCATCCGCAGTCAGTTCATTGACGGATTCAGGCCTATCTCCGTCACCACGCCACGATTCGAAGTGTCTTCCCGTCCGCGGAAGTCCACTTCGCATCGGTTGATTAAGCTATTCATGCAACAGATCTGCAGCCTCTCTGGCTCGGCTTCGATCGGCAAGGATAGGGGGTAGTTCCATATTCTCTCTTTTCGCTTCCGGGCTCGTTTACATCAGAAATGGTTCACTAAGCGAAGAACTTATCGCGATCTGCCGCTTGGCACGATACCTCTACAAAGAGACGTTGCCCTTCCGGACGGCCGAGCGCGTTCCAAACGAAAACCTCTTTCTGACACAGACTGCAGAACTAGTGCTCAAGAGCCACTGGGTGTCGGCAAGAAGATCAATTCACTATAGTAAGCTTCATGCCCGTAGGTGACTGTGAGAATGCATTCCGAGAAGCAGCGCGCCAAGAAGGCATCGAATTGGTCCGATACAAGCAGCCGTGGATAAATCAGCGGGGCCATTTCGGCCTACCAGATCAAGCCGCGGCTGTCATGGATCCCCTCAACGGAATCTTCTACAGTCTTGGCGGTGACGCAGAAGAACAATCATCCAAGCGAGCCACGGCACTACCTGGCGACTTCATCCATCCGGACACCGGAACCATCATTGAGGTGGATGAGCTGCAGCACTTCACCAGCTTTCGTCTGAAGTCGTTCCACTACTACCCTCCCAAGCATCCCGTGGGCTTCGAGATCGCCGACTACCAAGACTTGTGCCGCCGTATGTCCTCTACTGCTGATAAGTATCGGCAAGCGAAGGCAGCACCAGCTTTCGGAATGGGAGGACGCCAGCGACAGCGTGCGTATTACGACGCCCTTCGGGACCTCGCAGTACCTGCTATGGGCCATCCACCAATAATTCGGGTTGCTGCTATCGATGGCGATGGCGCGTCCGCATTCCGGCGCAACCGCGACCGGATTCTGCATGCACTTGCACGAGCAGGAAGAATCTAAGCCATGGTCACCGCTCCCGCCGACGATGTTCAAACGACATGACACAGTCACACGTATTCGTAGCAATGGCCGACATCCTGCATCTAAACTGCGATGCTTGGCTACTTCCAACAGACTCGAGCGTAAGCATCAGCCCCTATTGGGCAAAGGCGCACCCCAGGCTTCAACAGTTGGCCGAAGCGTCATGTGATGAGCAGTTTCGCTTGGGACAGTCCCATGCTGCTGCTCTCCGTGCATGGGATCAGTCTTCAGCCCTGCCCGTCCTGACTGCTGTGCCAGACGATAATCAGTGGTCGCCTGAGGTTGTTGCTGAGCGACTCAATGCGTTCGTTACTGCCGCTTTGGGCGCCCTCGACAGGCCACGCAACCGTCGCCCCTACAAACTGTTGGCCCTTCCGTTTTTTGGCACGCGGGGAGGCGGTGCCGGAAACCATCTCGGCGCAGCACTGCGTGGCATCTTGGACTCGATTTCGGTGCTTTCCAACCGGCACGAAGTGGACATTGTTCTGGTACTGCGAGACCGGGCAGCCTTTTCCTTAGCGCAGAAGCTTCGGCGGGAAGCTGCCAACAATTCTCCATGGATGTCACTCGGCACCCATCGGCACGAAAAGGCTCAGGCTCTCGGCCAGCAGGCGCGCGCCGGGCAGCTGGTACCGTTCCTCGGGGCCGGTGTCAGCGTGAGCGCAGGCGCACCGAGTTGGAAGGAGCTGTTAAGCCGCCTCAGACAAGGAGTCCAACTCCAAGACGCACAGGCCTCGGCCTTTGAGTCGCTTGGCCCCCTCGACCAAGCAGGGGTCTTGGAGCAGTTTTATATCGAGCAGCACGGCTCGCGCGAGGCATTCGGCAGCGCGGTTGCTGCCGCCGTCGACCTTCCCCGTTATGGCTTGGCGCCAGCACTGCTCGCAGCTGTCCCGTCTTCGGGAGCCATTACCCTCAACTATGACCGGCTTTTCGAAATGGCTTGCTCAGACGCCCAGCAGCCACGGACGGTGATGCCCGAGGGCGTCCCCGCCGTCGGGAGTCGGTGGCTCCTCAAGCTACACGGATCAGTCAGACAGCCGGAGAGCATCGTGCTGACCAGGGACGACTACCTCGGCTACAGCAGCAACCGAGCAGCATTGTCAGCCTTGGTGAAGGCACACCTGCTCACGCATCATTTGCTTTTCGTCGGATTTGGCCTGGCAGACGACCACTTCCACGAGATTGTTCATGATGTCCGCCGGGCCATCCCCGCTGCAAGCAGCGACGGCCACCAAATGGGCACTGTGCTCTCTCTCTTTGACGAGCCGCTTCAGCGGCTTGTGTGGTCCGGAAAGCTGGACATCCTCCCGATGGCCGCCTCTGCTCCGGACAAGGTTTCGAAAGACGACGATGGGGCGGCGGCTGTGGCGGCAGCGGGGCGTGAACTCGAAATCTTTCTCGACATGATGGCTGCATATGCGACGGACAACCACTCGTACCTGCTTGCCCCCGCCTACAACAAGGGCCTGAGTGAGGGCGAAGCAGAACTTCGCCATCAGCTGCTGGATCTCGCGGGCCGGAAACGGACAACTGAGACTGCCGAGGTGTGGCAGGTCATTGACCGGGCGCTTCGCGACTTGGGACTGCCTAGCCAAACATAGATTGCGCGTCAGGTGCTCGTAGTGCTTCATCTCAACATTGGTGAGCGTAATTGTCTGTGGTGTGAATCATACTTCATCCAGCAGTTCCGTCACCGCCTGAAATGAGGACGCCATGCCATTCGAGTGGACCGTGGTATTCGTAGTTATTGTCATAGCGTGCTTAATTGCATATGCGGTCTCCCGAAGAGAAGATGCTGGCAATGACCTAATCAAGAGGTCGCCTCACGTCGGTTCCGATCGGTCGTCTGGCAACGCGCCGACCTCGTCGGGTCTCGACCCACGCAGCATAGAGCACCGGGAGCCGGCACCGTCAGCGGTGGATTCGGCGGGGCCGAATGAAAGGTCTCCCCAAATCACAGACCATCCTCAGGTGAGGCGTCCCCAAGATGGCCCGCCGACAGAGTCAAGTACTGATGCTTGGTTGAATAGGGCATCCAACGAAACTGAAAATACTAAAGGCATATCGGACGAATCGGACTGCCTCAGCCTGGAATCTGCGACATCCAACCAGCTTCAGCAATATCCAGCGGTTGATCTGCATGACAATGATGCAGACACGGTTGTTTGGGGTATGGATCCAAGCAACGACGCTGACGATAACCGTCGTTGGTCCCTCAGTGAACAGCGTCGCCTCCTCCATCTCTATAGCGACAATGAAGACTGGGACGTCCGGGACCTCGCGCGACATTTCGGTACAACGAGTCGATCCCTGGTCATCACTCTCATGTTTCTACTCCTTGAGCCGCAAGGCCCTATCGAGGACCCCCACTGTGACAAGTGGAGGAAGCCATGGACTCAAGGAGAAGTGGATGACGTTCACGACTTGTTCAGAACAGGAGCCTCACTCCCGAGTATTGCGCGAGCTTGCGGCCGAGATCAGTTGTCCGTGGCATTTCGCCTGTTCCGCGACAGACTTCCCGAAGCTGACGGGGCACTAGACAATTTGCTAATGATGTAGCGGCAGGAAAGTTCGGGAGACAACCGGATATGGCCATTACGGCAAAATACCGCCGAAAACTTCAAGCACGAGCGGATACAGCTGGCCATTTAGCTCCCTGTACCGGCTATGCAGATCGATCTTGCGCTCGCCAATTTCAAGCCAGCCAAAGTTGTCCAGAACGGCCAGTGGGTCACCGTCTCGATAAAGCGACCATCGCGTGTCTTCGTACTGATGAAGTCGTTCCCTGGTGGAGGCGGTATTTTGGTCAAGCGGACCGCCTTCTGCCTCATAGGTGAACCACTGCCTTCGGTCACCTACGGTCATTTCTAGCACCGAGGCCATGACCCTATAACCGAGGGCCCGAGGAGTGGTTGACGGCGATTTTTCAGGAAGGTGGATACCAAGGGACGCTTCCATGGCCATCGCAATCGCCCTGGCGCTGGGCATTCCGAAGGCCTGCTCCCACTCCATCTTAAATTGCCCGCTCTTGCCGGCCGTGAAGCCAAGCCCCATGCGCCTCGCCTGATATTCCGCCAGCCCGCCCGAGCTTGTCATCATCAAGGCATTAGCCTGAGCGGCCGAGCCCCCATCACCTGTCAGCCCGATGTAAACGCCTGCGTCCCTCCGACTCAACTCACTGGCTACACGCCAAGACAACGCATTAATGAGCCTGTATCGAAGTGTTCCGTGTTCTGCGTAGATCATGTCCTGCCCCCAAGTCCTGTCGCATGTCGAATCTTTTTCACCCAGGGACAACACACGCCGCGTGCCACTCCGGATCCTAACAACAATCAAAGCAGGTAATAGTGGAACTACTGCCGCGCGCGCCTCCACAACCGCGACGGCCTCCCCCGCGTCCCGTCCGACATCTGCCCCGTCCCGGCCAACTGCGGCTCCATGAACCGCCGGAACGTGTCCCGCATCAATGAAGTACCGGCGACCACCTCGTGCAGGTCCCGCAGGTCCTTCAGCGTGAACGGCTCATCCAGCAACGCGCCGGGATCCGGGGCCTCCGCGTAGACAGCCCGAAGCCACCCCACCGCCTTCGCCACGATCTCCGCATGCCCGTACGGCAGCTCAGCGGTTAGCTCCGGTTCTCCGGAAACAGAAGCCAGCCGGACGCCGTCGGACTTCAACGCGTCCTCCAGCTCAGCCAGCGGTACCACGTCCACGTGCGCGACGGACAGCACCCAGCCCCGGTCATCCCGTTCCGGATCATCGAAGACGTGCAACTGCCGGGGTACCCGGCCCGAGATCCCCGCCTTCTCCCGCAGACACCGCAATACGGCGTCCGCCAGCCTTTCCCGCTCGCGCAGGAAGGTGCCGGGCAACGCCCACTCGCCGCGATGATGCTCTTCGCCCCGCCGTACCAGGAGAACCCGCAGCGCCCCGTCAGCAACGGTCAGTACCGCTGTGTCGACCGCCACCGACGGCCGCGGATAGTCGAGCAGGGACGGCACAGGAGAGTTTTTCGAAGCCTTCACAGCACTATTTATTTCAGTATTGCGCAAAAGATTCAAGCCGTGCATACTGGAGTCAATTAGCTCAGATCTGAGCTAAACATCTGGAGGAGGTCATCATGAACGTTCCACAGCTGCACGTGGGCGCCGGCACGGTGCTGGGCCCGCTGAGCATCTTTCCCGTCTGGACCGCAGGCACCGGCGAACTTGGCATCAGCACCGGCACGCACGCCGACGTCGCCGTCACCGAGCTGGCAAGCGGTCCGCAGGTCGCCAAGCTCACCGTCACCAACAATGGCGCCCGCGCCGCCCTCCTGCTCGAAGGCGAGCTGCTCGAGGGCGGCCAGCAGCACAGGACCTGCGCCCGGGATGTCGTCCTCGGCCCGGGCGAGACCCGCGAGATCGACACCTACTGCGTGGAGGCCGGCCGCTGGGAAGGCAGCCACAGCCACCGCCGCCAGGCCCGCCGGGCGCCACTCAACGTCCGGTCCGAACTCGTTGCCACGCTTGCCGACCCCGGTGGCGCAGGCCGCCAGGGGCGCATCTGGAACCGAGTCAGCCGCTTCGACACCGTCCGCGGCCACTCCGCAACCAGCTCGCTGCTGGAGCACATGGACCGGTTCACCTCCGAGCCCCGGAGGGACAGCCGGTTCGATGCCGATGCCGCTCCGGCTCCGCTGGAGGGCCAGCGCGGCGTGGTGATCGGCCTCGGCACGCGGCCGCTCCTGCTGGAGGTCTTCGGCACCCACACGCTGTTCCGCCGCCATTACCGCCAGCTGGTGGAATCCGTGCTGCTGGACCTGGAGCTCCTGCCGCCGCACGTGATGGCGTCCGGTCCGATGCCCGCCCAGCGGGCCCGCGACTTCGCTGCCGTCGTCCAGGCTCTGGAGTTCGGGGCGTTCGACGGCGGCCTGCCGGCTCTGGAGATCCGGAACCACGGCGTCCTTCTCAGCCGCAACATCGCCCACACCACCGGCTCCGTCGCGGCGGCGGGGATCGCCGTCGCCCTCCCCCAGCGCAAGCCCGAGCTGGCCCACCTAACCGGCTGGAACACCAAGCACCCCCTGATGGAGATCGCATGAAACTGAACTCACTGCAGAAGGACCGCGCCGCCGGCGTCCTGGTCACCCTGGCCGCCGGCGACGCCCTCGGCGCCGGTTACGAATTCGGCGCACCGCTGCCCGACGGCACCCCGGTGAGCATGAAGGGCGGCGGCCCCTTCGGCTTCGCCCCCGCCGAGTGGACCGACGACACGTCCATGGCCATTGCCCTCGCCGAAGCGCTCGTGGATTCCCCCTCAGAGCCCGGTTCCGCTGGCGCACTGACCGCTACCGTCCGGGCCTGGACACGATGGGCCGCCGACGCAAAGGATGTCGGCGCCCAGACACGTTCCGTGATCGCCGCCGCCCGGCGGCTGGCCGCAGCCTACGGCCGGAGCGAGGCCGATGCGAGCGACTTCACCGCAGCTGCGGACGATTTCCACGCCCGCACCGGCCGCAGCGCCGGCAACGGCTCGCTCATGCGCACCGCTCCCCTGGCGCTGGCCTACCTCGACCGGAGCCCGAGCGAACTCATGGCCCAAGCCGGAGTGATCAGTGCCCTGACCCACGCCGATGTAGACGCACAGGAAGCGTGCGGCCTGTGGTGCGTGGCCATCCGGAAGGCGGTGCTCACCGGCGAGCTGGATGTCCGGTCCGGCCTTGATCTGCTGCCGGCAGCGCGGGCGGCTGTCTGGCTGGAGCGGATCGAGACGGCGGAGCGGTCGCGGCCGCGGGACTTCGCCCGCAACGGCTGGGCAGTGGAGGCGTTCCAGGGTGCATGGAGCGCGATCCATTTCACGTCGGCTTCCGCGTCCGGCCCGACACACCTCCGGGCGGCTCTTGAGGAGGCCGTCCGCGGCGGCCGCGACACGGACACAGTCGCTGCGATCGCCGGCGGGCTGGTTGGCGCCGCCTACGGCTTCTCGGCCATCCCGTTTGAGTGGTGGCGGCACCTGCACGGCTGGCCAGGTCTGCGCGCACGGGACCTGATGGTGCTCGGCATGGAGCTGGGCCGCGGCCAAGGCCGCCAATCGGATTCCTGGCCACGGGCGGCGACCCACGACTACAGCAAGTGGGGCCGCACCGACGCGCTGGTCCGCCACCCGCACGACGACGGCGTGTGGCTGGGCGGCGTTGCTTCTGTCGCTCGGGTGGCTGAGCTGAGGATTGAGGCGGTCGTGTCACTGTGCCGGCTGGGCATTGACGATGTTCCCTCTGTTGGCATTGCCGATCATGCCACCTTCTGGGTGGTGGATTCCTACGATCCCGCCGCCAACGCCCATCCCGACTTTGTGCTCCGGGAGGCGGCGGCCGTCGTCGAACGCTACCGGGCAGAGGGCAAGACCGTCCTGGTGCACTGCGTTCGGGCAGAGTCCCGGACGCCGACCGTGGCCGCGCTGTATGGCGCCCGGGTGGCTGGCGTGACTCCCCTGCGAGCGCTAGAAGATGTGCAACGGGTGCTGCCGGGCGCGCGGCCGAACCCGCTGTTCATTGAGGTGCTAAGAGGCGACAGAAGGCCCGCCGTCGAGTCATGAGGACGACCGCGCGTGGCAGTTGCCGAACAAAGTCCGCGGGTGCTGATAAGAATGACTTGGCATCAGAGAGGATGCATATTTGGCGCTCAGAATGGGGAGAGTTGCACTTGGAGGAACAAGAGTCCGTGTCGCACGGCCGTCAGCTAGATCGGCAGCAAGTTGCCAGCCGGGCATTGAAGGCCTACCAGGCAGGTGACCCGCTGCAGCGCATTGCGACGGATGCCGGTATGAGAGCTTACGACATGCTGCGTCTGCTTAGTATCCGGGTAGCTGATCAGAGCGAGCAGCAGCGGTCCGAAGCTCTTCGCAGGCGCTGCTCTGCAACTGCTGACGTTCTGCGAAAGGATGCCCACAGGGTCGTCCAGCTTCTAGAAGCGGGAAATGAAAGCTCCGATATTCCAAGAGTTCTGGCCGCTCTCGGCGCCACGATCGACATCGACATTGCTTCAGAACTGTTGAAAAACCGTGACCTTCTCATAGACCCCGTCCTTCGTAGAAGACCATTTAAGGTCACCGATATGATGTGGTTGCGCTACGTGACGGGGTACCGCCGAGGGATTGCACCGAATTACGCGCTGGCCCTGGGTAAGGTTCCGTTGCCCGAAATTCATGGTTTTCGAATGATCCTGTCCGAGGCGCTCTCGCGGCAACAGGTCGGTCAGATAATCGCTCTTATCGAAACAACGGCTGAGGCCATTGACGCTGGCGACGACGAAGGCATTTCATTCTCTGAGTATCAAGAGTCGCGGGAAGCTATCATTCGTAAAGCCAGCGGCGAGGGGATCCCCCTCGCCCCGCCCCCGGCCGAACGGATCCGCGAGGGAACGACGGGGAGATCATGGCACTTGGCGCTTGAATCTGTCGGTATGAAGTTTCCGGCTGTGGAGGGTGGATTTGCCGCGGCCGACTACGAAGACGCTTCTCAGGCGTACCGCGCTACAGAAGGTCTGTTCGGATCCCCGAAAGACGTTGACAGTTACGACAGCTGGATGATCGCCGAACGAGCCATGGGTCGGGATCGCCCCTCTGCGGTGGCCATCGGACGGCACTTTGGAGCCTGGGAGCCTGTGATCGGCGCCTACGTTCCGCTGGAAGAAGATGAGCTCCGCGGAATGATCAGCCATTTGAGAACCGAGGCTGCCGCAGACTACGCGTGGGCACGAGCTGCAGAACTCATCAGTGAAGTGCTCCGTACGATGCCGTGGAACTCGTTCCTCAGCATCCAATACGGGGCAGGCGCGGATGGAGGGCCTCAGCCGTACGCCCAGATCACCCCCGGGCCCGACGGGGCCTGGTGCGAGATCGTCTCCGAGGAATTCCTGCAGCCGGACGACTGGCCGATTTATCCCGAGCGCCTGCTGCAAGACGGTTGGTCGAATCCCGATGCGGAGTTCCCTAACTGGTTCAGGGAAGGTGTTGCGTTGGAAGATGCCGGCCACGTCACTCTTGAGGGCTTGAGAGAAGGCAGGTCTTGTCATGAAGCTGACGAGCTTCGATGGCACACCGGGAGTTTCCCCTCCGGAACCAACCCGGACGGCGGAGTCACAGTTGAAGACGTCCTGAAAGGCTCTGTGCAAACGCTCCGCAATGCCAGCTAAATTCCCATTTGAGTAGATAGGACCAACATGGCACTCCCCACGATCCTCACCGAAGGCAATGAAGAAGAAGCGGCCCGTCTCCTGGCCGCCTACTACCGGCGTACAGCAGATGGCCGGCCCGCCTACACCGGCAGCTATTTCAATTCGTGGGCTGGCGGCGGGGACTCAGGCAAGAATCGGGATTCGATTACGGCCGACGATCTTGTAGCCGTCTCATTTCTGGCGGTGGACATACCGGGCGAAGCTGCCATGGGCATCCTGGACACGCATAGAGTACAAATTTCGGGTCTCCTAGCCAAAATTCCTGCCGACCGAGACCTTGCCGAGATACCCTCCTGCGAATTCGCGGATACCTTCGGCCCGGACAGCCCCGCGACACAACTGTGGCATCTGCTTCGCGGCCGCGACACAGGCAGATGGGGCGTGGGAGAGACAAAGGCCAGCAAGATTATGGCTCGTAAACGTCCTCGGCTAGTTCCGATCTACGACTCAGTGGTTGGCCCGCTCATGGGCCTCAATGGGAATTCGATAGGCCAGTGGTCCACCTGGCACAACGCTTTCATGGAGGATCCAGGCCTGTCGCCACGTTTGCGGCAGATACGCGATAAATCCGGAATCGAAGAACCAATCTCTGACCTCCGAGTCATGGACATCGTCCTATGGATGGATGGGAAACAGCGTCCATCGTCTGCAGCAACTATCAAGACCTAGAGCACCGGAAGAGTCATGCCCCTATACCTCGAAGAACTTGCCTTGAGTGTTGCTCGGTGTAGTGAACTTGTGCGTGCTGCTACGGACACGGAAGAGGGCCGAGCCCACCCCTGCCGAAGGATCGTGGACTCGCAGGATGGATTGGCTGGCCCATTTCAAGTGCCAGAAGCATGGGCCGGCAATTTGGCGTCGGCCCGTATCGTATACCTGTCCTCGAACCCGGCTATTAGTGCGGGCAATCCAGCTGCCAGATGGCGCGCGAAGCGCGTAGCCGAAAAGTACCCCACAGTGGATTGGGACGACGCCGACATCTCGGACTTTATGATCAACCGCTTCGTCCCCGAACACGGGTGGGTCCTTAACCGCCGGCACCGAAAGGTAGAAACAGCAGACGGGCCGGCTTGGGGTACTCCCGAGCCGTACCGGGGCTGGGTAGAGCAACAGACTTACGCGCTGCTCGGTTCAGGAACACCGTGGTACGAGCAGGCCGTGATGACGGAGGTGGTCCACTGCAAGTCCAACGGGGAGGAGGGCGTCGCCGAGGCGGCGCCGCTCTGCGCTTCCAAACACATGGACCGCATTCTGGCTGCGTCACCGGCGGGGCTGATCGTCGTCGTCGGCAGCAAAGCCGCGCAGACGCTGCGACTTGCCTATCCGGACGTCTTCCAGCGGCGACCAATGTTCGGGAAGTACACCAAGTTCGGCACTCCGCACCGAGAGCAGAACCTCGTCCAGATGAGGCTTGGTGGGCTGGATAGGCTTGTCTGCTTCCTCAAACATCCAAGTGCGCACGGTACCCGGCCATCGCTCGCAGCGAGTTACCCCGAGGACATCGAGCGGCTACGAATGGCTGCCGGAGGAACCGCATGAGGTGTATTCCGGAAGAACCGGAGTTCGGCGACGGACAGATAGCCGAGAAGGCCGTATGGGAAGCGCTGCGGAACAGCCTTCCGGATGACTGCGTTCTGGCCCATTCGGTCCAGGTACGGGACGGCCGGGCCGAGCATGAGATCGATCTGCTCGTGCTGTGGCCCGGCGTCGGCATGGCCGCCATCGAAGTGAAGGGCGGGCTTGTCTCCATCGACAACGGGCAGTGGTACCAGTCCGACCGAAGTGGGAAGCACCGCATCCTCAGCCCCATCGCCCAGTCCCAAGGGTCGCTCCACGCGTTCAAGGGCTGGATTGGCAGGCAGCTTGGTACGCCCGTGACCAGCCGGTTCGCCTATATGGTTGCGCTGCCGTACACCCCCGTGCGGCAGGACTGGGATATGGCTGGCTGCCCGAGGACCCTTGTCCTTGACCAGGCCGACGTCGCGTCGCCGGCGGAGCTGGTACGTGAAGCGATAGAGCGCGAAGGAGGCGGAGCCAACGTGCTGGCTTCGTCCTTCATGGATCGCATCGTCAAGCACTTGAGCGGGGATTTGAATACGCAGTCCGTTGATTCCCTGGATCCACAGGAAGCCGAGGACGCACAGGATCACCTAACGGAGCGGCAGGCAGTGCTGCTTCAGGCCACGAGGTCACTCAGCCGGGTGAGGTTCACCGGCGGTGCCGGCAGCGGGAAGACCTGGCTCGCCGTGGAGAAGGCCCGTCTGCTCAGCAAGCAGGGCAAACGCGTCGGTCTCTTCTGTTACAACAAGGGCCTCGGGCAGTACCTGCAGGACCGGGTTTCCGGCTGGCGCCAGGCAAAGCCCGTCTTCACCGGCGAGTTCCACGAATACGTACGGGGGCTGGGCGTTCCCGATGGTTCGGGGCAGGAGTATTTCGACGTGGAGATGCCCCGCCTGCTAAAGGAACTGGCAACCACGATGGAGCAGCATGAACGGCTGGATGCCGTCGTCGTCGATGAGGCACAGGACTTCGCCCCGCTGTGGTGGGATGCGCTGCTCGCCTGCACCAAGAACCCCGACGACGGCGAGGTGTATGCCTTCATGGATGACCGTCAGGATGTCTATCGCAGGTGGGGAGGGGCGACGGCGGACTTCACCTTTGGGCCCACGGCAAGCTTTGTGCCCATCCACATTGATGAGAACCTACGCAACACTCGCAAGATCGCGGAAACCTTCAAGCCTCTGGCCGGAGAGCATTTCACTCCGCGCGGCAGCACGGGCCTGCCCGTTCGCTTCGTGGATTGCGCTTCGGACGAGGCGCTCGACATCGGCGGAGACTGCGTGGATGCGCTCATCACCGAAGGGTGGGCCAACAACCAGATTGCGCTCCTCACCACAAAGGAACGTCACCCAATCCATCTGGACTTCTTCGAACGTGGCGCCACGGAAGACTACTGGCGCGAGTTCCACGCGGGCGAAGCAGAATTCTATGGCCATGTACTGGGCTTCAAGGGCCTGGAACGCTCTGTTGTTGTGCTGTGCGTCAACGGATTCAAGGACATGGAGCGCGCCGCGGAGCAGCTGTACGTCGGCCTGTCCCGGGCGAGGAGCCTGCTGGTGGTGGTTGGCGACAGCACTCTGCTGGAGGAAGCCGGCGGCAGGGAGCTGAAGATGGCGCTCTCGAGGGCACAGGCATGGTGGCCTCCTCAGGCGTGACGTCACTGCTGGCCGCTGCATAGGCGAGCACGACGGCGGGCAGTTCAGTTTTTGTCAGACCCGCCCAATAGTCTTCATTCACTGAGTTCCAAACCGTCCAATGGGGGATGAAATGCCAGAACTTGCCGACGACGCGTCGCACCTAAGTGGCACGCTCACCCGGGTGCCCGAGACAGCAGCGGCCGCGTCTGTTCCGACCGAGTACGACTATGCCTTCCTTTACACCTGGCAGCAGGAGGCGCTGAAGGCCTGGCATTCCAATGCACGCCGCGGCGTGGTGGAAGCTGTCACCGGTGCAGGCAAGACCCGCGTGGGCATTGCTGCGGCATTCGAGGCAGTCCGCCAGGGCATCAAGGTTCTCATCTTGGTGCCGACTGCCGAACTCCAAAGCCAGTGGCTGGCTTCCCTGCAACGAGACCTTCCTAATGCCAGGCGCGGGGCGCTCGGCAACGGCCGAGTGGACTCGCTGGATAACGTCGACATCCTTGTGGCGATTGTGCACTCGGCCTCCAACCGCGAGACCCTGCGCAGCCACAAGGCTGGGCTCATCATCGCGGACGAGTGCCACCGTTATGCAGCGCCGATGTTCACTGGCGCTCTCCAGGAAGGGTATGCCTGGCGTCTTGGGCTCACGGCCACCTACGAGCGGTCCGACGGCGAGCACGAGAACCTGCTTACTCCGTACTTCGGCGGGGTGGTCTACAAGCTCTGGTATGACCGAGCGCTGCAGGATGAGGTCATTGCGCCCTTCGACATTGCGCTCGTCGGCGTTGACCTGACGGCTTCAGAGCAGGTCAGCTACGACGAGTTCTCCGACACGATGGCGGAGACGGCCCGCCACTTGGAGTCCTATGCCGGAATCCCGCGACGGCCTTTCCACCAGTTCATCGCCGCCGTCGCTGCGCTGGCAGCCTCCGAGTTCCCGAGCCGGGAAGCGACCCTCGCCCGCAGATACACGCGCGCCATGTCATCCCGACTCACTCTGCTGGCAGAGGCACGGACTAAGTACCTCGCCCTGGCCGCGCTGAAGGAGACCGTGGACCAGTCCCACGGCACACTTGTCTTCACCCAGACCCAGGAATCCGCGCGCCGTGCCGAGCAGGTCTACACCGCGCTGGGCTCCAAGGCCTCCGCACTGTACAGCGGCATGGCCAAGGACGACCGGAAACAGGGCATGGAGGACTTCCGCAGCGGCGCCTCCCAGATCCTCGCCGCTCCCCGGCTGCTGGACGAAGGCATCGACGTGCCGGAAGCGGACCTCGGCATCATTGTGGCGGCCAACCGCAGCCAGCGGCAGATGGTGCAGCGCCTGGGACGTGTCATCCGTAAGAAGGCGGACGGCCGGGTCGGCCGGCTTGTTGTTCTCTACTCCAAGGGGACCGTCGAGGATCCGGATGTGCAGGGCGAGGAATTCCTTGGCAAGGTGTTGCCATTTGCCCGCGAGGTTGATTTCTTCGACATGAAGACCGACCTCTGCCGGCTGCAGGAGTTCCTACGCCAGCCGGAGCCTGAGGCACCACCTGCACCGGAACCCAAGCCGACACCCCCACCACGGCCCACAGATAACCACGGCGGCCCGGCGGGGGAAGATGCCTCAGATGGCCCCGAGTTCGAGCCCGGCGAGGATGTCATCGACGACCCCGGGCTGGAGGACTACCTGCTGCCGTCCGGCTACGACGACGAGGACGAGTCCGCACCGACTTCGTTCGATCTTGAAGATCCTGACTGGCCGGAGGAACTCGCCGGCGTAGAAGGCTTCAGCGATGACGCCGTGCGGGACTATCTTCGCCGCGCCGGCCGCGCGGAGTTGCTGACTGCAGAGCAGGAAGTGGAACTGGCACAGGAGATCGAAGCAGGGCTCTACGCCGCACACCTCCTGGGCGACGGCACTCCACGAGGCCGCAAGCACTCCCGGGAGCTCCGCGCGATAGCACTGCTGGGTGAGCGGGCCGCCGACGCCCTGCTCGAAGCAAACCTGCGGCTCGTGGTGTCCATCGCGAAGCGCTACATAAATCACGGCTTGGACTTTCTGGACCTCATTCAGGAAGGTAACCTCGGCCTCCACCGGGCAGTCTGCAAGTTCGACTACACCAAGGGTTTCAAGTTCTCGACCTATGCGACGTGGTGGATCCGCCAGTCGGTCACCCGCGCTTTGGCTGACCAGGGGCGCCTAATCAGGCTTCCCGTTCACATGGTGGAGCAGATCCACAAGGTCCTGTCCGCGCGACATAGTGCTGCCATGGAAGGCAGAAGCTGCACCAACCAAGAAATCGGCGAACGAACGGGCAACACGCCGGCCAAGGTGGAGTATCTCCTGACCTTGGACAAGCTTGTGTATTCATTGGACGTACTTGTCTCAGATGGCAAGGGTGGGCTCGAACCGCTGGGAGAGCAAATAGTCGATCCTTCCGATGTGGACGTAATCGAGCGCCTCTCGGCGGCTGAGCTCACTGCGCAGATCCACACGATCCTCGACACGTTCACCGAGCGGGAGGCTGGCGTGATCGCCATGCGCTTTGGGCTCACTGATGGCGAGCACAAAACGCTGGACGAAATCGGGAAGGTTTACGGAGTCACCCGGGAACGTATTCGTCAGATCGAAAAGAAGACCATGGACGTGCTCAAGGACCCAGCCGTCTCGGGCCCGCTGCACGAATTCCACTTTGACTCAGATAAGCCAGTGCCAGCCGCCCAGCAGGCCGATTCATCAGAGCCTGTCAGCTCGGTACAGCCCAGCGACGACATCAGTCGGAATGACGGGGCAGGGACGCAATGACAATCCTGTCAGTGCAGGTTGCTATGTTGTTCGAAACGTCAGGATGAGGGAACGAAATGACCTGCAGTAACTTCTCTTCGGTAAGCGACGCCTTGGCTGAGCTCGCCGGAATCATCGGCCATGCACAGGCCACGGACCCTCTGGCGCCTGTCACCGTGTTGGTCCCGTCCCACGCTTCCGGCCTAGATGTAACTAGGTACCTCGGCCGGACGCTTAACTCAGGTGCGGGAAGTGCCGGCATCAGAGCCTTCACCTTGAAGGACCTGGCAGCTGAGCTCATCGCCGACGACCCAGCGCTCAGTGGAAGGAATCCGCTCCTGCCGGTCCTCAGGCTGGGCGCTGTCAGCAAAGTCTTGAATGATGCTCCGGGTTTCTTCAAGGATGTTGCCGACCGGCCCGCCACGGCCAGCGCCATCGCTAAGACAGCCGAACTGCTGGATGCCGCACCGGATCCAACCGACCCCGCGCTTCCGGGGCTCACGCATGAAGTGCTCCGGATCCATGGGACTGCCAAGGAGGCGCTGGCCTCCAAGTGCTACACGGACCATGACGCGTTTGCCCTCGCGGGCCAGAAACTTGGAACCAACTCAGTACAACGACGGCTTGGTACCGTCATTGGCTTCATGCTCGGAACGGAGCCCCGCCCCTCCGAATCTGACTTCCGACGAAACCTCGAGGAGGCCGGCATGCAGAGCATCACTGCGTCCGGTGCCGTGGGTGACATCACAACCCTCATGACAGCGTCGGATGCCGATGACGAAGTCCGCGCTGTCGTCCGGCTTGTCGTCGAAAAGCTGGCAGCGGGCACTCCTGGCCACCGCGTCGGAATATTCCACTCAGCCTCGCGGCCCTATGCCGCCTTGCTGTCCCAGCGGCTTACTGAGTCGGGAATAACCTTCGTCGGTCCGGCAGCCCATCGGCTCAGCGACTCGCCGCTCGCCCGCGGCCTTCTTCAACTACTGAAACTCGATCCTCAGCAACCTGACGCGCGCGCCATCCTGAACATACACGCCGAAGGAACGTTCGCTTGGCAGGAACAGAAGCTGCCCAGCAGCGCCGTCTGTGAAAAGCTGTACGCCAGTCCACCGGCGGAGGACGAGACCGGAGAAAAGAGCTCGGATAGCCGAGCCCGTCAACTTGGGCAGTTCGAAATATTCCAATCCTTTGTCACGGCACTCGCAGCCCGGCTTGAGCAGATCCACTCTAGCGGGACTTGGGGCCACGCGTCAGCCGGGATGATCTCGCTTCTTGAGGATTTCATGGGCCCTCGAACAGCGACAGAACGGCCGGAGAAGGCGGCTGCCCGTGACGCCGTAAGCCAGGCCGCTTTTGACCTCCGGCACTTGGACCTCGTCGGCCTGCAGCCTCGTCCAACGCTTGTGCAAAGTGCAATGGAGGAGGCGGTAGCTTCGAAGGGTGCCTGGACCGGTAAGAGCGGAACCGGAGTCGTCATCGGCAGCTACGCCGACGCCGTTGCCAGGGATTTGGACGTTATGTTCCTCGTCGGAGCGGCCGAAGGGCTGGCGCCAGCCAGAATCCGGGAGAACCCGCTCCTTCCGGACACCGTCAGGGCAAGGATGGACTGCGGACTCCCCACGGTGGAGCAGCGGGCAGAAGCCAGCAAGGAACAGTTCTTCGCCGCCCTAGCCGCGGGATCAGAGCGAATCGTCACGAGCCCCCGCGGGGACCTGCGCGGATCCGGAAGCTACCAGATTTCCCGATGGCTAAACACCCGTCCCGACAAGGAACTGCAGTCCTTCGCCCACGGCATAGAGAACGGTTCCCCCACTAAGGCCGCACTTCCCCCAACGGCCCAGGAGTGGCGGCTGCGACGCATCCTCACGGCCGATGAGCGTACAGCGGCGCTTCGGGATGATACAGCGCTGCAGCAGGCACTTGCTGTCACCCGGGACCGGCGTGATGGCATTTTCTCCAGATTCAACGGCAATCTCGGAGCCCATGCGGGCAGCATCGTCGAAGCGGAAAAAGCATTGTCGCCGACTCGCCTCGAGGACTGGGTGACCAGTCCGCTCAGTTACTTCCTGAAGCACGTCCTGAAAGTGAACATCCTGGAGGATGTCACCTTGGAGGTTCAGATTTCACCGCAGCAGCGGGGTATTCTCGTTCACCAGGTGCTGGAAGATTATGTCCGCAGCATCACCAAAGACGGCCTTCCCCCGTCGTCGGACCGCCTCATGGAGCTGGCAGATGCCGCGTTTGCGGATTTCGCCAACCCTGCGTGGCTTAGTCACGTCTGGGAGCGGAATCAGGCCATGATCCGCCAAGACCTGCAGCGGGTAGCAGCTGAGGACCACGGCAGCCGCACCGAGGGCTGGAGCTACCTCGCCGAGGAAGCAAGCTTCGGGCCGGAGGACACCGATAGCCACCCGCCAGTCGAGCTGGCCCTCTACGACGGCACCGTGATCCGGTTCCGGGGAAAGGTGGACCGGATCGACCGGAATGCCGACGGCACCGTCAAAGTCATCGATTACAAAACCGGCAAGGCCGACAAGTACGCACCACTCAAAAACCATCCCACCGCGGACGGTACCCGGTACCAGCTTCCGGTTTACGGCCTGTTCGCGCGGACGCTCGCAGACCCGCAGTCACCTGTCGCCGCCGAATACTGGTTCATCTCCAAGGCCGGCAACTTCGCGAAGATTGGCTACACCGTGACTGACGACGTCGTGGAGCAGCTCCGCGAAGACGCCGGTCTCATCATGTCGGCGCTGCGGAACGGCGTATTCCCCCCTCGGCCCGAGTCTGACCGCTACGTCAACTTCACCACAATGATGGGGGCACAGGAGCTTGGCCAGCAGTGGCTAAAGCTTCAAAACGCCCACGAACTCCAGCCGTATGCCCAGCTCCTGAAGGCGGAGAAATGAAATCCCAAGTCCTGGAACTCACCGACCAGACAGACCGCACGCTGATCGAGCAGGAGCTCGAAGCCAACATCTTCGTCGAAGCAGGCGCAGGCAGTGGCAAGACGCATGAACTTGTCGAGCGCATCTGCGCGATGGTCGACGCCGGCGTCGAACTCAAGAGTGTCGCCGCCATCACCTTTACGGAAAAAGCGGCGGGTGAGCTCCGGGAGCGAGTCCGCCGGCGGCTGTCCGATGCAAGCCCCACGGAACTGCGCCTTAGGGCGCTGAATCAGTTGGACACTGCTCCCATCGGTACCATCCACTCCTTCGCAGCGCGGATCATCAGCGAACATCCCATCGAAGCCGGGGTGCCGCCCCTAATCACCGTGGTGGACGAGCTGCGGTCCCAGATCGCCTTCACGCGCCGGTGGGAAGCGGCCCGGCAAAAACTCTTCAGTGATGCGTCCCTTGACGACGCACTCCGCATAATCCTCGCCGTCGGCGTTTCCTTGGACCACCTGCAGAATGTGGCCGCTGACTTGGACGCGAACTGGGACCGGCTGGAAAGCCACCCTCCCCGGAAGCGGCACATCCCGGCTGTGGATCTTGGCCCGATCCTGCGCCAGACTGCCGAGGTCCTCGCACACGCTGATCACTGCACGGATTCGGCCGACAAGTTGTTCATCGCTTTCGAACACATCAGGAGCTGGCACGGCCGGCTGGCCGAGGCCGAGACCGGGGAACTCGGCCTGGTGCTCGAACTTCTGCACTCTGTTCCACAGAAGGGCTTCGGCGGCGGGCAAAAAGGCAACTGGTCCATTAACGTGGCTGACGTGCGAACCTCCTGCAAGGACCTGGCCGACCAGGCTATCGCCCTGCGCAACAGCTTCGTCGAACCCGCCGTCGAAACGGTCACAGCCGCCATGGCTGAGGTTCTCGTGCAGGCTGCACGCGAACGCCAGCACAGCGGCGAGCTGGAGTATCACGATCTCCTAATCCACGCCCGGGACCTGCTGGTCGGCGAAGACAAGCAGGCTGTACATACGACGCTCCACAATCGCTACCGCTGCATCATGCTGGACGAGTTCCAGGACACGGACCCCATTCAGGCGGAATTGGCCACCCGGATCTCAGCCGACGACGTGTGTGGACCCGACGGGTGGGAGCAGCTAGCCATCCCCGCAGGCCGGCTGTTCACAGTGGGCGACCCCAAGCAATCCATTTACCGTTTCCGCAGGGCGGACATCGCCACTTACTTGGCGGCCCAGGAGCGCTTCTCCAACGACCAAAGGTCGGCAATCGCTTCGCTCCAGACCAACTTCCGGTCAACCGGACGCCTCCTCGATTGGATCAACGCCACGTTCGGGCAGCTCATTAGGCCGAGTGGAACCATTCAGCCTGAGTACCACGCGCTGACGCCCGATCCGCAACGCCCCGAATGGAGCGAAGAAAACGGTCCGGCTGTCTCCGTTATCGGCCGTGCAGGCGCCCAGCCCGGAGAATCCGGGAAGGTCTCCGCTGATGACATGCGCCGGCAGGAAGCAGCCGACGTTGCTGCTGCGATCAGAATCGCGACCGGCACCGCAGGGCTGCCGGCGTGGCAGAAGCAAAGCAAGCGCTCCGGCGATTTCACATGTTCACCGGTCCAGCTGAAGGACATTTGCGTCCTGATCCCCACCCGCACGTCCCTTGCCGCCCTCGAGGATGCGCTTGATGACGCCGGCATCGAGTACCGGGCGGAAGCGTCATCGTTGGTCTACTCCACCCAGGAAGTCACCGACCTGCTACTCGCCTTGCGGGCAATTTCAAACACGGCGGACGAAGCTGCGCTGGTATTGACCCTTCGATCGGCGATGTTCGGATGCGGCGATGATGAGCTGTTCGAGTGGAAAAAAGCCGGAGGACATTGGAACCTCTTCTCCACCCCGCCGGACGCGGTCAAAGACTCCACCGTCGCGCACTCCCTTCAGTACCTTGCCGCACTGTGCCGTTACATCGAAGTTTTGACGCCAGCTGAAATCATGGAGCGGCTGGTAACTGACCGGCGCATGCTGGAAGCAGCGATTGACGCCCCCCGTTACCGCGATGTGTGGCGTCGGCTCCGGTTCGTCATTGATCAGGCCAGGGCTTGGACGGAGGCAACGCACGGCGGGCTGCGCGACTACCTCGTGTGGGCGGCGGTACAGCAGGAGGAAAATTCGCGGGTCAAGGAAGCCGTAGTGCCGGAGACCGACGTCCAGGCCGTACGAATCATGACCATCCACGCCTCCAAGGGTCTGGAATTCCCCATGGTGATTCTGGCCGGGACCGGATCAGGTCCCAACAATCAGAAGTCCGCTGCCCTCTGGGATCAGAAGTCGCAACTGCAAGTGCACTTCATCGGCGATATCCGGTCAGCTGGATACGGGAGCGCGGAAGGCGTGGAAAAGCTATTCGATGACGCCGAGCGACGCCGTCTGCTCTACGTCGCCTGCACCCGTGCGGAAAGCCATCTGGTCGTCTCGCACTACGTGAACGCCAAGAATAGTCTTGGCCAGTTCCTCAAGGACTCCGACGACGTAGCCTCAGCGCCGGACCTGCGTGTCCCGGAGGACATGCCGTTACTGGGCAGAACGCCTCACAAGGTCTTGCCAGTCGAACCGTACGAAGCCTGGGAGCACCGTCGCGAGGCGTGGCAAATGTCCTCAGCGATAGTGTCCGCCACTTCGGTCACGGCCACTGCAAAGGACGCGGCGAACGGACAGAAGAGCGTGGAAACCGCTGGGGCACCCCAGTTTGCGGGCATGGAAGACGACGCACAGCTGCCGTCATTCGCGGAGCCAGGAGGGGATCACGGCACGGACTTCGGAACCGCATTGCATCGGCTGCTCGAACTGACCGACCTGCGTGAGGCCGAGAATTTTGAGGCGCTGACCGAAAGGGTCGCCAGCGCAGCCGGTCTTAATGATCCTGCCGGCCTCGCCGAGCGCGCCCGCTCTGCCCTGAGGAGTGCACCTGTTCAGAGGGCTGCCGACCGGGATCACTGGCTGGAGCTTCCGATTGTCACCTCGCTCGAGAACGTGACGCTGGAAGGCGTAGTGGACCTGATGTATCGCGAGGACGACGGAAGCCTTGTCATTGCCGACTTCAAGACAGACATAAGCGTCAAGCAGGAAACCATGGCAGCATATTGGCGTCAGTTGTCGACCTACGCGCAGATGGTAGAGCGCATCACCGGGCAGACGGTGAGCGAGCTCATCCTGATCTCCTGCAGGCCCGGGCAAGCCGAGGTCTTTAGACGGCGTACCGTGGAGCAGAAGTGATGGCGGCACAGCACTTCTGCTCCCTAATAAACGTGAACTCGGATGAAGGGCCCAGCCCCATACGCCAGTTCGGTGTGCTCCCGACACCTACTCGCGCAACCGAGCAGTCGTGTCCGGTTCCGGTACTCACACTCAATCTGGGTCCGCCGCGCTCACCTCGACTTCAGCCTCAATTCAGAGATGCCGCATTCCCTTCCAACGTTTTAGGAGCCAACAATGGAAAATGAGATTCAGCTGATCAGTGACGGTGATGGCCTGGCGGTCATCGGTGATCCGGCGGCTGTCGACCGCTTCTTGGTGTCCGAAGGATTGCCGTCGAAGGATCTGGGGCTGCAGCGGCTGAAGCCTGCCCTCGGTAGCGCGGCCGGAGTCTTGCAGCTAAGTTCTGAAATTGCTGCCAATTCAGGTCGGTGGGTGAAGCTGACTGAGGAGTCCGCGCAGGCCATCAAAAAGTACGGCCTGATGCAGAGTTCGACGACGGGGCTCAGTTTAGGCGTTGTCCAAGCAAAGGGCCAAGCCCAAGGGATCAAAGCAATTGTCCAGTTCGCCCAAGGACCAGGATCGCTTCTGGCAAACCCGGCCATTCTGGCTGGTGCCGCGGGGATCATGGCACAGGTTGCGATGCAACAAACCATGGACGAGATCACCGACTATCTTGCCACGATAGATGAGAAAGTCGACGATGTGCTCCGCGCCCAGAAGGACGCTGTGTTAGCGGACATGATCGGAGTGGATTTCGTTATCGAGGAGGCTATGACCATTCGAGAGCGAGTTGGCAGGGTCTCCGAGGTCACGTGGTCGAAGGTCCAGGGGACATCGATGACGATCGCGCGGACCCAAGCGTACACTCTGCGTCAACTCGACGCGCTAGCGGAGAAGATGGAAGAAAAATCGAAAGTGGGTGACCTGGCCACGACTGCCAAGGAGGCCGAGTCCAAGGTTCAGGAGTGGCTCGCCGTTCTGGCTCGTTGCTTCCAGCTGCAAGACGCGATCGCCGTGCTCGAACTTGATCGCGTACTGGACGCGTCTCCGGATGAGCTGGACCAGCATCGCCTTGCTCTGAGGGCTGCCCGGCAAAACCGGTTGGAACTCATCGCACGGAGCACCGAACGACTGATGGCCCGCATGGATGCGGCTGCTGCCACAGCCAACGCGAAGGTCCTACTGCACCCCGCCGCGTCGCGGGCAGTGGTGCATTCGAGCAACTATGTCGCGACCGGCGTCATGGACTTTCACGGGCGGCTCGGGATCGAGGACGGCCGGCAGTCATTGGAAGCGCGCCGATGGTTGGACGCGGTGACGGAAGTGAGGGACAAGGCGCTCGAGACAGGAGCCGAGGGAATCGATGCCGCGGGTCGCCTCGGCAACGAGACCCTCGACCGCGCCAGATCGGTGAAAGGCAAACTTTCCAGCATGATCGGCGAGCGAGGCTCTGCCAGCGCAGGGATAACGAAAAGGGTGACGAGGAAATCTGAGTGAGCCCCGGCTGTCAACCGTCCATAGGACAGTTCATTGCGATCTACTGCATTCGAACCCGCTCTCGCCCCGCGACGACCTCGTTTAGTTAGCAAGGCGAGGCCCGACTAAGGCAACTGGCTTTAGTTAAAGGTGGTCCGAGACAGGAAGCGGTCAGGCAGGGTGGTCGCCGTCAGTCGGTTTGATGGGCACGGACCGGGGGAACAGCGGCGTGTCGTCAGGCTGACCCCGGTCCACAAATGCACCCGTGGCGATCCAGTCGAGGCTTGGGACGTAGGGCTTATCCTTCATCTCCTCGTGGAGCTTCCGGAGGTCACCTACAGTCGCATCATGACTCCACATTCGGCCGCCAGGTTCGGGGGCATTCAGGACTCATAGATCATCCGTAAACGTGCAGTGACGCGCCATAGCCCAGCGGCAAGCCGTGGCCGTTCAGCCAAGACACCATCACTTCGCAAGCCCCGGCTAGGCTCAGATTCTGTGACGGAGCAACTCCCGTGTGTGGCTCGTTCGCCGCCTCATCTGCCAAAGGTCCCAGTCCGATGCGCCAGTTATTGGTGCTCCCACCGCTGACCATTGCAACCTCTACCTGGTAACCGCTTCCCGTGCTCATGGCCTGGGCGTACCTCCCGTAACGCGTCACATCGATATACCTGGTCTGCACAACCAGCCAGTTGCCGTCGTGACGGACCGCTTGAATAAGGCCAACCAGATGGGAGGATGACTCCACGTCGTGCCAGCCCGTGTCCCACGTCCCCACCTGGGCCTTCCATTCCAACATTCCCCATCCCAGCGCTCCCTCGGGCTGAAGCTCCGGCATTAGTTCCAGTGAGGATTCGGGAAGTGCGGTCGTATCTAGCATGTCGGTGCCTTTCATCTCTAACCGATGCCCTCATTGTCAGGGCCCCCACTGACATTTGTTCGGTCGAAGCGACTCCTGCCCGAGCTGACCGTATGTCAGGGGGCGTTTATACTCTGCCTGTATCGCTGCAGGAGGCCGAACGCTCGGCAAAAAGGGGTACCAATGGAAAACCTGGAAGCTAACCCGGAAGTGGCTGCGGCGAAGGCGATCGCGACCATCGCTCACAGGTTCCAGACAGACAAGCTGGGTGACCCCTACATCGAGCATCCCCGCAGAGTGGCAAACAGGCTGGATGACCCGAAGCATGTTGCGGCGGCATGGCTGCACGACGTCATCGAGGACTGTTCCATCACAGCCAAGGATCTCAGGGCCGCCGGCATCAGCGCGGAGGTGATTGACGCCGTCGTCCTGCTCACCCGCACCGTGGAGAACGAGGGCGACCGGTACTACGAGGCCATCCGAAGCAATCCCATCGCCTTGGCTGTGAAGCTGGCGGACATCGCGGACAACACCGATCCGGTACGGACGGCGCGCTTGGACCCTGACGTGCGGGAGCGGCTGGCGGGGAAATACGCTAAGGCGCTGGAGCTTCTGGCGCACTGAGAGCCCGCGCCGTCACCACCAGCGGTGGCGGCACTCCGGGTTCTGGCAGGCCCACTCCGGCACCCCGGTCTCGACCTTTCCTGTGGCGGGATAGATCCTTTCCTCCACTATCACGCAGCACCCGGCGAACTCCGTCTTCGGATGCTCGGCCCATGCGTCCGACGTCATCATGCCGTAAGCGATCCGCCACGACTCGTGGCCGCACACCGGGCACTTCCGGACGGCTTCCCGCTTCTTTGCGGGCTTCACTTCATTGGTCATGGCTGCAATGTATCCCTGGGTACGGACAACTGCAGCAGTTACAAAAAACTCTTAGGGCTATGCAATTTTTGTAACTGCTCCCGTGAGGTGCCGTACACCGAGTGCTCCCAAACAGGGACTGGCAGACCCTGCCTCAGGGAGAATAAATCCGGTAACTTTGTGGTTGGAACTTCCGGGCCAGCGACGTCCCTTTCCGCCCCACCCCCTTTTGAATGGATCCGCTCCCCCATGTCCTCCGCCCTGCCCTCGCCTGCGCCCAAACGCTTCCCGCTCGCCGCGATGCTGGTCCTGGCCACCATCGCCTTCACGGCCATCACCACCGAGCTCCTGCCGTCCGGTCTGCTGCCCCAGATCAGTGAGGGCCTGGCCGTGTCCGAGCCCGTGGCCGGCTACCTCGCCGCCGCCTATGCCGCCGTCATCGTGGTCACCGTCATCCCGGCCGCCCGGCTGCTGGCCCGGGTTCCCCGGAAAAGCCTGCTCGTGTCACTCGTCCTGACGTTTGCGCTGAGCAACGTGCTCGTGGGCCTCGCCCCCAACTTCACCGCCGCCATGGGCGCCCGGCTGGTCGGCGGCCTGGCGCACGGCCTGCTCTGGACCACCATGGCGCCGTTCGTCTCCCGCGTGGTCCCGGCCGACAAGGTGGGCAAGGCCCTGGCGATCGTCTTCAGCGGCAACAGCCTGGGCCTGGCCATCGGCGCTCCCCTGGGCACCGCGCTGGGCACGCTCTTCGGCTGGCGCGCGGCCTTCCTCTTCCTCGCCGGCTTCGGCCTGCTGCTCACCGGGCTGGCCCTCTGGCTCCTGCCAGGTCTCCGCCGGACGCCCGACGCCGTCCGCCCCTCCATGCGCCTGGCCATCGCCCAGCCCGGCGTGAAGTCGGTGGCCATCGCCTGGCCGCTGCTGGTCCTGGCCCACTTCGCACTGTTCACCTACATCGCGCCGTTCATCCGCGAAGCCGGCCTCCCCGACTACGCCATCAGCCTCTCCCTCACCGTCCTCGGCGCCTCCGGCCTCATTGGCATCTGGATCGCCGGCATCACCGTGGACACCCGGCCCCGCCGCTCGCTGCTGATAACGACGGCGGCCATCGCCGCCGCGATGCTCCTCCTCCCGCTCGGCGGCGGAATCTTCCCGGTTGCCATGGTCCTCATGGCCGTCTGGGGCGCCGGGCTCGGCGCGATCGGCATCTACAACCAGGCCGCCATCCTCCGCGCCGGCGGCGAATACCGCGATGCCGCCAACGGCCTCACCGTCCTGACCATCCAGCTCGGCATCACCGTCGGTGCCCTCTACGGCTCCGCCGCCCTCGTCCTGGCCGGCCCGCTCATGGTGCCTGTCGCCGCGGCGCTGCCGGTCGCCGTCGCGCTTGTCATTACGCTGGCCGGGAAGCGGCACGCCTACCCGGCCGGACGCAAAGAGCGGGGCTGGTCTAAGCCGGAAGCCGCGGAGCCCGCGCTCCAGCACCAGTAGGGCTGCCGCTAGGCTGCGCGTCAGGAAGGGTTTCTCGCTACACTAGCGGCGGAAAGAGCCCCACATTAGCCAGAACTCCGCTCCGCCAAGCCTTCGCATCTCTTGGCGGCACGGTGGGCATTTCCCGGGCCGATACGCTCCCCATCTATGCTCGACCGAGCGTATTACACGGAGCACACTGTGCGACCGTATGGCCAGATGGTTGAGTGGCGTCACCTAGAAGTCCCTCGTCTTCAGACGTTTGCCGATTGTGGGCCTCAGACCCGCGCTACTTTGAGCCATCGAGCAGATCCACTTTTCTTCGCCCCCAGGACTCGAACTTCCACCACAGCATCAAAGAACTCATACGAATCTTCGCCCCTGGACCCCAATAACGTTCGTAGTCCATAGCTACGACAGTCAGCAGAGTTTCGGCTTCAGTGATTCGTTTCCACTGCGCCGCGTATTCCTCTGCTGTTGTTACAGGCCCAAGTGCTTCCGGTTTACCTATACGAGCCATCAGATCCGCTCTTATGTGCGCGTTCAGCGTCTTCGATATCAAGAAGCGAAATTGGCTGACCTCAGCTACGAGACTCAGCATTCTCTGGCTTATCTGTTCCGGGGATGTAAGTTGAATGAGCTTTGATAGTGACTCGAGCTTTTCGAGCGGCTCATCGGTGCGGTCCGCCGCTGCCCTTATTTCAGGAACGTCCAGTCCTGATATATCGCTGTCCGCGGCCTCGGTCGAGATCTCGGTGAGAGTTTTCACTGCGAAGTATTCGTCCATGACTGTACGCAACACGGTCAACGCTTCGGCGACATCCTTCTTCGACTGATGCAAAACCTGGCGCTCATGCTCCCGCCTACTAACTCCAACGGCGACTAGGACAGTAAACAAGATCCCGACCATGGTGGCAATGGTTTGAATCCAATCGGTCACCATTGGACCGGGGGAAGACTCTACGGCAAAGGTCATTTAGGACTTGATCCTATGGACTGGAGGTTTAGGGCTGACAGGCGGATCATACCGGCTGGATCTCTGCAGGCCATTTTGCAGTGATCGATGACCCCATGGATCGATCCTCGATTCGCCAGTGCGAACGCCTGTTTGTAGTACGCCGCGGAAAGCACAGCGCCCTACAAGAAACGACTACCCACGTTCCGTTGCGGTCTACAAGAAGCTAGCGCAGCGAGTTGTCTTCGTCGGAGATTCGCATTGAACCGGTCAAACATGCCCCTTGAATTCCTCCTGGGTCAGGCTGACGGCCCCGGGATTTCGCAAGCCCTCCATCTCCCAGCTTTGCGCAAATCGCGTGCGGCGCATCGGGAAGGAAGCCCTCAGGGTGACTCACTGCCTCGGATTACCTTATTGTCCCCTATCGGTCAGCATAGTCGCACCGGTCAGTCTCCCCGAGCTGATTGATGTCAAAGCAACTGTGTGAGTGTGATTGCCACAAAGCGGCAGTCGGAGCGGCTTCTATTTGGCGTGCGTCCCGCTCACATCACCGTCGGCTTGTCGGGCCGTCCCCCGTGCGCCGCCCGCGCCTCCTCGTAGCTGCTGTCGAACGGGAGCGTGTCCACGTCCAGCAGGGGGTTGTTGTCCTGCGTTGCCACCAGCTCGCGAGCGGCTTCTTCCGAATCCACGTTGGGCATGGAGCCGGGCAGGTGCCGCTGGGCGGATTCCGGCAAGAAGTAGATGATAACCGCCGCGATGGCCGAGGTCGCCATGAGGTAGAACGCCGGCATCAGGTCGTTGCCCGTTGCCTGGATGAGTGCGGCGATGATGAACGGGGCCGTGCCGCCGAAGATCGCGACGGCGAAGTTGTAGGCGATGCCCATGGCGGAGTAGCGGTGGGCTGTGGGGAAAAGTGCCGGCAGCGCCGACGCGAGAATGGCGACGAAAAACGCCACCGGAAACGCGACCAGGGCCAGGCCGGCGAGCGTGGCGGGAACGGTGCCGACCGAGATCAGCAGGAATGCCGGAAGCGCGAAGACCACAGTGCTGATGGCCCCGATCCAGAGCACGGGACGGCGGCCGATCCTGTCCGAGAGGCGACCCGTCAGCGGGATACACAGCGACATGACCACCAGCACGGGAACGGTCAGCAGTGTCCCGTGGACCTCGTCGTAGCCCTTGTTGGTGGTCAGGTAGGTCGGCATGTACGACGTGAGCGCGTAGCCCACCGTGTTGCCGGCGGCCACGAGGATCATGGCCAGCACGATGCGCCGCCAGTGGTCCCTGAAGATCGCCACCGGGCCTACGGGCCGGAGCTCGTCGGCGGTCTCGTGGTGCTTGGCGGCCACCGCTTCCGCCTCCTGCGTGGCCTTGAAGGCGGGCGACTCCTCGATCTTCATCCGGAAGTAGATGGCCACGATGCCCAGCGGACCGGCGATCAGGAACGGGATGCGCCAGCCCCATGCCTCCATCTGTTCCTGTCCCAGGGTCAGCTGCAGGACGGACACCAGCGCGGCGCCCAGTGCGAAGCCGAGGTAGCTGCCCATGTCCAGGAAGCTGACGTAGAAGCCCCTTCGGTGGTCCGGCGAGTGCTCGCACACAAACGTGGTGGCGCCGGAATACTCGCCGCCGGTGGAGAAGCCCTGCACCAGCTTGGTGATCACCAGCAGCACCGCGGCCCAGATGCCCAACACCGCGTAGCCGGGCAGCAGGCCGACGGCGAACGTCGCCGCCGCCATCAGCATCAGGGTCATGGCCAGGACCTTCTGCCGGCCGATCTTGTCGCCCAGCCAGCCGAAGAAGATGCCGCCCAGGGGCCGGGCGATGAACGTGGCGCCGAAGGTCCCCAGCAGGAACAGGTTCTGCACGGCCCTGTCCGCCTCGGGCAGGAACACCGGGCCCATGGTGGTGATCAGGTAGCCGAACACGCCGACGTCGTACCACTCCATGGTATTGCCGACGATGGTGCCGCCGAGCGCCTTGCGCAGCGTGCGGTGGTTGACGACGTTCACGTCGGATACGCGCAGTCGCCGTTGCTTTAAAGGGTGCTCTGTCATGGCTCGGTCACCGTCCCTGTCTGTTCGGACTGGACACGCGCCGCCGTTCTGCCGGCACCCCCTCTTAGTGCCCAACTCCCCACCATCTTCCCACCGGCCAACTGACACAACAATGAAAACCGCAGCCTATTCACACGACTCTCGCTGCCGCCGTCGTCCGTTCCCCGTCTTATCCCTGTTCACGCGGCAGGCGGCCTAAGACCCAAGATCAGTTGGCTGCAACGACGGCGTCACTGGTGCGTGATTGGGCGGCGACTGGGATAAGCTCGCTTGCGGCTTGAGCAGACATCAGCATCAACCCTGAGGGGACGGGGAATCCTTTGGATCTACTGGGCGGCATGAGCCGCGACCAACTCAGCATCACTACTTGGGTTGCGGCCGCCGTCTTCGCGCTTGCGGTGGGTGTTTGGCGGCCCCGGAAACTTCATTGGACTGTGCTTGGTGCCGTCCTGCTCTTCGCGGCCCTCAATGCCGGCGCCGGGATCTACGTCATGAACCACGTCGGTGACCCGCGCTGGTCTGCAGGGGAACAGCCGTTGAGCGCACCGTCGTTTTCCGGCACGCCCATGGTGGGGCAGTTTCTGGGCCCCCTGGATTCCGCCCTCAACGACGTGGTTGGCCAGGTGAACGCGTTCCTCGCATTTAAACAGGCACTGCCCGTAGCACTGGGCTTCCTGGGCACGTCCGGCTGGGCCCTGCTGGTGTCGTTCCCGCTTGGCATCCTCGCCGCCGTCACCAGCTACATTCAGGAGAGGCGCCGAAAGGCCGAGTTCGAAAAATACCGGGCCACCGTTGACCAGCTGAAAGTGGAGCTCGAGCAGATCAAGCGGCAGATCTCGTCAGGGAACGCCGGCAGCACGGCTCTCCCTGCAGGTGACGAGGTCCCTGATGCGCGGCCTCGCGCTGACTCGAATAGGACGGTGACAGGGTCCAATAAAGGCTTGGGCACAGAGCAGGGGCCCCACCGCGCGGGATAATGGAAGCATGACCGACCGCGATCACGACGAGGATCTGTGGCAGGAGTTCGACCGGCTCCCGCCCGCAGGTCACGACCGCGTCCAGGGACTGCCCGGCGGCCTGCCGCAGGGCTTTGGCTTCCGCACCGGCGTGCGCAGCGCAAAGGTGGCCCTCGGGTTCGCGGTGTACGCCCTGGCCCTTGGGACCGTGCTGGTCCTCACCGGCGCCGTCGTGTTCATCAGTCAGGAGAAGTGGCTGCTGGTCGGGCTCATGGTCCTGATCGAGCTCGTGTTTGTCTTGGCCTTCAGGCGGCTGGCGCGCCTGGCCCGCCTCCGGCGCTCCGCCACGTAGCGCTCAGCCCCAGCTCCGGAGATGTGCCCTCAGCTTTACTTCTTCCCGGGCGTTGTGAACACGGTTCCACCGAGCTTCTTCTGCAAATCAGCGGCGCTGTCGGTACTGACCGTCCAGTTTCTCCCGACAAGTACCTTCATTTCGACGTACTCGCCGAAGGACTTCCAGAGATTCAATTGCTCGTCTTTGGACGTGTCCGATGCATAGGTGGCCATGATCAGATCGTCCCCACACTTTCCCGAGGAGGCAGCGAGCTTTGTCGAATTGTGCTCGTCCCACGCCGAACATTCGAGCCCGGCCCCCACCACTGCGTCTTTCAGCGCCGAGACCGTGCCGTAACTTCCTCCGTCGGCGGGCGGCTGATCTGAGGAAGGCGCGGCGGCAGGAACTGCTGCTGAGGCACATCCTCCCAAGGCCGCTGCCAGTGTTAGTGCCGCCCCGGCAGCCGTGATCCTTCTGGCCCATGTGGACTGCCCCATGAATTTCCTGCTCTCCCTTGGAATTTGAACAATTGATCGTACGTACGGTGCGGGACCGTGATGGGCCGTGGCTGACCCCAAGAAATCCTGGACTGGCCGGCCCAAAGGAACCGGCCGCACTCCGCGGTCTAACTAGCCGGCGCGCGGCGAGTTCCATGCGGCCTTGTAGTCCGGAGACGACGTCCATGATCTTTCCCGCCGCCTCCCCTAGCTTCATATTAGAGTCGAGCAAAGCCTGAGATGTCTTGGCTTCCCGACGTACTCAGCATCCGTTGTTGTCGCCACCACCCCACCATTGCGGTAGGCCCATCATCTGTCAGCTAAAAGCCTGTCTGCAGGTGTCCAGCACAGTCTCGACAGCCTTTGGGTGGTAGACCACCGCTGCTGAGGAGACCTTCGGAACCGATTGTCCCCATCGATCCGGAGATGTCACGCACCAGCAGGCTGAGTGTCAGCAGCGCTACCGGCAGATCCCACCTCTTTCAGTTTCTGCGGGGACATCCCTCCGAGCCGGTTGCTCACTCGGCCGCGAGTCGGCACGCTGCCACGGGCGCGCCAACTTTTGGTGTCAACTTGCCCAAGTCACTGTTGAAGGTCTCGATCTTTCGAGTAGCCGCCTGCAGCCCCGCCGTGTCGAAGGTGCCAGCTGCCTGTACGGCATCGTTCGCCATTTCCGGATAGGTGGAGAACAATTCAATCGCCTCCTGCGTCACGTCAAGTGCCTCGATGCACGACGGCGGCGTGACCTCCTTGACTACTTCGACTTCGACTTCCTTCTCAACAATCTTCTCCTGCACCACAATTTCAGGCTCGGGTTTGGCGCCCATGCCAGCCCCAAATCCCAGGACCAGGCCAGCGACAGCCAGGCCAACCGGCAGCAGCCACTTCCGCTTAGGCTTTCCTGGCTCCGGTGCCGGCTGTAGCACGGGCGGCATACCCATCTGACCGTAGGCAGACTGCGTAGGCGGCTGGTAATTGGCTGGTCCGTCGTACTGATTGCTCATTGCGTTCCCCCCTCTCGGAATCTAAAAGGTGTACTCGTAGCCGGTACCGAAGTCGCTCTTGACCAGGAGCGTTCCAGCCGGCTGCGGCACGTCGATGACGATGATCCCGGAGGCTTTCTGATCGGGACCGACGCCAGCACTCGGGAACGTCTCCGCATCGGGCAAGCATCCATACGTACCCGCGGTCGACAGCGAGCCGTTGAACGTAGTGCCGTTCTTGGCAATGAACTTGAAGTCATGAGCGCTAATGCTGAACGTCGGGAAGCTCGACTCTGCCAGCGCCGGAAGGGTCTGTACGGTGACCTTTACGAACACGATGTTGCCGTTTGTGGGCGGCTGGACATATTCCCCTGTGCAAACGCCCTTCTTGATCGAGTCCACCGTGAACTTGGCGGTCTCCTTGTCGGTGAGCTGGTCAGTCTGCGTTGCAAATGCTTTGCTGCCAGCAGTCATGACATAGTTGCCGCGGGATGACTTGGCGGGACCCGTGGGCTTTGGAGTCTCGACCTGCTTCTCCACAGTTTCAGCTGTCGGTGCCGTGCCGGACACTGCCCCATTGCTGCCGCCACATGCGGACAGGGACAGAGCAGAGCCGATCAGGGCAAGGGTGACCAGGGACTTTGTGCACTTCATAGTGTATTGCCTCTCAAATGCAAGTTTTAGTGCGTGCATCGCCTCACGACGATGCACCGTGCTGTTATCGGATGATTTGCTTCCCCGCTGATCCCGTGAGGTCAGAGGGTTGGCCGGGTGGACCCGGGGGAAGGCAGCAGAACGACGTCATGCCTTTATATTGCTCGACATCGTCTTCCCCAATTAACGAAGGCCCGGCAAGTAGCCGGGCCTTTTTCTAAGCCGAATTTGTTTCTCCAGAGGAGCCTATTTCATCCGCTTCCAGCCAAACGCAAAACTGCGGTGATCTTGAGACAACGTTGATTCAGTCTTGAGCCAATCTTGAGGCTCTTCGTCGCAATAGGATTTCCGCGCTTAACACATGGAAGAGAAGGGCGGATAACCCCAAGCGGAGCACCGACGACACAGAGGCGGCGCACTGCGGACTTCTCACTGCTGGAGTTACCGGGCAGGGGCTCCCATGCTGGCAGCGATGTCGGCGCGGCACGAAGTTGGATCTAGTGTGCCAAGACCGAAAATACCCCTTGCCCCTGTAGCGATACACGCTCGTCAGCCCAGCTCCGCACCACGACGGCCGCCGCCGTCGTTCTTCTACGCCGCCTTCTGCTCCCGCCAGAGCAGTGACACCACGAACGTCACCGCGCTCAGCACCAGCATTACCAGCACCACGCGGCCCCAGTTCTCCTGGTTCACCCCCGTGCCGTAGAAGATGCCGATCATCACGGTGGCGCTGATGGCGCCGACGTACCGGCAGGTCTGGAAGATCCCGGCGGCCACTCCCCTGTCCTCCGCCGCGGCAGAGATGTACAGCCCCTGGTTGAAGGCGATGCTCACGGAACCGTACGGCACACCCATCAGGGCCGTCAGCGCCAGCACCAGCAGGACGGTGAATGATGCGGTCAGGAGCCAGAGTGCCGCTGCCGCTATGGTCAGAAGGACGACGCCGACCAGCAGCACCCGCCGAACGCCGAACCGGTCGATCGCCCGGACAGCGATCGGGGTGACGACCACCGACATGGCCGCCAGTGGCAGCATCAGCGCACCGACCAAACCGGGGTTGTAGCCGCCGGCTTCCTGCAGCAGCTGCGGCAGCCCGAAGAAAGCAAAGTAGTAGACGCCGCTGAACACTGTGAAGCCCAGGTACACCAACAGCAGCGGCCGGTTCCGTCCGAGCAACCGCAGGTCCAGGAACGGCCGGTCGAAGCGCAGCTCCCGCCAGGCGAACAGGACGGCCAGGACCATGGCACCGCCGAGCAGCCACCAGCGGTATCCGGGCAGCGCATTCAACAGGCCCATGAGCAGCAGGACCATGCCGCCGACGAAGGCGAGGATGCCCGGGATGTCGGAATCGCGGAGCAGGGTGGCAATGCTGCCCTGCTCCTTGCGCTCGTCCGGCGGGGCAACCTTCCGCACGATGAGCAGCGCCGCCAGTGCAAGCGGCACATTGATCAGGAACAGCGCCTGCCAGCCGACCAGGCTCACGAGCAGGCCGCCGACCACCGGTCCCACCGCGGCCCCGGAAGTGTTGGCCATCTGGATGCGGCCAAGCGGCCTTGTTGGAGTCGTGTCGGCCAGCCTGGCCAGGGTGCCGACCATGACGACGGCGCTCGGGTACGCCGTCGCCGTCCCCAGCGCCATGAGCGCACGCGCGATGCAGACGAACACGAAGTTGGGCGAGAAGGGCGCCAGCGCGCAGGAGACGGCCACCAGCCCCATGCCGAGCATGAAGAGTTTGCGAGGTCCGAACCTGTCGGCAAGCCTGCCCATCAGCGGCTGGCCCGCTGCCGAGGTGATGTAGAAGGCGGTGATCACCCAGGTGACTGTGGCGACGTCGAGCCGGAAATCCTCGCGCAGCACCACTAGGGCGACGGCGATCATGGACGAGTTCAGAGGGTTCAGCGCCGTGCCCAGACTGAGGCCGGCCACTGCAAGGCCTGTGCGCTGGCGGGTCTGGTTGCCAGTTCGGGGAGAGTTGCTCACGGCAACAGTCTTCCGCACACGATGCTTACGGAGCCAACCAAACGACCTTCCGATCCACGAGACGGTTCTTCGGCTCACGGGCGAGAAGTGGCTTAAGCGACAATGTCTGGCGGGTACTCGCAGTCAAGATTCGTTGAACTCTCGGTGCCTAAAACGCTCCTGTTGACATATGTAGTCGACTCTGAAACGCGTGTTCGGCGTTGGAATTTTCAGACACAGGGCAGAACACAGAAACCAAGACTGCGCCGAAGGCTCCTTCCCTTGCGAGTCGTCTTCGGTCTGACGGTTCCTCGATTAGGCTCAGCACGGTACTTGAAAAATCAACGAGGGGCAGAACAAGCAGCATGTCGTTATTTCCTGGTGGATCCGAATGGCGCAAGTGGGATCTCCACCTTCATCTACCCGGCACGAAACTCGCTGACGGATACACACCTCGGGAGGGCATGCCTGACTGGGACAGGTTTTGCGTGGCGCTGGAAGAGTCAGACGTCGCCGTGTTCGGCATCACCGACTACTTTGCCCTAGCGGACACCTTGGCTCTCATTGAGTTTTTCAAGCGAAAGTACCCCAGGAGCACCAAGACACTCCTTCCGAATCTGGAACTGCGGCTGAACGAATCAGTCAACAGAGAGGGTGAAGAGGTCAACGTTCATGTTATCTTCCCGGAGAATCTCGACAGCGGGACGGCGAGTAGGTTCATGTCCCATCTAAAGACTGAACTGATTGCTGCCGGGGGCCGTAGGCGAGCATGTAGTGAACTCGAGAATAAGAGTGACTACGAATCCGCCACCGTGAGCCGCGAATCCCTTGAAGAAGCAGTTCGAGCTACTTTCGGCACTGACATCGACAGGCAGGAACACCTGTTGGTCATTACTTCCTGCAAAGGAGACGGTATACGGCCGCAGCGAGGCGCGCGTCGGAAGGAAAACCTGACGGACGCAATCGACCAGCTGTCTGACGGATTTTTCGGTGCCTCAAGCAGCAGCGAGTATTTCCTGCAAACTGACCGGATGGAGCTTCCGGGGTCCTTTGTAAGGCCCAAACCTGTTTTCAGTGGATGCGATTCCCATTCGTTTGAACAGCTGGGATCTCGATTGGGTAAGACAATTGAGCAAGCCGACCAACGTAATGAAGTCACGTGGATCAAGGCGGATCCCACCTACGCTGGCCTATGTCAGACTCTAATCGAGCCCAAGGACCGCGCACGCATCCAGCCCCACAAGCCAGACGCGAAAGAGCCGTATCAGGTGATTTCTCGCGTTCGGTTCCCTGGATCTTCCGACTTCCCAGACGAAATAGTTCTGAATTCGAACCTGACCTCAATCATCGGAAGCCGATCGTCGGGCAAGTCTGCCTTGCTTGCTTACATCTCTCACGCCGTGGACGCGGACTATACCGTGGATCAGCAAATGGCGACTGGGCAGTACCAAAAGCGAGAAGACACCGGTCCTGCCGCAGGCAAAAAATGGACTGATATGGGAACGACAGGGTGTGAGGTTCAATGGGAGGACCCTGCAGTTCAAAAGGGGAAGGTTATCTACATTCCTCAGAATTCGCTGTACGCGCTCAGTGGCCGACCCAGTGAAATCACAGCAAAGATCAAACCTGCTTTGCACAGGCTGGATCCGTCTTTCGAGATTGCCCACAAGAAGGCTTTGTCTGAGGTCGCAACATGCAACAGTCATATCGAACTGGCAGTATCGAAGTGGTTCGAGCTCCGCAAGGAGATTGACCAAGTCCAGCAAACCATCCATGATTTTGGTGACAAAGCCGCCATTACTTCCCAGAGGCAGAATCTAGAGGGACGTATAAAACTACTTCGGGAGCAGTCTTCACTATCAGTCGAGGAAACGAACCTTTATCAAAAGGTGCTCAACCATATGGCCGACATAGAGCAGGACATCGCTGTGTACGAAGAGGAGCAGAGGGCTCTGGCCCCCTTCATCTCTTCCGGCGAGTCGGAAGACACTGCTGCCGAAAGCCTTATAGTCCGCATTGAGCTCAATCAGCCTCTGAGCAAATTGCCCCAAGCCCTAGCTAGCGACGTCCAGATTTTGGTAGACGATGTCAGGGAACCGCTGCAGATGGCCGTCAATACCGCACTAGCCGCTTATGCGGATACGACTCGCTCGAAGCTTGTTGCGCTGAACGGCTCTCTACAAGAACTGAAGCTCGAAAATGCCGAACTGATCGCCAAGAACGGCAAGAATACGGAGCTGGAGGTCATCGTCCAGAGCCTCAAGAAGCAGGATGCCCTGTTGAACCTGATAAGCGTACAGGAGGAGAATCTCAACCGGCTGAAAGATGAGCAGGCCTCTGAACTGGATAAGATCTCCACCGCGACCAGTGCTAGGTTGGAGCACCTTCAAGGGTTGAAGCAGCAGTTTGAGGGCAAGATGCCCGTGCTTGACGATATTGAGCTGGACCTAGAAATAGGTCATGAGCAGGAGAGACTGGATACTCTGTCTCAGGATTTCAACCAACGATCAAACCACTACGTGGACAAAGAAACGGGTGCTATCCACCTCGATTTGATCAGATCGGAAACTGGTGACTTCCTAGAAGCTCTGGCTTCAGGCCGACAGAAGATCAAGCAAGGGCGGTCTCACCGAGAGGTGGCAAGCAACGTCCTCACGGTAACGGAGGAAATCCGATTCCTCGCATGCTTAGATGGTGATCGGATCGGTGGTTTCGCTCCGTCTTCCATGACTCCGGGTAAGCAAGGCCTGTTCGCGCTCACGCTGATTCTGAACCAGTCCCAAGAGGCATGGCCTCTGCTGATCGATCAGCCGGAAGACGATCTCGACAGCCGGTCCATATATCAACACATCGTTCCCTACCTGAACAAGAGGAAGACCGGCCGCCAAATCGTCATGGTGACGCACAATGCCAATCTGGTGCTCGGCGCCGATTCAGAACTTGTGATCGTAGCGAACAGGCATGGAGATGACCGCAAAAACCATGCCTCGCGAACCTTCGACTACCTAGGCGGGTCCCTGGAGCACAGCATCCCCAAGCGACAGCACGACTTCGTGCTGTCGACAAGCGGAATCCGCGAACACGCCTGCGAGATATTGGACGGTGGGGCCGAAGCGTTCAGGAAGCGCAAGGATAAGTACCGCGTATAGACAGCAGTCCTTGCACGGTTCCCAAGCTGGCACAGATGTGGAGGACCTACGCGTGACGCGGGTCCATTTCGGCCTGCACCTCGGCGCTTCCGCAGATGCTTGCCGGCCTCGGGCTTGCGTGGTGGTTAAGCTTCGGTGGGGGCGGGTGGCGGCGCCAGGGTTTTTAGCCGCTACTCGCCGGATCCTCCCGCTCGGACTGACGGGAGGCATCGTTTGGACCTAGCCACTGGCAGCGGCTTTGGCGATAGGGACCAGATGGCCGGCGAGCAACGTGAGGATGGCGGTCGGGGTCCAGACAACAACATCCAGGTTGGCCAATTGGACGATTTCAATTGGGACCTGCGTAGGTGGCAGGCGTCGCCCCTACCCCAGTCGCCGCTGCCGGAACATAGGGAACTGCTCCCGCACCCGCGCCACAGTAGACAACGAAACCTCCACCGTCAGCACCCCCGGCTCCGGCCCAAGATCCGCCTCCACGTACCCCATCGGATCCACCAGCAGGCTCCGCCCGACGGACACCGGCGGCGCCTGGCAGACGCCCGCAACGTACACGCTGTTCTCGATCGCCCGGGCCGCATTCAAAGAGAGCCACTGCTCCGTCTTGTGCGTGCCCGGCACCCAGGACGAGCAGACCAGCAAAACCTGCGCGCCGGCGTCGGCCAGGGAACGGGCCAGCTCCGGGAACCGCAGGTCGTAACAGGTCATCAGCCCGAAAACCGCTCCCCCGGCCTCGAACACCACCGGCTCGGTGGACGGGCCCGGCTTGATGAACATCGATTCCCCGAAGCCCTGCGCGTCGAACAGGTGGATCTTCCGGTAGACCGCCACCAATGCACCGGAAGAGTCAAAAGCCACCAGTGTGTTGTACGCCCGGCCCTCCTCGTCGGACGTTTCCACCACGCCCGCCACCAGCGTGATGCCGTGGCGGGCCGCGGTGGCGGCGAGTTCCCGGCAGACCGGGCCGTCTAGCTGTATTGACCTGAGAGGTTGGTGACGCGGCTGACCGGTGTCTGACCTTTGAGGGCGGTGTGGGCTCGGTGGTGATTGTAGGCATGGAGCCAGTCG
>NZ_JBHUSB010000023.1:0-66672 GCF_042673905.1 Arthrobacter sp. NPDC057009
ACCACGGGGGTGGGCGGCCCGGCAATTCAACCAATCAATAAAAAATCGGTATCAATAAACTTGGCACACTATTGAGTTCTCAAACAACAGACACATTCGGATACTCTGCGAATATAATTTCCGGTTCAATAACCGGCAATTTCTTTTCCGCGTTTCCTCGCTGCGATGTTTCCAGCTTATTTCATTCATTTTCACTTTGCAAATCCGGGTTATTCACCCGATATTCACTTCGATGAATGAATCCGCCCAGCACTAAAGGGAAGCTTTTCTTCTTTCAAGCTTTGAAGGTGAAGAATTGCTTCTCAGTGAAGGGGGTTTGTCCCCGCTCAGCGGCGGCGACTCAAAAGACAATACACGCTCCCCCACGGCCGTGCAAATCGGCCGCGGAGAAGCGTGCATTTGGTCGGTTCCGGTGCTAGGGCTCCGGTATCAACGGTTCCGGCGCGAAGCGTGCAAGTGCTAGACGCCGGTCACCTGCACCGTGGCCAGGTTCTTCTTGCCCCGGCGCAGCAGCAGGTACTTGCCGTGCAGCAGCTGTGACGAGGGAATCACCGCGTCCGGATCGGAGACCTTGGTGTTGTTGACGTAGGCACCGCCCTCGCCGACAACCCGCCGGGCTGCAGACTTGCTGTCCGACAGGCCCGAGGCAACCAGCAGGTCAATGATGCCAAGGCCAGTTCCATCCACAGAAGCGGACGGGAGTTCCGCCGTCGCCGCGGCAAGCGTCTGTTCGTCCAGTACCGACAGGTCGCCATTGCCGAAGACCGCAGCGGAGGCGGCAATAACCTTTTCCGTCGCTTCGACACCGTGGACCAGCGAGGTGACTTCGTACGCGAGCTTCCGCTGCCCTTCCCGGGCGAAGGGGCGCTCGGCCACGGAAACAGCCAGTTCATCGATCTCGGCGCGGGTCAGGAAGGTGAACACCTTCAGCCGGTCAACGACGTCGGCATCCGCGGTGTTCAGCCAGAACTGGTAGAAGGTGTACGGGCTGACCATGGCAGCGTCCAGCCAGATGGCGTTGCCCTCGCTCTTACCGAACTTGGTGCCGTCGGCATTGGTGATGAGCGGAGTACCGAGTGCATGGACCGTCTTGCCCTCCACCTTGCGGATGAGTTCCGTACCGCTGGTGAGGTTGCCCCACTGGTCTGAGCCGCCGGTCTGCAGCACGCAGCCGTAGTCCCGGTAAAGCTGCAGGTAGTCCATGCCCTGCAGGATCTGGTAGCTGAACTCCGTGTAGCTGATGCCTTCCTCAGAGTTCAGGCGTGAGGCCACGGCATCCTTGCGCAGCATCGTGCCCACGCGGAAGTGCTTGCCGACCTCGCGGAGGAAGTCGATCGCGCTCAGCGGTGCCGTCCAGTCGAGGTTGTTGACCATGCGGGCGGCGTTGGCGCCGTCAAAGCTGAGGAAGCGGCGGACCTGGGCCTGCAGGTAGCCGACCCATTCCGACACGGTGTCCTTCGTGTTCAGTGTGCGTTCCGCCGTCGGACGGGGATCGCCGATCAGACCGGTGGAGCCGCCCACGAGGCCGAGGGGCTTGTGGCCGGCCAACTGAATGCGCCTCATGAGGAGAAGCTGGACCAGGTTTCCCAGGTGGAGGCTCGGCGCCGTGGGATCGAATCCGCAGTAATACGTGACCGGCTCGCCGGCGAGGAGCTTTTCCAGTTCCACCTCGTCGGTGGATACGTGGACGAGGCCGCGCCATTTGAGCTCCTGCCAGATGTTGGCGAAGCTGGGGTCGTTCTGCTGGGATTCGAGGTCGTTTAGTTGTGACACGCCTTCTAAGTTAGCAGGATCAGCGCCACGCGGATGCGTGCCGGAGGCAGGCCCGGCCTCGGACGGCCGGACCTGCCCCGAAGGGACAACCCGCAAGGGACGAACCCGCAAGGGACAAAGCTGGTTAACGCTCGATGCCTGCCGGAACCTCATCGGCCGCGATCAGCCGCAGCCGTTGTGTGGGGCGGGTCATGGCGACGTACAGGTCGCCGACCCTGCCGTGTTCGTGGTTCAGCATGGCGCGCGGTTCCAGGACCACGACGCCGTCGAACTCAAGTCCCTTGGCCTCCCGCGGGCTGATAACCACCATGTCCTGTTCATAGCTGCCGGCACCGGTGCCCAGCCGGGAACCGTACTCGGCACGCAGCGCGGCCGTGGCCTCCCGCAGCAGGTCGCCGTCGGCAATCACGGCGAGCAGGCCGCCGTCGAGCGCTTCCAGCTCCTCGGGGAGGACCTCCACCAGCCGTTTTACCAGGCCGCCGTGGTCAACACGGTCGATGACCGGTGACCAGCGGCCTTCCCGGACTGCCTTCGGGGCAGAGACCACCAGGCCAGCGGCGTTGGCCATGCGGGCCGCTGCCTCGGCGATTTGCGACGGCGTGCGGTAGTTCACCGTGAGCTCTTCAAGCTGCCAGCGGTCGCCGAACATCGGGGCGAGGGCTCCCTGCCAGGACTTAGCACCGGCCACCGAACTGGTCTGGGCGATGTCCCCCACGATGGTGAACGACTTGAGCGGGCAGCGGCGGACCAGGAGCCTCCACTGCATGGGCGACAGTTCCTGGGCCTCGTCGACGACGATGTGGCCGAAAGCCCAGGTGCGGTCGCTGGTGGCGCGCTCGGCGGCCGTCAGGCGGGCCTCGCGCTCCTCGTTTTGCTCAACGAGCTCCTCGGCCGACATCAGGACATCGACGCCGGCCGACTCCATGTTGACCAGCGTCTGCCGGGCATTGGCCAGGGCGCGGGCACGGTCCTGCTCCTGCTGGGCGAGACCGCGGCCGGCAGCGGGATCAAGCTCACCGAGGAGTTCCGCTGCTTCGTCAAGCAGGGGCACATCGGCCTCTGTCCACGGGGCGTCCGGAGCGCGCAGCAGGAGCTCGCGTTCCCGGGCGGTCAGCCCGGGCGTGCAGGCTTCGAGAAGGGCCGGTTTGCTGAGGAGTTCGCTGACGAGCTTCTCGGGCGTCATCGGCATCCAGCACAGGTTCAGCGCGATGCGCACGTCACGGGCTGTCCGGACGTCCTCGGCCAGGTAGGAGCGGTCGGCGTTGTTGCCGATGTTGCCGGCCTCGACGAGCTCGGTCATCTGCTCGGTCAGCTCGCGGAGCAGGATCTTGACGAACGTAACGCGGGCCTCGTTGTGCGGCTTGCCGGTGGAGCGTGCGCGTTCACGGGCGCGCCGGACCTGACGGGGCGTGAGGGTCAGCTTGCGGCCGTCGACTTCAAGGATCCGGTTTTCGGCCGGAATGCGCTGCCGGTTGGCCACGGCATTGGCGATGACCTCTGCCATGTCCAGCCTGCCCTTGATCGCGGCCACGTCGGCTTCCTGCTCCGGTACCGCGTTGATGCCCGGCATGAGCCTGCCGAGGCTGGCCATCACCACGCCGGTCTCACCCAGCGACGGCAGGACGCGTTCGATGTACTTCATGAACGACGACGACGGGCCCACCAGCAGCACGCCGGCGGACTTGAGCCGGTCACGGTGGGTATACAGCAGGTAAGCGGCACGGTGCAGGGCCACGGCCGTCTTGCCGGTGCCGGGTCCGCCCTGGACCACGAGCGCGCCGGAGATGGAGGACCGGATGATGCGGTCCTGCTCGGACTGGATGGTGCCGACGATGTCCGACATGCGGCCGGTGCGCTTGGAGTTCAGGGCGGCCAGCAGGGCACCCTCGCCCTGTAGGGAATCGGCGTCCGAGAGCATGTCGGCGTCCAGGACGTCGTCCTCAATGGCTTTGACCTCGCGGCCCTGCAGGATCAGGTGCCGGCGCCGGCGGACACCCTGGCGGTCGAACGCGGTGGCCTGGTAGAAGTGGCCTGCCTCGGGCGCGCGCCAGTCGACCATGAGCCGGACGAGGTCCTCGGTGGTGAGCCCGATGCGGCCGATGTACTGCGCCTCGCCGGAGTCCAGGTCCAGCCGGCCAAACACCAGCCGGTCGTCGACGGCGTCGAGCTGGGCGAGGCGGTCCTCGTACAGGGCAGCGAAGGCGTCGCGTTCGGAGACATTCTGCATGGTGCCGACTGCTCCCGCACGGCGCACCTGGGCCAGCTGGGTGCGCTTTTCCTCGCGCAGTTCATCAAGCCGTGCGTACAGACCGGCTACGTAGTCCCGTTCGTGGGCCAAATCGGCGTCGTGCATCGTTCCCCTATCGCAAAAGACAGACCGTCCATTCTATAACCTTTTCGGCTGGCGTGGCGGCTGTTGAGCTGCTTAAAGCAGGTTATCTCAGAGGCGCAGCAGCGACCGCACGCGGTGCCCGGCCAGGGCGGAGCGGCCGCGCAGCTCACCGAGCTCCATCACCACGCCGACGCCGGACACATGGACGCCGCAGCGTTCAAACAGGCGGGCGGCTGCTCCGAGCGTGCCGCCGGTGGCGAGGACGTCGTCCAGGATCAGCACCCGGCTGCCGCGGGCCAGGTCCGTCTTGTGCAGCTCCAGGGTGGAGGTGCCGTATTCCAGGGCGTAGTCCTCCGAGTACACCTCGCGCGGCAGCTTGCCGGCCTTGCGCACCGTAACAACACCGGTGCCGGTGGCGTAGGCCGCGGCCGCGGCGAGCAGGAACCCCCGCGCCTCGACGCCGGCCACGGCATCGAACTGCCCCTTGAAGGGCTCAACCAGCGCATCAACAACTGCCCGGAAAGCGGGGCCGTCGGCGAAGACGGGGGTCAGGTCCTTGAAGGTGATGCCGGGCTTGGGATAGTCCGGAACCGTCGCGCAGAGGCTGGTGATGAGTTCGTCGACGGGACGGGGCCTGGGCGCAGGATGACGTTCGCTGGAGTTCACCCGTCAAGCCTACGCCCGCGGCGGACGTGCCTTCGCAGCCTTATAGCGGGACACGGTGGGGTCCCCGGTGATCCAGAACCGCCAAGGGTAGTCGTGGGTGCCGCCGTGCCCGGCGACGCCCACCCTGGGCCCGGAACTGACATGCGCGGCGGGTGCATGCGGCAGTGCAAGACTGAAAGGGGAACTCAGGGCGTCCCGCCCGCTGTCCTCGGTGGTCAGCCCGAGTGCCGTGGCCAGCCGGGCGGGTCCGCTGGCCAGGTCCTTCGGCGCTTTCGACGTCGGACGCCGCGCCAGCGCCAGGTCGCGGCCCTCGACGATTTCCCCAGCGCGCAACAGCACGGCCGAGGCATGGCCCGCCGGACCGCAGACGATGTTGGCGCAGTTGTGCATGCCATACGTGAAGTAGACGTAGAGGTGGCCGGCCGGGCCGAACATGGGCGCGTTCCTGCGGGTGGGCCCGCGGTACGTGTGCGAGCCGGGATCCGGATGGAGCGAATCCACGGGGCCCATGTACGCCTCGAGTTCCGTGATCCGGACCGCGACGGTACCTTCCTCGCCGGCATGCGTCAGTACCGCGCCAAGGAGCAGCGGGGCAATCTCCCGCGCGTCGCCGGACAGGAACTGCCGCACAGGGCCACTGGTGGTCATGCCCCGACTCTACCGAAGCGGTTGCCGCCCAAACCGGCCCCCCGGAAGACACCCCACGGCCATGTCCGATTTCCGCTAGCACGGCCCTTGGGCTGCTGGCAGGATGGAGTCATGGACTTCTGGCAGCGCTACCGCGCCATCGACGCGCGGGACACCCGCTTCGACGGGCAGTTCTACACAGCGGTGCGGACCACGGGCATCTACTGCCGGCCTTCATGCCCGGCGCGGACCCCGAAGGCGGAGAACGTCACCTTCTATGAGACGTCCGCCGCCGCGCATGAAGCCGGATACCGCGCGTGCAAGCGCTGCCTGCCCGAGGCCGTGCCGGGCACACCGGCGTGGAACCTGCGCTCGGACATTGCCGGCCGGGCCATGCGACTGATCAACGACGGCGTGATCAACCGCGACGGCGTTGAGGGGCTGGCAGCGCGGCTGGGCTATTCGTCCCGCCAGCTCAACCGGATCCTCAGCCACGAGCTCGGCGCCGGGCCCCTGTCCCTGGCCCGGGCCAGCAGGGCGCAGACCGCCCGCACGCTGCTCGTGTCCACATCGATGAAGCATGCCGACGTCGCCTTCGCCGCGGGTTTCAGCAGCGTCCGCCAGTTCAACGAGACCGTGGCCGAGGTGTTCGACATGACGCCGACCGCCCTGCGCGGCACCGCCCGGCACCATCCGCCGGCCCCGGCGAGCACATCGCTCACCCTGGCCCTCCCCTACCGCGAGCCGTTCGACCCGGGCGTGTTCAGCTTCCTCGCCGCGCGTGCCATTGCCGGCATTGAGGCCGGAACCGCAACGTCCTATGGGCGGACGCTGAGACTGCCGCACGGGGATGCACGCTTCAGCGTGGAGTACACCGGTCCAGGGAACAGTCCCGTACAGGACGGCACCGTAGCAGGTGGCACCGTAACCGGCGGGACTGTGGAGTACGACGGCGGACCGCAGCGGCGGCCACTGGTGCTCACCATCGGTGCGGTGGACCTTAGAGACCTGCCTGCCCTGCTGAGCAGGGTACGCCGGCTTTTCGACCTCGACGCCGATCCCGTCGCCATCGACGGGGCACTGGGAGCCGATCCCCGGCTTGCGGCGTCCGTGGCGGCATCACCGGGGATCCGCCTGCCGGGAGCCCTGGATCCGCAGGAACTGCTGGTCCGGGCCATGGTGGGGCAGCAGATCACGGTCGCCGCCGCCCGCACCGCCCTCACGCAGCTGGCCGCTGCCGGAAGCCACAGCGCGGCGGCGGGCGACGGGCTGAGCCGGCTCTTCCCGTCCCCCGCGCAGATCGCCGAAGCCGGAGCTGAACTGCTTCGCGGCCCGCGGCGCAGGATAGAGTCTCTGCTGGCCGTCGCCACGGCTTTGGCTGACGGGACGCTGGACATTGGCTACGGGGACGATCTGCCGGGTCTTTCCGCCAAGCTGCTGCCATTGCCCGGCATCGGGCCGTGGACGGTGGGCTATGTGGCCATGCGGGTCCTCGGCGCACCGGACGTTTTCCTCGCCAACGACGCCGCGGTGCGCAACGGAATCCGGGCGCTGCCGACTGGATTCAATGATTCCGGTTTCGGTGATCCCGGCCATATCGGTGATCCCGGCGCCCCGCCCCCGGTAACCGGCAGTCCGCGAGGTGGCACCGCCCCGTCGTCGGACTTCCGGGAAGCCAGCCCGTGGCGTTCGTACGCCACCATGCATCTGTGGCGGGCAGCCGCCGCCGTGCCAGGAACCTCCACCGCCCGCAAGGCGCAAACAACGAAAGAAGCAGTGCGATGAAAGCCCAGCTCCTCACCATGTCGACGCCGGATGGACCGTTCACCATCATCGCCCGCGACGGCGTAGTGCTCGCCTCAGGCTGGACCGCCGACCCGAAGGAGCTCACCGGCCAGATCCATCCGGAACTGCTGCCCGACGAATACGAAGCGGTGGAGCACCTCGGACTGATTTCCGCGGCGGTGGAGGCCTTCTACGCCGGCGATCCGGCGCCGGCCATGGGCGTGCCCGTGCTGCAGAAGTCGGGTCCGTTCCGCGCCCATGCCTGGGACGTGCTCCGGACCGTCAGCCCGGGGGCACCGGTCACCTACACCGAATACGCGGAGCTGTCCGGCAATGCGAAGGCAGTCCGGGCCGCGGCCAGCGCCTGTGCCTTCAATGCCGCGGCGCTGTTCGTGCCGTGCCACCGGGTGATCCGCACGGACGGCACGATGGGCGGGTTTCGCTGGGGGCTGCGGATCAAGGAAAGCCTGCTGGCCCGCGAAAAGCAGGGCCTCTCTGCCGGTTGAGTGCTGCCGGTTGAGCTACTTGGCGGGCACCCCGGAAGGCCACGGCAGCAGTTCCGGCAGGTCCACCCCGTCGGCAGCGGCCGCGGCGCGCAGGCTGCCGAGCGACGGTTCCCGTCCGGCGAGCCACGCCGCAATGTCGGTGACCATCCCGCTGATGACAGTGGAGCGGCCGCCGGTGCCGATCGTCGTGGGAGGCATGCCCAGAGGCTGCAGTACCAGCTTTTGGTCCTCCGGCACACGCGCGGCCAGGAAACCGAAGAGGTGCTCACAGAACTGCCTGCTCCACGTTTCGGGGCCGCGGCCGGTGTTGAGGTCCGAGGCGTGAATCACGAGTTCGCGCCAGAGCGCAAAGCCGCCGTCCAGCACCACTCCCCCGCGGTAGGAAATCGGCGCGTGCCAGCCGCCGGCACCAGACGCATCAGCGTCCAGCGCGTCGAAGGCGCGCAGTGCCCGGTCCAGAGCTGAGTCCAGGTCCGCGCGGTGCTGCTCCAGAGCATGTCCGGCGCTCATTTCGATAGCTTTCGTGCGCCCGTCATAGCCGCCGTCGTACAGTTCCACCGTTTCCCCGCGCGCGGCGTATTCGAGCTGCCGCGCCATCGCGTTGGAGATGCCGGCGATATGCGCGAGGACGTGCCCGCGGGTCCAGCCCGGCAGGGCCGACGGCCCCCGGACATCAGCATCGGTGAGTTTCGCTGCCAGGGAGGTCACGACGTCGGCAGCTTTGTGGAGTTCGGCGCGCAAAGTATCCGGTGCGAGGGTGCCTGGTGTGATTGCCGTCATGCCGCCATCCTACGCACGGTTTATCCCGCTTAACGCAGCGAGGTGGCACTTAGCGGCAATAGTTCCGAAGAACATTGCCGCCAAACGCCACCTCGCGTGGGCGGAGTGCTACCCCGCGTACTCGCGGACGCCCTTTAGCTCGCCTTCCAGCGCAGCAAGCTGGCGTTCGACGGCGGCCGGTGCCGTGCCGCCCTGCGAGTTCCGGCTGTTGAGGGAGCCTTCCGTGCTGAGGACGCTGCGGACCTCCGGGGTGAGGTGCTCCGAAATGGCGGCATACTCCTCGTCCGTGAGGTCCCACAGTTCCACGTCGCGGCTTTCGGCCTGCTTCACGGCCGCGCCGGACAGTTCGTGCGCTTCGCGGAAGGGCACGCCCTGGCGGACCAGCCACTCGGCGATGTCCGTGGCCAGCGCGAAGCCCTGCGGCGCCAGCGATTCCATCCGGTCCGCATTGAACTTCAGCGTGGCGATCATGCCCGAGACCGCCGGCAGCAGCAGCTCCAGCGTGTCGGCCGCGTCGAACACCGGCTCCTTGTCCTCCTGCAGGTCACGGTTGTACGCGAGCGGCAGGCCCTTCAGCGTGGCCAGCAGGCCGGTGAGGTTTCCGATCAGCCGGCCGGCCTTGCCGCGGGCCAGCTCTGCCACGTCCGGGTTCTTCTTCTGCGGCATGATGGACGATCCCGTGGAGTAGGAATCGTGCAGCGTGACGAAGGAGAACTCCTTGGTGGCCCAGAAGATGACTTCCTCCGAGACCCTGGACAGGTCCACGCCGATCATCGCCGCCACCCAGGCGAACTCGGCAAAGACATCGCGGGACGCGGTGCCGTCGATCGAGTTGTGCACGGCCGAGTAGAAGCCCAGGTCAGCCGCCACGGCCTCGGGGTCAAGGCCAAGCGAGGAACCGGCCAGGGCGCCCGAGCCGTACGGCGAAACGCCGGCGCGCTTGTCCCAGTCCTGCAGCCGCTGCACGTCGCGCAGCAGCGCCCAGGCGTGGGCCAGCAGGTGGTGGCTGAGCAGGACGGGCTGGGCGTGCTGCAGGTGGGTGCGGCCGGGCATCGCCACACCGGGGTGGGCTTTGGCCTGATCCACCAGCGCATCGATCGTGGCCAGCACGCCGCGGGCGATGATCCGGGCGTGGTCGCGCAGGAACATGCGGCCCAGAGTGGCCACCTGGTCGTTGCGCGAACGCCCCGCCCGGAGCTTTCCGCCGAGCTGGGTTCCGGCGCGCTCGATCAGTCCACGTTCCAGCGAACCGTGCACGTCCTCATCGGATTCCGCCGGGACGTAGGCGCCCGAAGCGACGTCCGCGTCCAGCCGGTCCAGGGCGGCGAGCATGCCTTCGAGTTCGGCTTCGTCCAGCAGCCCGGCCTTGTGCAGCACGCGCGCGTGCGCCTTGGAACCGGCGATGTCGTAGCGGGCCAGGCGCCAGTCGAAGTGCGTGGACTTGCTCAGCGCCGCGAGGGCATCGGCGGGGCCGCCGTCGAACCGGCCGCCCCAGAGCGCGCCGGTATTAGTAGCCTCCGATTTGGTCCCCGGACGCACCCCAGCCTCGCTTCGCTCGGCCGGGGACCCCTGCGCCCGTGGGCCCTGCTGCTGACTCACTTTCCTGCGACGCGGATGTCGCGGCCGGAGGCAACCTTGGCCGACATGCCCCACAGTTCGATGAAGCCGCGCGCCATGGACTGGTCGAACGTGTCGCCGGTGTCATAGGTGGCGAGGTTGAAGTCGTAGAGCGCGGTCTCGGAGCGGCGTCCGTTGACGATCGCCTGGCCGCCGTGCAGCACCATGCGGATGTCGCCGGTGACGTACTTCTGGGTGTCCTCGATGAAGGCGTCCAGGGAGCGCTTCAGCGGGGAGAACCACTGGCCGTCGTACACGAGTTCCGCCCAGCGCTGGCCAACGGTGGCCTTGAAGCGGGCCTGCTCGCGCTCGATGGTGACGTCCTCGAGGTGCTTGTGCGCGGTGATGAGCGCCATGGCGCCCGGTGCTTCGTAGATTTCGCGGGACTTGATGCCCACGAGGCGGTCCTCGACGACGTCGATCCGGCCCACGCCCTGTGCGCCGGCGCGGCGGTTCAGTTCCTTGATGGCCTGCAGCGGGGTGACCTTCACGCCGTCAATCGCGACAGGCACGCCTGCTTCGAAGGAGATGGTGACCTCGTCCGGTGCCGGCGGGAATTCCGGGGTGGCGGTGTAGTCGTAGATGTCCTTGGTGGGGGCGTTCCAGATGTCCTCGAGGTAGCCGGTTTCGACGGCGCGTCCCCAGACGTTCTGGTCGATCGAGTACGGGTTCTTCTTGGTGGTCTCGATCGGCAGGCCCTTTTCCTCGGCGAAGGCGATGGCCTTGTCGCGGGTCAGGGCGAGGTCGCGGACCGGCGCGATGCACTTCAGGTCCGGGCCGAGGGTCTGGATGCCCACTTCGAAGCGGACCTGGTCGTTGCCCTTGCCGGTGCAGCCGTGGGCCACGGTGGTGGCGCCGAATTCGCGGGCGGCCTTGACCAGGTGCTTGACGATGACCGGACGGGAGATGGCGGACACCAGCGGGTAGTGGCCCTGGTAGAGGGCGTTGGCCTTCAGGGTGGGCACGCAGTATTCGTTGGCGAACTCGTCGGACGCGTCGGCCACGTAGGCCTCGACGGCGCCGCAGCCGAGGGCGCGCTGGCGGATGGTTTCCAGCGATTCGCCGCCCTGTCCGACGTCGACCGCCACAGCGATGACCTCGGCGCCGGTGGCTTCCCCGATCCAGCCGATGGCTACGGAAGTATCCAGGCCACCTGAGTAGGCCAGAACAATACGCTCAGTCACGGAACATGCTCCTTAGTTGTTTGTTTGTGTTTTCGTTTGTCTTAGAAGGCCACGGTCGGGACGGCAAAAGTCCGGCCTATTGGCCGGCTTCCTCGGCGAGCTGCAGGAACCGGGCGGCCAGGTCCGGGCCGCCCAGCGGGTCCCGGGCCACGAGCAGCACTGTGTCGTCCCCGGCGATGGTGCCCAGGATCGAGGGCATCACCGAATGGTCGATGGCGAGGGCGAGGAAGTTCGCGGCGCCGGGCGGGGTGCGGAGCACCACGAGGTTGGCCGATGCCTCGGCCGTGACCAGCAGCTCACCGCAGAGCCGCGCGAGCCTGGCATCGAGGATTTCCTGGCTTACCCCGCTCTTGGCCGCCCGCTCCCCGCCTTCGCCGGGGACGGCGTACACCAGCACGCCCTCTTTGCCCCGGACGCGGACGGCACCGAGCTCCACAAGGTCGCGCGACAGCGTGGCCTGGGTGACCTGCACGCCGTCGTCCGCCAGCAGTGCCGCAAGCTCCGCTTGGGAACGCACCGATTCGCCGGTCAGGATCGCGGTGATCCGAGCCTGGCGGGCGGTTTTGGTGGCCGGGCTTGCGCCGGGGGCCGCCGGGTTGGTGGACACTAGAACGTGCTCTCCCCGGTGCCCTCAACGGGGGAAAGCCCGTCGACGAAAGCCAGCCCGGACCGGTGCATGAGCCAGGCCATGAGCCCCTTCTGCGCATGCAGGCGGTTCTCGGCCTCGTCCCACACGATCGACTGCGGACCATCGATCACGCCGGCCGAGATTTCGTAGCCGCGATAGGCCGGAAGGCAGTGCAGCACCACGGCGTCCGCGGCGGCCTGGGCCAGGGCGGCCTCGTCCACGGAGTATTCACGGAACAGCTGCAGCCGCGCCTCCTTCTCCGCTTCCTGGCCCATGGATACCCAGGTGTCAGTGGCGACGACGTCCGCTCCCTTGAGTGCCTCCGCAGCGTCGGTGGTGATGAGGACGGAGCCGCCGGTCTCGGCGGCGCGTTCCTGGGCGGCGGCCACGATCCCGGCGGCGGGCAGGTAGCCCTCCGGGCCGGCGATGCGGACGTGCATGCCGGCTGTGACGCCGGCCAGCAGGTAGGAGTTGGCCATGTTGTTGGCGGCGTCGCCGAGGTAGGCCATGGTGAGGCCCTTGAGTTCGCCCTTGTGCTCCTTGACCGTCAGGAGGTCGGCGAGCAACTGGCAGGGGTGGTAGTCGTCGCACAGGGCGTTGATGACCGGAACCTTCGAGTTCTCAGCCATGGCAACCAGGCCGGAGTGCGCGCCCGTCCGCCACACAATGGTGGAGACCATGCGCTCGAGGACCTTGGCGGTGTCCTCGACGGACTCCTTGTGCCCGATCTGCGCTTCGCCCGGGTTGATGATCAGGGCGTTGCCGCCCATATCGGCCACGCCGGTGGCAAAGGAGACCCGGGTCCGGGTGGAGGTCTTGTCGAAAATGACGGCCACGGTCTTGCGGCCGCTGCCTTCGGCGGCGAACGGCTGGACGCTGTACGGCGCGGCCTTCATCCGGCCGGCGAGCTCCAGGACTTCCGCCTGCTCGGCAGGGGTGAGGTCCGTGTCCTTGAGGAAGTGGCGGATGGTGCCGGTGGAAGTCACTGTGCGTCCTTTGCGGTTTGCAGGATGGCCGGAAGGGCGGCCAGGAAACGGTCCGCCTGCTCCATGGTGAGGATGAGCGGCGGTGCCAGGCGGATGGTGTGCGGGCCGGGGCTGTTAATGATGAAGCCGGCGTCCAGGGCTGCGGTCACGGTTGCGGGGGCGACGTCGGCGTCCAGGTCGAAGCCGATCAGCAGTCCCTCGCCGCGCACCTCCGTGACACCGTCGACGGCGGCCAGCGCCTTCCGGACATGGTCACCCACGCTGCGGACGTTCTCCAGCACGTGCTGGCTTTCGATGGCGTGCAGCGTGGCCAGTGCGGCCGCGGTGGCCACCGGGTTTCCGCCGAACGTGCTGCCATGCTGCCCGGCGGACAGGAGCGACGACGCCTGCTCTCCGAACGTGATGAGGGCGCCGATCGGGAATCCGCCGCCGAGGCCCTTGGCCAGCGTGATGGCGTCCGGCACGATCCCGGCGTCCTCGCTGGCCAGCCACTTGCCCGTGCGTGCGATGCCTGTCTGCACCTCGTCCAGGATCAGCAGCGCACCGGCTTCGGAGGTGGCTTCACGCGCCGCCTTCAGGTAGCCGGCCGGCAGGGGCCGGACGCCTGCCTCACCCTGGATCGGTTCCAGGAAGACGGCGGCGACGGTGTCGTCGACGGCGTTGCGCAGGGCCTCGATGTCCCCGAACGGAATGTGCTCCACTCCCCCGGGCACGGGCTCGAAGGGGGTGCGGTAGGCCTCCTTGGCGGTGAGCGCCAGCGCGCCCATGGTCCGGCCATGGAATGCGCCTTCGAGCGCGATGATCCGGGTGCGGGGCTTGCCGCTGGCCTCACCCGCTGCGGAACCCGAGTTCCGGCGGGCCAGCTTGAAGGCGGCCTCGTTGGCCTCGGTGCCGGAGTTGGTGAAGAACACCTTGGAGCCGGCAGGCGCTGCGCTGAGCTCCAGGAGCTTTTCGGCCAGGGCGATCTGGGTGGGACTGGTGAAGAAGTTGGAGACATGCCCGAGGGTGGCCAGCTGGCTGGAGATCACCGAGGTCACGAACGGGTGGGCGTGGCCCAGCGCGTTGACGGCGATGCCGCCGAGGAGGTCCAGGTATTCCTTGCCGTCGGCGTCCCAGACGAGGCAGCCGGCGCCGCGGACCAGCACCCGCTGGGGCGTGCCGAAGACGCCCATCAGCGACGAGGAGTAGCGCGCCAGCCACTCGGAGCCGCTGCTGCTGGGGACTATTGTGGTTGCGGCGGCCTCCCCAGCGTCAGGGGCCTGGCTCACGTCAACAGTTTCGTTCATGCGTTCGTCTCCTCGTCCGGGACCACCTGGGTGCCGATGCCCGCCGTCGTAAATGTTTCCAGAAGCATTGAGTGCGGCAGCCGGCCGTCCACAATGTGCGCCCGCTCCACGCCCTCGTCAATGGCCTTGAGGCAGGCGGCCATCTTCGGGATCATGCCGGATTCGAGCCTGGGGAGCATGTCCCGCAGCTCCGAGGCCGTCAGCGAGGAAATCAGCGAGGATTTGTCCGGCCAGTTGGCGTAAAGGCCTTCGACGTCGGTCAGGATGACCAGCTTCGAGGCGCCCAGCGCGGAGGCGACGGCGGCCGCCGCTGTGTCCGCGTTGACGTTCAGGACCTGGCCGGTGGGCTGGAAGCGCGCGGTGCCGGTCACGCCGTCGCCGGCGTCGGTGATCTCCGGGGCGACGGTGGAGATCACCGGGATCCGGCCGGCGTCGAGAATGTCCACGATGCCGGCGGGGTCCACGCCGACCACCTCGCCCACGAGGCCGAGGTCCACCTCCTCGCCGTCAACCACGGTACCGGTGCGGACGGCGCGCAGCAGGCCGCCGTCCTCGCCGGACATGCCGACGGCGTACGGCCCGTGCGAGTTGATCAGGCCCACCAGTTCACGGCCCACCTGGCCGGTGAGGACCATGCGCACCACGTCCATCGCCTCGGGCGTGGTCACGCGCAGGCCGCCCTTGAACTCCGACTCGATGCCGAGCCTGCCCAGCATTGAGTTGATCTGCGGGCCGCCGCCGTGGACCACCACGGGGTGGATGCCCACGTGGTGGAGGAACACGACGTCCTCGGCGAAAGCGCGGCGCAGTTCATCGTTGACCATGGCGTTGCCGCCGTATTTGATCACCATGGTGGTTCCGGCGAAGCGCTGGATCCACGGCAGGGCTTCGATGAGCGTGCCTGCCTTGTCCTGGGCATCACTCATGGACGTTGATTCGCGGGTCTGGGTGTTCATGCGGCTGGTTCTCCAGGGTTGCTGGCGGATCTAGCTTGAGTAGGCCCATCTAGCTCGAGTAGGCCTATCTAGCTTGAATAAGCACTGTTCTCGTGGACGTAGTCGTGCGTGAGGTCGTTGGTCCAGATGGTCGCCTCCGCCTCGCCGGCCTGCAGGTCGATTTCGACCCTCACCTCGCGCGGTTCCAGGTCCACCAGCTTACGGTCCTGGCCGATGCCGCCGTTCTGGCAGATCTGGATGCCGTTCATGGACACGTTGAGCTGGTCCGGCTCGAAGACGGCGTCGGTGGTGCCCACCGCGGAGAGCACCCGGCCCCAGTTGGGGTCCTTGCCGAAGATGGCGGCCTTGAAGAGGTTGGAGCGGGCCACGGCCCGGCTGACGGTTTCGGCATCGCGTTCGGTGGCGGCGTTGAACGTCCGGATCGCGATGTCATGGCTGGCACCCTCGGCATCGCCGATCAGCTTGCGGGCCAGCTCGGCGCATACCTGGGTGAGGCCCTTGGCGAAAACGCCGTCGGACGGAACTGCTTTGGACGCGCCCGAGGCCAGCAGCACCACGGTGTCATTGGTGGACATGCAACCGTCCGAGTCGGCGCGGTCGAAGGTGACGCGCGTGGCGTCGCGGAGGGCGAGGTCGAGCAATTCCGGCTGGACGTCGGCATCCGTGGTCAGGACCACCAGCATGGTGGCCAGCCCGGGCGCCAGCATGCCGGCGCCCTTCGCGATGCCGCCGATGGTGAATTCGTTGCCGTCGGCGTCGGCGCCGGTAAAGACCGCCTGCTTGGACACCGTGTCGGTGGTCATGATCGCGGTGGCGGCGTCAGCTCCGCCGTCGGCGCTCAGGGCGGCTGCCGCTGCATCGATGCCCGGGACGATCTTGTCCATGGGCAGCTGCTCGCCGATCAGGCCAGTGGAGCACACAAAGACGTCGGTGGCGGACAGGCCGAGCGCCTCAGCCGTTTTTTCCGCCGTCGTGTGCGTGTTCTGGAAGCCCTGCGGGCCGGTGCAGGCATTGGCGCCGCCGGAGTTGAGGATCACGGCGTCGACACGGCCGTCCGAAACCACCTGGCGTGACCAGTGGACGGGGGCCGCAGCCACCCGGTTCGAGGTGAAGACGGCGGCCGCCGCCTTGGATGGTCCGTCGTTGACCACGAGGGCGAGGTCCGGGTTTCCTGAGGCCTTGAGTCCTGCCGTGACGCCGGAGGCACGGAATCCCTTGGGGGCGGTAACGGTCACGGGGCAACTCCCTGCAGGTTGAGGCCAGCGGTTTCCGGCAGGCCAAGGGCAATGTTCATGGACTGTACCGCTCCACCGGCGGTGCCTTTGGTCAGGTTGTCGATGGCGCAGGTGACGATGACGCGCCCGACGTGTGCGTCGTAGGCAAGCTGCATGGCGGCGTGGTTGGAGCCAAGCACGGATTTGGTGGTGGGCCACTGGCCCTCGGGCAGCAGGTGGACGAACGGTTCGTCGTCGTACGCTTCCGCCCAGGCACGGCGCAGTTCCTCGGCGCCGACGCCGGGCTTGACCCGTGCGGTGGCGGTGGTGAGGATGCCGCGGCTCATGGGCGCCAGGGTGGGGGTGAAGGAAACCGTCACGTCTTCACCGGAGGCGTTGGACAGGCCCTGTTCGATTTCCGGCGTGTGCCGGTGGCCGCCGCCCACGCCATAGGGGCTCATCGACCCCATGACCTCCGAGCCGATGAGGTTCACCTTCGCCGCTTTTCCGGCCCCCGAGGTGCCGGAGGCGGAGACGATGACGACGTCATTGCCCTCGAGCAGGCCGGCTGCGAAGCCCGGCGTGAGGGCGAGCAGCGAGGACGTCGGGTAGCAGCCCGGGACGGCGATCCGGCTGGCGCCCTTGAGCTTCTCGCGCTGGCCTGGCAGCTCAGGGAGGCCATACGGCCAGGTCCCGGCGTGGTCCGAGCCGTAGAACTTTTCCCAGGCGGTGGCGGATTCCAGGCGGTGGTCCGCGCCGGCGTCGATCACCACCGTGCCCTCGGGAAGCTTGGCCGCGATCTCGGCGGACGCGCCGTGCGGCAGGGCGAGGAACACGACGTCGTGCCCCGACAGGTTCTCCACGCTGGTGTCCTCGAGAATCCTGCTTGCCAGGCCATGGAGATGCGGCTGCAGTTCGCCTAGTCTGGAACCGGCGTTGCTGTGTGCCGTGATGGCCCCGATAGTGACGTCCGGATGGCCGGCCAGGAGCCGGAGGACTTCGCCGCCGGCGTAGCCGCTGGCGCCTGAAACGGCAACAGAAATAGTCATAACCACGACTATACAGCAAGACTATGCATAGATCCCGATATTTATGCATAGTCTTGCTGTGCCTCCTTATGCCGGGTTCTGCCCGACTTCGCCTGTTCCGGCCCGGTCCCTAGGATGAGGTGAGGAAGGGTGCCGGAGGTCCCGGCCCGGAAAAGGAGAAATTCCATGACGCACGCCATCGTCGCCCGGCAGCCGGGCGGACCGGAGGTTCTGGACTTCACGGAGATCGACCGCCCCGCCCCCGGTCCCGGCCAGCTGCTGGTGAAGGTAGCGGCAACCGGCGTCAACTTCATCGAAACCTACCAGCGCAGCGGCACCTACAAGGTGGCCTACCCGTTCACGCCGGGTTCGGAAGCCGCCGGTGTCGTGGAGGAGATCGGCGAAGGCGTGGAGGACTACACCGTGGGCAGCCGGGTAGCCACGGCCGAGGGAACCGCCTGCTACGCCGGGTACATCGTGCTGGACGCCGCGAAGGCGCTGCCCGTACCGGACGCCGTCGACGATCGGACCGCCGCGGCCCTCCCGCTCCAGGGCATGACGGCCCACTACCTGATCAACTCCTCGTTCCGCGTCGAGCCCGGGCATAGTGTGCTGGTCCACGCCGGCGCCGGCGGGGTTGGCCTGCTGCTGATCCAGCTGCTGAAGGCCCGCGGCGCACGCGTCATCACCACCGTTTCCACGGATGAGAAGGAATCCCTGGCCCGCGGGGCCGGCGCGGACGAGGTGCTGCGCTACAACGGCTTCCCCCACGCTGTCCGCGACCTGACCCACGGCGCCGGCGTGAACGTTGTGTACGACGGCGTGGGCAAGGATACGTTCGACGGCTCGCTGTCGAGCCTGCGCACCCGCGGTTCGATGGTGCTCTTCGGCGCCGCGTCCGGCCCGGTCCCGCCGGTGGACCCGCAGCGGCTCAACGCCGGCGGCTCACTGACCCTGACCCGCCCGTCGCTCGCCCACTTCCTCGGCAACCCGCAGGAACGCCTGTGGCGCTCCACAGAAATCTTCGGCGCCGCGGCCGACGGCAGCCTGAAGGTGCGCATCGGCGCCACCTACCCGCTGGCCGAGGCCCGCCGGGCACACGAGGACCTCGAAGGCCGGCGCACCACCGGCAAGGTCCTCCTGCTCCCTTAAAGCAGCCTGCAGTCCCGTAACAATGCAGCCCCGGATGAACGGAAGGGAAACGATGTCACCTTCCGTTCATCTTGCTGGGAGAGAATCCACCGCGTGATTGAGCCCCTGCCGAAAGTTCTGGACACTGCCGCTCCCCCTGCCGCCGGGGCACCGGCGGCGGAGGCGGTGCACCAGGCACAGGTGTATGCAGCGCAGCTGCCCCGCGCTGCCGCCGCCCCGCCGGAGCGGACCCTGGTGGACATCCTCACCGAGACCGCCGCACGTTTCCCGGACGCTTCGGCGCTCGACGACGGCCGCCGCTCCCTGAGCTACGCCCAGCTACTGACCGAGGTTAAGGCCGAGGGCCGGCGGCTCCACCAGGCCGGACTGGGAGCCGGTGACAAGATCGGTGTACGGATCCCTTCCGGCACCAACGAGCTCTACATCGCAATCCTGGCCGTGCTGCTGATCGGTGCCGCGTACGTCCCCGTGGACGCGGATGACCCGGACGAACGGGCCAAACTGGTTTTCGGCGAGGCACGGGTGGCCGCCATCCTGCGTGCCAGCGGCGAGATCGTCACGGACAGCAAGCGTCCCCGCCCTTTCCCGGCCCCGCGCCCGGCCACCCCCGACGACGACGCCTGGGTCATCTTCACTTCCGGTTCCACCGGGACGCCCAAGGGGGTGGCGGTGCAGCACCGTTCCGCAGCGGCATTCGTGGATGCTGAAGCCCGACTCTTCCTGCGGGATGAGCCAGTGGGGCCGCAGGACCGCGTGCTCGCGGGACTGTCCGTGGCCTTCGACGCCTCGTGTGAAGAGATGTGGCTGGCCTGGCGCCACGGCGCCTGCCTCGTGCCGGCCCCGCGGGCCCTGGTGCGCACCGGCATGGACCTGGGACCGTGGCTGATCAACCACGGCATCACAGTGGTCTCCACCGTTCCCACGCTTGCGGCGCTGTGGCCGGCAGAGGCCCTGGAGAACGTCCGGCTGCTGATCTTCGGCGGCGAGGCCTGCCCGCCCGAACTGGCCGAGCGCCTGGCCGTGGACGGCCGTGAAGTGTGGAACACCTACGGACCCACCGAGGCAACAGTCGTGGCCTGCGCCGCTCCCCTGGGCGGCACCGGCCCGGTGAGAATCGGGCTCCCGCTGGACGGCTGGGACCTGGCCGTGGTGGACGCTCACGGCGTCCCGGTGGCCGAAGGCGGGGTGGGCGAGCTCATCATCGGCGGCGTGGGTCTGGCCCGCTACCTCGATCCGCAGAAGGATGCGGAGAAATATGCCCCTCTGCCGTCACTGGGGTGGGGGCGCGCCTACCGTTCCGGCGACCTGGTCCGGTTCGAGCGTGCGGGCCTGATCTTCATGGGACGCGCCGACGAACAGGTCAAGCTGGGCGGCCGCCGGATCGAACTCGGTGAGATCGACGCTGCCCTGCAGTCCCTCCCGGGTGTTGCGGGCGCCGCCGCCGCTGTCCGTACGACGGCGGCGGGCAACCAGGTCCTGGTGGGGTACCTGGCTCCCGCCGGCGGGACGGACCCCGCACCGGACGTTGCTCCCTTGGACCTTGCCGCGTTCCGTGAGCTCCTGTCCGCCACCCTGCCGGCCCCGCTCATCCCGATGCTGGCCGTCGTCGACACCCTGCCCACCAAGACCAGCGGGAAGGTTGACCGGCATTCGCTGCCCTGGCCCCTGCCGGGCGCCGGCGCGGCGGCAGCGGACGCCGCGCCGCTGAACCTGCCGGAGGATGCCCAGTGGATCGTTGAGCAGTGGCAGGCAGTGCTGGGCAGCAGCGTCGCCGGCCTCGACGCCGACTTCTTCGCCCACGGCGGCGGTTCGCTCGCCGCGGCGCAGCTCGTCTCCGCACTGCGGGTCCGCTACCCCACCATCACCGTGGCCGACATCTACGCCACCCCGCGCATCGGCGCGCTGATCGAGGCGGCCCGCCAGTCGCTGCCCGACGGCGCCTCCGCCGGTCCGGCCCCGGAACGGCCCGTCCGCCCCACGGCCCTGAAGTCACAGGTCTTCCAGACCCTCATGGGCATCCCGCTGCATATCCTGGCGGGCATGCGCTGGCTGACTTACCTGATGGCTGCCAACAACGTCCTGTTCACGCTTGCCGGGTTCACCGGCGCCCCCACGGTGTCCTGGTGGTGGGTGGCCGCCTCCTGGCTGGTCTTCGTCAGCCCGCTGGGACGCATGGCCATCTCTGTTGCCGCCGCCCGCCTCCTGCTTCGCAACGTGGAGCCGGGGACTTATCCGAGGGCAGGGAAGGTGCACCTGCGCCTCTGGCTGGCCGAACAGATCCAGGATCTGGCCGGCGCCGTCAGTCTCGCCAGTGCGCCCTGGGTGCCCTACTATGCAAGGGCCCTCGGCGCCAAGATCGGCAGCAACATCCATCTGCACTCGCTTCCCCCGGTGACCGGCTTCCTCACCCTGGGGCGGGGCTGCAATATCGAGCCCGAAGTTGACCTGGCCGGGTGGTGGATCGACGGTGACATTGTCCGCATCGGCCACATCCACGTCGGGGCGGACGCCACCGTGGGAGCCCGCAGCACCCTCATGCCCGGGGCCAGCATCGGCGCCGGCGGGCAGGTGGAAGCGGGCTCCGCCGTGCTGGGCAAGGTCAAGTCCGGCCAGGTGGTGGCAGGCTCCCCGGCCCAACGGCGTGGCAAGGCGAAGCAGGAGTGGCCCCCGGCACAGCCCACCAGTTCCCTGCTGGGCCGCCTCTGGTTCACGGCCTTCGCTGCCGCGTCCGCCATCCTCGCGCTGATCCCTTACGCTTCAGCCGCGGCTGCGGCCCTGGTGGTCTTCCTGTTCATCCGGGGCAACGACTCACTGCTCAGTGCCCTGCCCCAGGTGCTGGCATCCGTTCCCCTCGCTGCGCTGACCTGGTTCCTCACCAATATGCTGCTGATCCTGGCCACCACCAGGCTCCTGGGACTCGGCCTGAAGGAGGGCTATTACCGGGTCCGCAGCCGCGTGGGCTGGCAGGTGTGGGCCACCGAGCGGGTGCTGGACATGGCCCGGGACATGCTGTTCCCGATCTACGCCAGCCTGTTCACACCGGTTTGGCTGCGGCTGCTGGGAGCCAAGGTCGGCAAGAATGTCGAGGCATCCACCGTCCTGCTGCTGCCGCGCATGACCACGGTGGGCGAGGGCGCCTTCCTCGCTGACGACACCATGGTGGCCTCCTATGAGCTCGGCGGCGGATGGATGCGGATCGCGCCGGCGAAAATCGGCAAGCGCTCCTTCCTTGGCAACTCCGGCATGACCGCTGCCGGGCGCAGCGTGCCAAAGAACTCGCTGGTGGCAGTCCTCTCCGCGACCCCGGGCAAGGCCAAGTCAGGCACCTCCTGGCTGGGCAGCCCGCCGGTCAGGCTGCGGCGCACGGCGGTGGCATCCGACAGCACCCGCACGTTCCAGCCGCCGGCCAGGCTCAAGGTGGCCCGGAGCCTCTGGGAGCTCTGCCGGTTCGTGCCGGTGGCCCTGACGGTGGCCCTGGCCCTCGGTGTGCTGCTCGTCTTCGACTGGCTCGCCTCCACCCTCGGCTACGGCGCGGCGGCAGCCCTCGGCGGCGTGGTCCTGCTGCTCGCCGGCGGGGTCGCGGCAGGCTGCTCCGTTGCCGCGAAATGGCTGCTCGTGGGCAGGATCAAAGCCGGCGAACACCCGCTGTGGAGCTCCTTCATCTGGCGCAACGAGGTGGTGGATACATTCGTCGAAATGGTGAGTGCCCCGTGGTTCGCCCGCTCCGCCAGCGGCACCCCGGCGCTCGTCTGGTGGCTGCGTGCCCTTGGTGCCAGGATCGGCCGCGGCACGTGGTGTGAAAGCTATTGGCTTCCCGAGGCGGACCTGGTGACGCTCGGCGCCAGCTCCACAGTCAACCGCGGCTGCGTTGTCCAGACGCACCTGTTCCACGACCGCATCATGAGCATCGACACTGTTAGTCTCGAAGACGGGGCGACGATGGGCCCGCACGGCGTGATTCTGCCGCAGGCGAGGATTGGCAAGGGCGGGACCGTCGGTCCGGCGTCCCTGGTGATGCGGGGTGAAACCGTTCCGGCCGGGACGTACTGGATGGGCAATCCGGTCAGCCCGTGGACCGGGCCCGCCGTTCCCGCGCCCCGCGTGAAGTAGCAGCCAGCCACAGCCAAGGAAGTCACACGCAGAATGAGCTCCGGAGATATGCCCGGCCCGGCCGCCGTCCTCCCAGCCGGCGCCCCGGCCACCGCGGACCCGTACGTCCCGGGCCACGGAACGGATGCCTACCGCGTCCTGCACTATGACCTGGCGCTGGACTACAAGCTCGCCAGCAACCGCCTGACCGGCCGCGCAGTCCTGGCGGCTGTGGCAGCACGCCGCACAGCCGCCGTCGTGCTCGATATGACCGGCCTCCGGGCGCTGAAAGTGCAGCTGAACGGGGTCCGGGTGCGGAAGTACACCCAGCGCGCGGAGCAGTTGGTGGTGCACTGCGAACAGGCCCTTGAGGCGGGGGCCGAATTCAGCCTGGAGATCCGCTATGACGGCAATCCGCAGCCGCGGAAAGGGCTGTGGGGCGAGGTCGGCTGGGAGGAGCTCACCGACGGCGTTCTGGTGGCAGGCCAGCCCAACGGAGCACCGTCCTGGTTCCCCTGCAACGACCATCCGCGGAACAAAGCCAGCTACCGCATCAGCGTCACCACCGACGCCGGCTACCGGGCTGTCTGCAACGGACTCCTGGTGGGGCACACGGTGAAGTCCAGCCGCGAGACATGGGTTTATGAGCAGAACCAGCCCATGGCGACTTACCTGGCGACAGTCCAGATCGGCCGTTATTCCCTGGAGAGCCTGCCCGGTTCCGGCAGCGTGCCCCAGTTCCTCGCTGCCCCTGCCCAACTGATGGCCCGGGCACGGACCGCGCTGGCGCGCCAGCAGGCCATGATGGGCACCTTTGTCAGCTGCTTCGGCCCGTATCCGTTCCCGGACTACACGGTGGTGGTCACCGCGGATGAACTGGAAATCCCGCTCGAGGCGCAGTCGCTCTCGATACTGGGCCGCAACCACCTCGACACCGAGTGGGAGTCACAACGGCTGATCGCCCACGAGCTGTCCCATCAGTGGTTCGGCAACTCCCTGACCGTCAGCACGTGGAGCGACATCTGGCTGCACGAGGGGTTCGCCTGCTATGCGGAATGGCTCTGGTCCGAGGAAGCAGGCGTGATGTCCGCGCAGGAGCGTGCCCTGGCGGCTTGGCAGCGGCTCACTGCCGAAGCCCAGGACATCCTGGTGGGTGATCCCGGCGCAGAACTCATGTTCGACGACCGGGTCTACAAGCGCGGAGCGCTCGCCCTGCACGCCCTGCGCCGCCGCAGCGGGGACCTCGCCTTCTTTGCGCTGCTGCAGGAATGGACCCGGACACACGCCCACAGCTCCGTGTCGACGCCCGAGTTCATCCTGACGGCCAACCGGGTCACCGGACTGGACACCGAAGCGCTGCTGCATCCGTGGCTGTATGAAGAGGCCCTGCCGCCGCTGCCCTGAACCGTCCGGCTGGACGTTTGCCGGCATAAAGAAAGACCACGCCCAGAACCTGGCGTGGTCTTTCCTCATGGTCAGCTACCGCTGGACAGGTTCCCCGGCACGCTTACCGCTGGACGGCACCGAACCGCTCGGCTGCGGCGGCGACGGCGTGCTCCCGCGCCTCCGACGCCTCGTCGGCCGTCAGTGTCCGGTCGGTGGCGCGGAACCGCAGGCCGAAGGCGAGGGACTTCTTGCCGTCCTCGATCCCCTTCCCCGCGTAGACGTCGAACAGGGCGACGTCCTCCAGCAGCTCGCCGGCGCCTTCACGCAGCGCGGCCAGCACGTCGTCGGCGGGGACATCCTGCGGCACCACGAGGGCCACGTCCTGGGTGGCCACCGGGAAGGTGGAGATGTGGCGCGCCACCACAACGTCGGCCGCCGCTTCGAACAGGGCCTCCGCGTTCAGTTCCAGCGCGACGGACCGCGCCGGGACGTCGTGCGCGGCCAGGAGCTTGGGATGCAGCTCCCCGGCGTACCCCACAACCTCGCCGGAGCGCAGCGAAAGCTGCGCCGCGCGGCCCGGGTGGAACGCCTGGTGCCGGCCCTGGGTGACCACAAGCTCAACACCCAGGACGTCGCCGGCCAGGCGTGCGATGTCCAAAGCGTCCACCCAGTCCCACAGCCTCGGCGAGTGACCCGCGGCAGCCGGGGAATCATGGCCGGTCAGGACGGCGGCGATGTGCAGCGGCTGGTCCGGAACGCCGTCGTACAGCGCGTCCAGCACCTCATCGGATGGCCTGACGCCCAACGGAGGAATGGAGGGCGTCCCCAGCGTTTCGCCGGGGAGGAACACCAGGCCGGCCTCGAAGACGGCGAGGTCGCGGAAACCGCGGGAGTGGTTGCGCTTGGCCACCTCCAGCAGGCCCGGGAGCACCGACGTCCGCAGGTAGCCGTGCTCCTCGCTGATCGGGTTGGCCAGCTTGACCGCAGTGCGGCGTGCACCCTCCTCGGCGACGCCGAACGTGTCGTTGGCTGCCTTCGACACGAAGGGGTAAGCCAGGACCTCGGTGAGGCCGGCGTCCGCCAGCGCCTGGACCAGGCGGCGGCGCTGCTGCTGCACGCGGGTCAGGCCGCGGCCGGGAGGCGCCACCGGCAGGGTCGCCGGAATCTGGTCGTAGCCCACCAGGCGGGCCACTTCCTCTGAAAGGTCTTCCTTGGTTTCCAGGTCGTTCCGCCAGCTCGGCGCGGTAACGGTCCAGCCGGCGTCGGTCTTTTCGAGAACGGCGCCGAGATCCTCGAGGGACGTGACGATCTGCTCTTCGGTGAAGTCGATGCCGATCCGGGCGGCGGGGAATTCGGCCGGCAGTGCGATGGTCACGGCGTCCGGCGAGGTGCCGACGTCCGTGCCAGTTTCGTCGGCGGTGCCGCCGGCCAGCTCCACGAGGAGGTCGACGGCGCGCTGGGCCGCGATGTTGGCGACCTGCCAGTCCACACCGCGCTCGAAGCGCTTGGACGCTTCGGACGGGAGCTTGTGGCGCCGGCGTGAGCGGGCGATGGAGACTTCCTCGAAGTGGGCCGCCTCGACCAGGACCGTTGTGGTGGTGTCGGAGACCTCGGTGGAGGCGCCGCCCATGACACCGGCGACGCCGATGGGGCCGGAGGCGTCGGTGATCAGCAGGTCCTCAGCGTCAAGCGAGCGCTCCTTGCCGTCAAGGGTGGTCAGCTTCTCCCCCGCCACGGCGCGGCGCACCACGATGTCGCCGGACAGCTTGTCCTGGTCGTAGAAGTGCAGCGGCTGGCCGAGTTCGAGCATCACGTAGTTCGAGATGTCCACCGCCAGCGAGATGGACCGGATTCCGGCCAACCGAAGCCTGCCGGACATCCACGGCGGCGTGGGCCGGGTGGCGTCCACACCGCGGACGGTGCGTGCCACGAACCGGTCGCAGCCGGGCTTGCCGTAGATGGGTGCGTCGTCGTTGATCTTGACGCCGTAGCCGCCGGAGAGGGCAGCCGGAGCGTTCACCCTGGACGCCGGATCGGTGAATGCCGTGCCGGTGGCGTGGGCGTATTCCCGGGCCACGCCGCGGATGGAGAAGGCGTAGCCGCGGTCAGGGGTCACGTTGATTTCGGCGGCCTGGTCGTAGAGCCCCAGGAGTTCCATGGCGTCGGTCCCGATCTCGGGGTCCAGCCCGATCCGGGAAAGCACCAGGATGCCGTCGTGGTCTTCGCCGATGCCCAGTTCGCGGACCGAGGCGATCATGCCGGCGGACATGTGGCCGTAGGTCTTCCGGGCCGAGATGTGGAAATCGCCGGGCAGGACGGCGCCGGGCAGGGTGACCACCACCTTGTCGCCTTCAACGAAGTTGTGCGCGCCGCAGACGATGCCCTGCACGCCGGAGGGGTCGATGCCCTTTCCGGTGAGGGTCTGCTCCTGCCCCTCGGGCACGACGCGGACCTGGCACCAGTTGATGGTCTTGCCGTTGGTCTGCGGTTCCTTGACCAGGCTCAGGACCTGGCCCACCACGACGGGTCCGCGCAGGGTGTCCGTGGGGCGGTGGACCGCTTCCTCTTCAAAGCCGACCCTGACCAGGTCCGCCATGACGTCTTCGGCCGTGGCTCCGGCCGGTACCTGCGCGAACTCACGCAGCCAGGAAAGTGGGATACGCACTGTTAGATCTCCATCCCGAAGTGCTCGCTGAAACGTACATCGCCCTCGATCATGTCGCGCATGTCGCCGACCTCGTTGCGGAACATGAGCGTGCGCTCGATGCCCATGCCGAAGGCAAAACCTGAATAGACGTCCGGGTCGATGCCGGCGGCACGCAGGACGTTGGGGTTGACCATGCCGCAGCCGCCCCACTCGATCCAGCGCGGGCCGCCCTTGGCACCGGGGTGGAAGATGTCCAGCTCGGCGGACGGCTCGGTGAACGGGAAGTAGTTGGGGCGCAGCCGGATCTGGGCTTCGTCGCCGAACATCTGGCGGGCGAAGTGCTCCAGGGTTCCGCGGAGGTCAGCCATGCTGAGTTTCTTGTCGATGGCCAGGCCCTCGAACTGGTGGAAGACCGGGGTGTGGGTGGCATCGAGTTCATCGGTGCGGAACACCTTGCCGGGGCACAGCACGTAAATGGGCACCTCGCGCTCCAGCATGGAGCGGACCTGCACCGGCGAGGTGTGGGTGCGCATCAGCAGGTGGGCCTCGGGCGGCTCCACGAAGAAGGTGTCCTGCATTTCGCGGGCCGGGTGGTCCGGTTTGAAGTTCAGGGCGTCGAAGTTGAACCATTCCGATTCCACCTCCGGGCCTTCGGCGATTTCCCAGCCCATGCCCACGAAGATGTCCGCAACGCGGTCCTGCAGCGTGGACAGCGGGTGGCGGGCACCGGCCCGGCGGCGGCGCGGGGCTGCCGTGACATCCACCGTCTCCTCGACCAGGATGCGGGCGTCGTTCTCCGCTTCCAGCTCAGCGGTGCGGTCCGCGAGCGCCTTGTTAACACGTCCGCGCGATGAGCCCATCAGCTTGCCGGCAGCGGCCTTCTGGTCCTTGGGCAGGCGTCCGATTTCCCGGTTGGCCAGGCTAAGCGGCGACTTCTCGCCGGTGTGGGCCAGGCGGACTGCCTTGAGTTCATCGAGCGTGGAGGCGCCGGCAATGGCGGCGACGGCCTGGTCCACGGCGGCGTTGATGGCGGTTTCATCCAGAGGGTTCGGGACGGCGGCGCCCGGCAAAGTTTCAGTCATCTACTGTTCTTAGCTACGAGTCGGGTGGTGCCAGCGGCCGGTACAGCCGCGCCGGTTTTCCCGGCAGCGCATCCGTCGCTGGCACGTCATTTGCATGAAGTCATCCAAGGACGTCATCCAAAGACGCCATCCCAAGACAGGGCAGGCTCACCGGCTGGTGGCCGGCAGGCACTGTTCCCAGTCTAATTGACGGCACCGGGCTAATTGACAGCGGCCACTTACGTGACAGCGCACCCTGGTGTCCTGCCGCGGAGCTGTTGCGCGCACCTGTACCGCATACCTGTATTGCGGGAATGGCCGCCGATAGCATGGCCCCATGATGCACGCCCGCATGAGGCATGGTTCCAAGGCGAATGCCCCCGCCGCCCCCGGCCCTACGCCGCCAAGGGTGCTGACGCAGGGACAGCGCCTGAGGCAGTACGCAAATGTGCTCAACGCCTCCACCCCGCTGGGCCTGGTGCTTGCCGGGCTGGCAGGCACCCGGACATTCCGGGGTCCCGGCGGCCTGATTGTGGCCACCGGCTACCGCTGGCGGCTCCCTCTGGCCGGCGCCTTTACCGTGGGCAACGTGGTGATCTTCCGCGCGGACGCCGACACCGCCATGACGGGCCGCGTGCTCCTGGGCCATGAGGAGCGGCACAGCACCCAGTACGCGTGGTGCCTCGGGCTGCCCTTCCTGCTGTTGTATTTCGCAGCCGCGGGCTGGTCTGCACTCAGGTACGGCGATCCGGCGTCGGGAAATCCATTCGAGCGTCATGCCGGCCTGGAGGCAGGCGGCTATGTGGACCGGAGGCGCAGGATAAACCGGAGGCACAGGGCGGGCCGGAAGCTGAGCGTGGACCGGAGGCGCAGGCATGGATGAAACCGTGGACCGGGCAGCGGTCCGGACTGTCGCAGTCACGGGATGCGGAACGGCGGAGGCCGCCCCGGACCTGCTGACGCTCTCGATCGGTGTCGAGTGCCGGCGGAACACTGCGGGTGATGCCTATGCCGCCGCCGGAGCGGCGTCCGCTGCCGTAACAGGGGCACTGCGGGCCCGCGGGGTGCAGAGCCAGGACATCAGGACGTCCGGGCTTAACGTCCGTGCCGACGTCGTTTGGCAGGAAGGCAGGGGCCAGCAGGTCACGGGTTATATAGCGTCCAGCACGCTCAGCGTGCGGCTCCGGGATCTGGCTGCCGGCTCGGCGGTCATCGCGGCGGCCGTGGAGGCAGGCGGCAACGACGTCCGACTGGACGGAGTGCAGCTCGGCTTCGCAGACACCGCGGCCATTCTCGCGCTGGCCCGCGAGAATGCATGGGCTGATGCGCGGACCGCTGCAGCGCAGCTCGCCGGGCTCGCGGACGCCGAGCTGGGTGAGGTCATCTCCGTCCGGCAGCAGCCAGTGCCATCAGCGCCCGTTCCGGTGGGCGGGATGCAGCGGGCCTTCGCCGCCGACGCCGTGGCAGTGGAAGCCGGGGATCTTAGCGTGAGCGCCAGCGTCACCGTTGAGTGGGAGCTACGCTCCCCTACCCGCTGATGCGGCGGCTGCCGCAGCCTAGTGGAGGCTGCCTGCCGCGAGCGCGACGCGGGATGAACGGGCAATGCCGGGCTGGATGGTGCCGGATGGCTGAATGGCGCCGGAAGGCTGGGAAAGCGACGTGCGGACGACGGCGGCGATCGCCTCCGCCATCGACGCGACAGGCAGAGACGGGGCTGGCGGCGACAGGGCTGGCGGCGACAGGGCAGTGCTCCCCTGCTCTACCTGGTCGGGTGCGAAGGGCACGTGGACGAATCCGCCGCGGACGCCTGGCCGGGACGTGAGCTCGTGCATGAGCGTATAGAAAGTGTGGTTGCAGACGTACGTTCCCGCTGTCTGTGAGATTTCCACGGGAATATCGGCCCTGTCCACGGCGAGAAGGGCGGCCTTGACCGGCAGGGACGTGAAATAGGCGGCAGGCCCACCCGGCACCACCGGAACGTCCACAGGCTGGTTCCCGGAGTTATCCGGAATGGGGGCGTCATCGCAGTTGATGGCCACCCTTTCCAGGGAGACCTTTTCCCGGCCTCCGGCTTGCCCGATGCACACCACCAGTTCCGGCGCCAGGTCATCGAGGGCATTCCGCAGCACACTTCCGGCCGCGCCGAAGACGCACGGCAGTTCCACGGCTGTCACGGGAAAACCCGCCTCCCGGAGCAGATCCCGGGCTGCCTGGGCTGCCGCCCAGGACGGATTAAGCGGCTGGCTGCCAAGAGGTTCAAAGCCGGTGAGCAGAATCATGGAGCCAGCGTAGCGGCAAGTCCGCGGGAAACGCCGCCGCGTACCTTGACTTAAGTTCGAACATACCTTCGAATGGTGAGCATGAGATGGGACGCGCAGGCACTCAACCCTGCACAGCAGGAAATGCCCGGAACTGCACCGCTGCTGCCCTTGGCCGGGCTGGTGCGGTCGGTGTCCACCCCTGAGTTTGCCGGCGTCACCTTTCACGAGGTCACCGCCAAATCGGTGCTCAACAAGGTGCCCGCCGGATCCCGGATGCCGTTCGAATGGACCGTTAACCCCTACCGGGGCTGCAGCCACGCGTGCGTTTACTGCTTCGCCCGCAAGACCCACACCTACCTGGACTTCGACGCCGGGCTTGATTTCGACAGCCAGGTGGTGGTGAAGATCAACGCTGCCGAGGTGCTGGGCAAGGAGCTGGCCAAGCCTTCCTGGCAGCGGGAGCATGTAGCACTGGGCACCAACACAGACCCGTACCAGCGTGCCGAGGGCCGGTACCGGCTGATGCCTGGCATCATCGGCGCCCTTGCCGACTCCGGCACCCCGCTGTCCATCCTGACCAAGGGAACTTTGCTGGCGCGTGACATCCCGCTCCTCAAGCATGCCGCGGCACAGGTTCCGGTGGGCATCGGAATCTCGCTCGCCATGACGGACGAGCACCTCTCCGAAGCAATCGAGCCGGGCACACCTGGGCCACGGGCCAGGCTCAAGCTCGTTTCCAGGCTCCGGGAAGCCGGGCTGCCCTGCGGGGTGATGGCCATGCCCATCCTGCCGTGGCTCTCTGACAGCGACGAGGCACTGGACTCCCTGTTCGCCTCACTGGCGGCCGCTGGTGCCACCGGTGTCACGGCCGGCGCCCTGTATCTCAAACCCGGCACCAGGGAATGGTTCATGCAGTGGATCGCTGCCCGGCATCCGGAACTGGTGGGCCGCTACCGCCGGCTGTACGGCACGGGCTCGTACGCTTCAAAGGAATACCGCACCTGGTTGGCTGGCAGGGTCCGCTTCTTCAAAGCCCGGCACGGACTGGCCGGCTCGCACGGGTTCAGCCACCGGGACATCGACGGTTCCAAACCCGGGCACCAGCAGACCGGCTCTGCCCCGGCAGAAGGACCACTGGCCGACGCCACGCTGGCTGATGACCCGCGCGGTGAGGAAGCCGCCTACCCCGAAGGAAGCCTCCCGCAGCGGCGGTCGGGGCAGCATGGCCAGCTCGGTGTGACCCGGACGTCGCAGCCCACGCTGTTCTGAGCCCAGGCAACGGTTCCGAGCAAACAGCTCGAGAAGCGTGGCAAAGGGTGTTAATTTCCGTTGACGGACCCAGCGGTGGTCGCGGTGGCGACGCTGTCCAGCAGCGCCCGCACAATCGGCAGGTCCGCCGGGATCCAGGGCAGGCTGAGAGCTTCGTCACGATCATGAATGCTGATCCACCGGAGTTCATCATGGTCTTCGAGCGGCCGCGGGTCGCCGTCGGCCACCTCCGCAAACCACACCCGCATGGCCGCGCGCTCGTTCAGGGGCCAGCCTGCCGGGCCCGGGGCTTCCAGCTCCGCCCCGAGGACGACGCCGATACCGAGCTCCTCGCGAAGCTCCCGGTGCAGTGCGTTTTCGGGAGATTCGCCCGTTTCCACCTTGCCGCCAGGGAATTCCCACATACCGGCGAACTGCGGCGGCGCAGTCCGGCGTGCCACGAGAAGCCGGGCGGGAGCGGACAGGGAATCGAGCACGGCCCCGCCGACGACGTTGATGAGTTCAGTCACCGGTCCAGTCTATGAGGATGCCGGCTGCTGCCGTCCGGGAATACGTGTCCCGCCGCCGGGCTTGTTAAAATCGTACTTATCAGTGGCAACGAGGCCGACTCCATAACTCCCTTTCGAAAAGCAGGCACATGACTTCCACTGTCCAGGCTCCCCGCACGCCCAAAACCGCCACCCGCATCGGTCCCGCCATCCTGGCACTGGCCATGGGCGGTTTTGGGATCGGCGTCACCGAATTCGCCATGATGGGCCTGCTCAAGGAGGTCGAAGCCGGACTCCGGATCGGCACTCCCGAGGCCGGCCACCTCATCTCGGCCTACGCCCTCGGTGTGGTCGTCGGCGCTCCCGTGCTTGCCGCCGTCGGGGCCAAGTTGCCGCGCAAGTTCCTCGCGCTGGGCCTGATGCTGTTCTTCAGCGTTGCCAACCTGTCCTCGTTCATCGCGCCCGATTACGCGAGCATGCTGGTCTCCCGGTTCGCCGCCGGACTGCCGCATGGGGCGTTCTTCGGGGTGGCGGCCGTGATTGCCGCGTCCCTTGTGGCACCGACCAGGCGGGGCTGGGCCATTTCCATGGTGATGGCGGGCCTCACCGTGGCCAACGTGGTGGGCGTTCCCTTCGCCACGTGGCTTGGGCAGACCTTTGGCTGGCGGCTGCTCTTTGTCCTGGTGGGAGTGCTGGGTTTGGTAACCCTGGCGCTCATCTGGAAATTCGTCCCGTTCCAGCCGGCGCATGCTGAGGCGAGCATCCGCAGGGAGCTCGGCGCCCTCCGGCGGGCACAGGTCTGGCTTGCAATCCTGATAGGCATTGTTGGTTTTGGCGGCTTCTTCGCCACCTACACCTACATCGCCCACACCATGACCTCCGTGGCCGGTATTCCCACCGCCCTGCTGCCGCTCGTGGTGGCCCTGTACGGCCTGGGCATGGTGGCAGGCAACATTGTCGGCGGCCGGATCGCGGACAAGTCCGTCATGGGGACCATCTACCGGGTGCTGCCGGGAATCGCCGTCGCCCTCGTGGTGTACGCCGTGGCCGTGCACTGGGCGTGGGCGGCCTTCATCATGGTGTTCGTCGTGGGCGGCGCCGGGTCGATGCTCGTCCCGGCCCTGCAGACCCGGCTGCTGGACGCGTCTCCCGATGCGCCGTCGCTGGCATCCTCGCTTAACCACGCGGCACTGAACGTGGCCAACGCCCTGGGCGCTTTCCTCGGCGGCGTCGTGATCGCCTGGGGCTGGGGTTACGTTGCCCCCGCCCTGGTGGGCGCCGTGCTGGCCATCCTCGGCCTCATGGTGGCCCTGCTCAGCGGCCTGCTGGAACGCAAAAGGCCGCTGGCGCCGTAACAGCAGTTCCAAGCCAGCGGCTCATGCGGTCTTGCGTCGTACGGGCGGGCCGGCGCCGCAACAACCGCCTTGGTACCGCCGCTTGCAGCCAAGGAAGCTCACCTCTCTGCATGCGTATTCCAGCGGATGGAACAGGGCAACATGGCGCCGCCGCCTGGTAAATACGTAGCCGTCCCGGCCGCGACAGAAACCCGTCCATGCCGCTCTGACGCCGCGAAAAGGCGAAAACTAAGCCTGCTGACAAAGAAACGCGCCCTGTGTTAGCTTGAAGCCATATCGGGACTGATAAGAATCGATCCCGACGAATATGAAGGAGCAGACAATGGGTTTTCTTGCTTGGATTATTCTCGGCCTGATCGTAGGCGCAATTGTTAAAGCCGTCATGCCCGGCCGGGTCGGCGGCGGATGGGTCACCAGCCTGGTTCTGGGCGTTGTTGGCGCCATCGTTGGCGGCTGGATCGGCAGCCTTCTCTTCGGCAGGGGCGACCTTGCGTTCTTTGACCTTGGCACCTGGATCCTCGCCATCATCGGCGGCCTCGTAGTCGCGGGTATCTACGGCGCAATCACCGGCCGCAACCGGACCACCCGCGCGCCATAACAGGCCAAATTACAGGCACTGGGCTTCAACACACCCAGGCACATGACAGACAAAACAGACAGGAGCGGGTGCCCACCACATGGTGGGTACCCGCTCCTTGTTGTATCCGCTGCGTATCCGGAACTACGTGGGCTGCTGGGACCTCGCACTGGCATAGAGGCAGACCGTGGCGGCCGTCCCCAGGTTAAGGCTCTCCGCAGCGCCGTACACGGGCACTGCCACCCGATGGTCTGCCAGCGCCAGCTCGTCGTCGGACAGCCCCTGCGCTTCGTTGCCGAAAAGCCATGCCGTGGGATTCTCCAGGGCGTAGTCTGAGCCGGCGGTGGATGCGCCAAGCCTGCGCGCCGCGTTCTCGTCCTGCAGCCGGTCCAGATTAAGTTTCCCGTAACCGTCCGCTGCGAGTACCCCGATCCCCCGGGCTTTGCACAGCGCCACCAGTTCAGCGACGTCGGCACCGAGGACCACCGGGAGGTGAAACAGGGAGCCGGCCGTCGAGCGGACCGCCTTGGGGTTGTAGATGTCCACACTGGATCCGGTCAGGATCACGGCATCGGCGCCGGCGGCGTCGGCGGCCCGGAGCACGGTGCCGGCGTTGCCCGGGTCCCGGACCTGGCAAAGCACGGCGATCAGCCGTGGACCGGCGTCGAGCACGTCCGCCAGGGCGACGTCCACGAAATCGCATACCGCGACGATCCCCTGCGGGGTGACGGTGTCCGCCATGGCGGCCAGGACGTCATCGGTGGCGAGCCGGGCAGTGGTCCCCACGGCCAGTTCCTCGAACTCCGGGTAACGGTCCAGGCAGGCCTCGCTGGCATACACCTCGCGGACTATGCCGGGCTGTCCGGCGGCGATCCGCTTGCCGTGCAGCACCAGGGCCTCACGGACTGCCTGCGGGCCCTCGGCCAGGAACTGCCGGCGCCTTAAACGGGCCGGGCGCCCTGCAAGCTTTGCCACGTCCCTCACCCGATCTGCTCGGGGATTGGAGAGTGGAAAGTCTTGCGGGCGCCCGGTTTCGTTCATATAAGAAACCTTAGTGGCTGTTGCCACCGGTCCTTGAACTGGGAGTTGCCTGCTTACTCGGCAGCTGCAGCAGCCGGCTTCGCAGCACGTGCGCGCGTAGCCTTGGCCTTCGGTGCAGCCTCGGCCTTGGCGGCCGGAGCGGAGGTGTCTGCGGGCAGGGAGTCCTTGGCAACCTGGACCAGCGCAGCGAAAGCGTTGGCGTCGGAAACGGCGAGCTCGGCCAGCATACGGCGGTCAACCTCAACCTCAGCGGCCTTCAGGCCCTGGATCAGGCGGTTGTAGGTCAGGCCGTTGGCGCGGGATGCAGCGTTGATGCGCTGGATCCACAGGCGCCGGAAGTCGCCCTTCTTCTTCTTGCGGTCGCCGTAGCTGTACACAAACGAGTGCAGCAGCTGTTCTTTTGCCTTGCGGTACAGGCGTGAGCGCTGCCCACGGTAACCTTTGGCGCGTTCGAGGACAACCCGGCGCTTCTTGTGGGCATTTACCGCCCGCTTCACACGTGCCACGTGCGTACTCCTTCAGAATTCTTGTCCCAAGCATCTTCCGCCGGTGATCCGGCTGGCCTGAGAAGGCTTTATTTATTGGTGGCCGCTGCCTGATGACGGCGGCCGGAGAGCTTGGAACTAGATGCCGAGCATCTTCCGGATGACCTTGGCGTCGCCCTTGAAGACGATCTTGTCACCGGCGAGGCGGCGGGTCAGGCGGGTGGACTTGTGCTCCAGGTAGTGGCGGCGGTTGGCCTGCTGGCGGCGCAGCTTGCCGGTACCGGTCAGCTTGAAGCGCTTCTTAGCACCACTGTGGGTTTTCATCTTCGGCATGGGAACCGATCTCCTAACGTTTCCGCAGACCATGTCTGCAGTCTTTCGCGCAGCCGTCCCTGGGGACGGCGTGCTGGTTGCTGGCTGCCTGAAGGGAATGCCTTCCGCAGTTTCGAACTAGTTGGTCTTCTTGCCTGCCGGCTTCGGCGTGGGCCGCGGTGCCGCAGGACGTGCCACCGGCTTCGGCGCTGCGGGCCGGGCCACCGGCTTGGGCGGGGCAGGCACGGCCGCGGGCTTCGGCGCTGCCGGGGCAGGCGTTTCGGCCTGGGGAGCCTTCGGCGCAGGCACCTTAGCGGCGGCCGGCTCCGCGGGAGCTGCAGCCTTCGGCGCAGGCGCCTCGGCGGGTGCAGCAGCGGCGGGTGCAGCAGCCTTTGGCGCGGGCGCCTCGGCAGGCGCCGCAGCTTCGAGTGCCGCGGCTTCGGCGGCCGGGGCCTCCGCAGCCGGAGCTTCCTGGGCCGGCCCAGCCGGCGCCTCGGCGGCAGTTTCCGCAGAAACCTTGAAACCCTCCGGCAGGAGGTCACCCAGCGACTGCGTCATCGGCGCCTGGTCCTTGCCGGAGACGTCCACGCGGGCAGCGGCCTTGGCTTCGTTCTGGGCCTTGGCCTCGGCACGCTGGGATGCGCGGCGGGCCTCGGCCTTCGCCTCGGCCTTGTTCTTCAGCGGACCGATGACCATCACCATGTTGCGGCCGTCGATGCGCGGGCTTGACTCCACGACACCGACTTCAGCGACATCCTCAGCGAAACGCTGCAGGAGGCGCAGGCCCATTTCGGGACGCTGCTGCTCGCGTCCGCGGAACTGGATCATGGCCTTGACCTTGTCCCCGGCTCCGAGGAACCGCAGGGCGTGGCCGCGCTTGGTCTCGTAGTCGTGGGTGTCGATCTTCAGGCGGAACCGGATTTCCTTCAGAACCGTGTTCGTCTGGTTCTTCCGGGCCTCACGGGCCTTGACTGCGGCTTCGTACTTGTACTTGCCGAAGTCCATCAGCTTGCACACCGGAGGCTTGGCCTGCGGTGCAACTTCAACGAGATCCAGGTCGGACTCGGCAGCCAGACGCAGGGCATCCTCGATGCGGACGATCCCTACCTGTTCGCCGGCAGGGCCGACCAGCCGCACCTCAGGGACGCGGATACGCTCATTGATTCTTGGCTCGCTAATGTTAAAGCTCCTGTGTTTGTAATGGGTGTTCCACCGGCAAAATGGAGAAGGCCCCCAATTGCCGGAGCAATCGAAGGCCTCGAAGATCGGATGTGCACCTCCCCGCAGGGACTACACGCACTTCCCCGGGCTCCTGCCCAGTGAACCGCCCGACCGTTACCCGGCAACCTTGCTGCCCTGAACCTTCCAGGGAAAACGGCTGACGCGGGTGGGAGAGACCTCCGCTTGCAAACTGAATATCAATTCTACAGAAAGATACCCGCCGACCGCACATTCGCGGCAGTGGGTCTCATACACGGCAAAATAACGACATCCAGTCGGTCTGTGACAAGCTTACCAGTATGAGCACTCCAGACAGCAATTCACACGTCTACCGGGCGCCCGGCGCCGGGGACGACGTCACGCAGCAAATCCGCGACATCTCCGAGGTTCCCGCGATCGAGGTCATCACCACGGCCGCCGTGCACCTCATGAGTGCGTCGGCCGTCAAGCTTGGCCTGGCCGCTGAGGAGAACGCCGCAGAGCTGAAGGACCTGGATGAGGCCCGCAAGCTCATCACCGCCCTCGCCGGCCTGGTGACTGCAGCCGCCCCGGAGATCGGCTCGCAGCACGCCGGTCCGTTGCGCGATGGCCTGCGGTCCCTGCAGCTTGCCTTCCGCGAAGAGTCCATCATCCCGGATCCTCCGGGCAAGGGCCCCGGTGAGAAGTTCACCGGCGCAGTGAACTAAGGGCGCAGCGAACTGCAGATTGAATTACGACGGCGGCGGGCCGGCTCTTCGGAGCCGGTCCGCCGCCGTTTTTGCACACTGAAGCCCGCCGCCGTTTTTGCACACTGAAGCCCGCGGCCGCTTTGCATGCCGAAGCCCGCGGCCGGTCAGGATGCAGTGGCGGCCCGGCGGCGCTGCTGCAGGACAAGGCCCACAACGCACAGCAGCACGCCAGCCACACCGACGGACACGAAGCCGCCCGACGGTCCGACGCCGTCAATGAAGAGTCCCGCCACCGGAGCACCCAGCGCAACACCGGCGGTCAGCGCCGACCCGTACCAGCCCATCGCCTCACCGCGCCTGTCCTCGTCGACAAGTTCCGTCACCGTCTCGGAGGCAGCCGAAAGGACAGGCGCACAGAGGAGACCCGGCAGCACGGACAGCAGGCTCAGGGTCAGGGTATCGGTGGCGAAGCCCATGGGGATAGTCAGCGCCGCCATCGCCAGCAGCAGCAGGATCGGCGAGACGGGCCGGTGCATGGCACCGTACACGAGGCCGCCCACCACCGACGCGGCGCACCAGAAGAAGAACACCAAGCCGATTTCGCCCTGACGGCCGCCGGTCTCCAATGCGGCCACGATGCCGACGTCGGTGCCGCTGAGCACCATGCCCGCGCCGGCAGCAACGGCGAACACCGCGGCTACCGCAGCGGTGAACCAACCGAGGCTACGGGCCACCCTGCCCCGGAGGACTCCCCGCCGCCCGGTGCCCGCAGCCGCCGGACCGAGGTCTGAAGCAGCCTCCTGCAGATGTGCGGGCGCAGCAGCCACGACGGCAACCTCTGCAGCCTCCTGCTCGTCCGCTTCGCAGGCCGCCGAACGGTCGGCGCTGCGGGTGGGCGGGTTGAACCACATGAGAAAAAGCCCGGCCAGCGACGTCGAGACGCCGACGGCGGTCAGCCCCAGCGCGGAATGGCCGCTCGTGGCCACCACAGCACCGACAGCCGGCCCGAACATGAACACCATCTCGGTGGTGACTGAATCCAGCGCGAAGGCGGTCCTGCGCTGGTCGCCGTCCGCCAGGACCCCCAGGGACTGCCGCACCACGCTAAAGATGGGAAGCGTCAGGAGGCCCCCGACAAACACGAGGGGCAGCAGCCACTGGTAGGAGACGTGCGGCACGATGGACCAAATGACAGTTTCCGAAATGACCGAAGGTATCAGCGCCTTGCGCAGGCCTGCGGTATCCACGCGGCGTCCTCGCCACGGCGCACCGAGCGCAATGCCGATGGTCATCACGGCCGCCGCCGTTCCCGCAGCCGCGTAGCCCTCACCGAGGGTCAGGACGATGTGCAGAGTCAACAGGACACCCGCCGCCGAATGGGGAATGCGGGCAATCATGCCGACGGCCAGGAGCCGGCGGATGGGCCGGACGGCCAGCAGCTCCCGGTACAGGATGAAATTCACAGGTGGGTCCTCAGTTCCGCCGCCGGACAGCACCGGAACGGATGCCCGCCCCCGCGGCTACTGCGCGGCGCGCCTTAGCTTGACTTCGATCGAATCAACGCGCTCACCAAACAATACATTCCGGCTCCACTCCGACTGGAGTCGCGCAACAAGCTCCTGGACCGCAGCCGCGTCGAGACCGTCCTCAAGGTAAAGCACCACCCGCAGTTCCGGTCCGGATCCGCCGCCGTCGATACGGCGGCCGGATGCAGTGGCGGTGCCGACTCCCCCGCCGGGAAGGACGTCGAGTCCGCGGACCGCAGGTGTGCCTTCGGCTCCCGCCCGCAGAACTGCGGCGAGCTCGGTGTCCAGGTAGGCGGGCACCCACTCCCGCTGCTGCGCGAGGGCCCAGACGCCCGGACGACGGACCACGAAGGTCACCTCGGAGCCAGGGTCCACGACCAGCAGCTCCGCCCCTTCGGAAACGGCGGACAGGGCTGCCCTCGCGGCATAGACAGCCACGGGGCGCGCCTCCGGGTGCCAGGCCGCCAGGGCTGCTGCCGACGTAAACACGGGCATCGCAAGACGGCCGTCCGGCGCCTTTAGAGTCACCAGCGCCATGTCCGCCTGTTTGTCGGCGTGCACGCCGTGCGCGCCCTCGGCTTCCTCCGCCAGCTGGGCGACGACGGGGACAAAGACGCGGGCGGTGGCGAGCGAAGCCACTACCGCGGCCTCATCGCCCTCGCCTGCAACGAGAGCAGAGACTGCGGCGAGATAACCGGCGTCGGCCGTTCCGTCGTCGTCCTCGAAGTTGTGGATCTTGGCGTCTTCGCCGGCAAGGCTGCGCCCGGCCCAGGGCTGGCCTGCGGAATCAGTGGCGCCACCCGCCCCGGCGAGGGCGGCCTCGATATGGCCGGGCAGCCGGCGTGCCTGTACGCCCGGGGCGGCAGGGGGCAGCTCCGCTGCCGGTCCGCCATCCGTCCGGTGGCTGTGGTGCTCGGCCACGGCGATGCCTTAGCGGCGTCCGGCGACGTCGAGGGCCTCGGGCAGGGTGAAGGCGCCGGCGTACAGCGCCTTGCCGACGATGGCACCTTCGACGCCGAGCGGCACCAGGGAACGCAGGACCTTCAGGTCATCAAGGCTCGAGATGCCGCCGGATGCCACCACGGGCTTGCCGGTCTTCTCCACCATCTGGCGCAGCAGCTCAACGTTCGGCCCCTGCAGCGTGCCGTCCTTGGTGACGTCGGTGACCACGTAGCGGGCGCAGCCGGCCTCTTCGAGGCGGCCCAGCACGTCCCACAGGTCACCGCCTTCCTTGGTCCAGCCACGTCCGGCGAGGGTGGTCCCGCGGACGTCCAGGCCGACGGCGATCCGGTCACCGAAGCGGTCGATGGCCCGCGCGGTCCATTCCGGGTTCTCCAGGGCGGCGGTGCCGAGGTTCACCCGGGCTACGCCCAGGTCCAGCGCCTTCTCGAGCGACTCGTCGTCGCGCAGGCCGCCGGAGAGCTCAACCTTGATGTCCAGCCGGCCCACTACTTCGCGCAGCAGGTCCGCGTTCGAGCCGCGGCCGAAGGCAGCGTCCAGATCCACCAGATGGACCCACTCCGCGCCCTGCTTTTGCCAGTTGAGTGCGGCCTCCAGCGGCGTTCCGTAGCTGGTTTCGCTGCCGGCCTCGCCCTGGACCAGGCGGACGGCCTGGCCGTTCACGACGTCGACGGCGGGCAGCAGTTCAAGTACCGGCAGCTCGTTTTGGCTGGTCATCGGGTCCTCAGTTCTTGTAGGCGCTGGTTCCCGTGGGCCCGTCTGATGCGGCGCCCACGGCGGTTTGGTTGGTTACTTGCCGGGGAGGGTCAGCAGGTAGGCGGCCAGCAGCGACATGGCTGCCAGCACGCAGAAGCCGATCTGGATCCAGAGCGGCTTGCGCTGCTGCCTGAAGGACAGCGCGCCGCCCACTAGGAGGCCGGCCAGTGCCATCAGGAGGACGGACCACATTCAGGCGTCCGCCGGCTGCCGGGAATGCGCCGCGCGAAGTCCGTCGACCCAGTTCTTCAGCAGACGCGCACCGGCGTCTCCGGACTTTTCCGGGTGGAACTGTGTGGCGCTGAGGGGGCCGTTCTCCACGGCGGCGATGAAGGGCGCGCCGTGTTCGGACCACGTGACCAGCGGCGGGGCCATCCGGGGCTGGATGACGTCGAAATCCCAGTTCTGGACGCCGTAGGAGTGCACGAAGTAGAAGCGCTCACCTTCGACGCCGTCGAAAAGCTTCGAGCCTTCGGGGACTTTGACCGTGTTCCACCCCATGTGCGGAACCACCTCGGCCGGGAGGAGTTCCACCTTGCCGGGCCACTCCCCCATGCCTTCGGCTTCGGTTCCGTGTTCAACGCCGGCTTCGAAGAGCACCTGAAGCCCCACGCAGATGCCCAGCACCGGACGTCCGCCGGCGACGCGGCGGCCGATCATGCGGATGCCGTCCACGGCCTTGAGTTCGCGCATGACCGTTTCGAAGGCGCCGACGCCGGGCACGACCAGGCCGTCGGCGTTCAGTACGTCCTCGGGCTTGGAGCTCAGGATGACTTCCGCGCCGGCGCGTTCCAGGGCACGCACGGCCGACCGGACGTTGCCGGAGCCGTAGTCCAGGACGGTCACGGTGGGCTTGCCCTCCGGCGAGGCCGGTTTCAGGGTGGCGGAAGGATCGAGGATCGCGCCCTCGTGCAGTACTTTTCCGGTCACAGTGCCCCCTTGGTGGACGGGATGCCCTCGACGCGGGGATCCGGCTCGACTGCGGCGCGGAGCGCCCGGGCGAACGCCTTGAACTGGGCTTCGACGATGTGGTGCGGGTCGCGGCCGGCGATGACGTTCATGTGCAGGCAGATGCCGGCGTGCAGCGTGATTGCCTCGAACACGTGCCGGGTCAGCGATCCCGTGAAGTGGCCGCCGATCAGGTGGTATTCCTGCCCGGCGGGCTCGCCGCCGTGCACCAGGTAGGGCCGGCCGGAGACGTCGACCACGGCGTGTGCCAGGGCTTCATCCAGGGGCACGGTGGCCTCACCGAAGCGGCGGATGCCCGCCTTGTTGCCCAGGGCGGTGCGCAGGACCTCGCCGAAGGTGATGGCCACGTCCTCGACGGTGTGGTGCACGTCAATGTGGGTGTCGCCGGTGGCCTTGACGGTCATGTCGATCAGTGAGTGCTTGCACAGCGCCGTCAGCATGTGGTCATAGAAGGGGACCGAGGTGCTGATGTCCGACACTCCGGTGCCGTCGAGGTTGATCTCCACCAGCACGGAGGATTCGCTGGTCTCGCGCTCCATGCGGGCAGTCCGGGCCTCGGCAGCCTTGATTCCGGTGTCGCTCATGGTGATAGGTGTCCTTTGACGAGGATGGGGGGCGGACCAGTCATGGTCCATAGTCAAGTTTAGGCCGGAAGTGCGGCCTGCCTGGCCAGGATGCTTTCCAGCGCCTCCAGGAAGGCTGTGGTTTCCGTCTCAGTGCCGGCGGTGACCCGCAGGTGGCCGGCGATGCCGACGTCCCGGACGAGCACCCCGGCATCCAGCAGCTCCTGCCAGACCTCATGGGGCTTTTCCAGACCGCCGAAGAAGACGTAGTTGGAATCGGATGCCGCCGGCCGCAGCCCCATCCGCGTCAGCTCGGCGACAATCCGGTCGCGCTGGCGCTTGATGTCCTGCACATCCGCCATGAGCGCCTCCCGGTGCTGCAGCGCCGCGAGGGCGGTTGCCTGCGTGACGGCCGAGAGGTGATACGGCAGGCGCACCAGCCGGAGGGCGTCGGTCACCTCCGGCGCCGCGGCCATGTAGCCGAGGCGGGCACCGGCCAGGGCGAACGCCTTGCTCATGGTCCGGGAAACGATGAGCCGCTCCCGGCCCGGCAGCAGCGTCAGGGCGCTGGGCGTGCCGTCGTGCGCAAACTCGTGGTAGGCCTCGTCCACGACCACGACAGCCTGGCTTTCCTCACCTGCCTCGTAAACGGCTTCGACCACATCCAGGCCCAGGCCGGTACCGGTCGGGTTGTTGGGTGAACACAGGAAGACGATATTGGGCTGGAGTTCGCGCACCTGGCTGGCGGCGGACTCGGCGCTGAGGCCGTAGTCATCGGCGCGCTTGCCGGCGATGTACGCGGTGTCCGTGCCGCTGGCGAGGAGCGGGTACATGGAGTACGTCGGGGGAAAGCTCAGCAGCGTGCGGCCGGGGCCGCCAAAGGCCTGGAGGATCTGCTGGAGAACCTCGTTGGAGCCGTTGGCTGCCCAGAGGTTGTCCGGGCTGAGCCCGTGGCCCAGGTACTCCGCCAGGGCTTCCCGAAGTTCCGTGAATTCGCGGTCCGGGTAGCGGTTGAGCCCGGCGGCGGCCTCGCTCACCGCCGCGGTGATGGCCGCCCGCACATCGTCGGGCACGCCATGGGTGTTCTCGTTGACGTTGAGCAGGATCGGCACATCCAACTGCGGGGCGCCGTAAGGGCTCAGCCCCTTCAGGTTGGTCCGCAGGGGCAGTCGGTTCAGTCGCTCAAGCTGGTCAGTCACCAAGACAGTTTAAGGAACCCGGAGGGCTGGCCGGAAACTGTGACGGCTGAGGCACCCCTGCCCCACTTCTGGCCGCCTTATTTCCGCGGCACAAACAGCTGCTGGCCGGGCATGACCTTGCCTGCCTGGAGATCGTTGAGCTGGACGATGTCCGCGATGACATCCCGGGGATCACGGTCCGGATCCACCTTTCCGGCGATGGCCCAGAGGGACTCACCGGGCTGCACCGTGACCGAAACCGCTGGGGTGACGGTCAGTCCGCTGGCATTGTCCGCCGCTTTGGCCGGGGAGTTCAGGAGCCCTGCCAGGGAAAGAATGAGGGCGGCGAGCAGGACAAGCGGCAGGCCGATCAGGACAATGCGGCCGCGGCGCGTGAGCCGGAGGCGCGGCGGCTTGCCCGGGCGGGATGCGGCACCGGACTTCGCCGGGACGGCGGGCTTACCACTGTCCCGGGAATCTGCGAACCGGGCTGTTGGTGAAATGGCGCGCGGTGAAGCGGCGTGTGTTGAAGCGGCGTGTGTTGAAGCTGACATGGCGTGAGCCCTCCTGGACCAAGTTGTACTGCCTCGCGGTTGTACTGCCTCGCGTTCGAACAAACAGTTCGAACACCGGGCCGACAAGCGAGCCTAACTAGAACACATGTTCGAACTTTGCTTTTCCTAGTTTTAGCACCTATCAACGAATTAAGTCGAGACTCGCTAGAACAAATGTTTGAAAAAGCTGTATGGCTGGCCTACGTTGGAAATCACAGAACAACCACATCTGCAGTTGATCAGCAGGGTCTGACATTTTTCAGGCCGGAAGTTCCCGGCCACTGCAGCTACCGCGGCCGGGAGGAACGGAAAGGCGTTGGCGAACATGGCAGCACAGGCCTCTGACGGCAAGGCTCCCCAGCGCAGCCCGCGGTCTCAGCGGACCCCTAAGGGACTCACAGTCCGGCAGAAAAAGATTCTGGAAACCATCCAGCGCTCAGTGAACGAGAACGGCTACCCGCCGTCGATGCGTGAAATCGGCGACACCGTCGGCCTTGCGAGCCTGTCCAGCGTCACCCACCAGCTCTCCCAGCTGGAGAAGCTCGGCTACCTGCGGCGTGACCCCAAACGGCCGCGCGCCATGGAAGTCCTGATGCCGCTGACCCTGGATGCGCGGGCAGCAAAGCCTGGCGGCGCGGACAAGGCCTCAGCCCTGAGCCCGGCAGGCACAGCCGCAGGCGCAACGGTGACAGAACTGCCCAGCGCCATGGACACGGCCATGGTGCCGCTGGTCGGCCGGATCGCCGCCGGCGGCCCCATCCTCGCGGACCAGATGGTGGAGGATCTGATGCCGCTGCCCCGCCAGCTGGTGGGACACGGCGAACTGTTCATGCTCAGGGTCGCGGGCGATTCCATGGTGGACGCCGCCATCTGCGACGGGGACTGGGTTGTGGTCCGCAGGCAAAGCGACGCCGTCAACGGTGACATCGTCGCCGCGCTGCTCGACGATGAAGCCACGGTCAAGACCTTCAGGCAGCGCGACGGCCACACCTGGCTGCTCCCGCAGAACACCCAGTACGAGCCCATCCTGGGCGACCACGCGGTGGTTATGGGCAAGGTGGTTTCAGTACTCCGCTCGCTGTAGCACCGGTCGCTGCCGCACAAGCTCGCTGTAGCAGAAACTCCATTGGCCCCGGGCAGCATCAGCAGCCCGGGGCTTCGCTATGCCTGCGCGCCGGCCAGCCGTTCCAGTGCGGCGACTGCGGTCTTCCGGTCCGTGGTGGGCCAGAACGGCGGCAGGGCGGCGCGCAGGAATCCGCCATAGCGTTCGGTGGACAGCCGGGAATCCAGCACCGCCACCACCCCCTTGTCATTCGTGGACCGGATGAGCCGTCCCGCCCCCTGGGCAAGCCTGATGGCCGCGTGCGTGGCCGATACCGACATGAAGCCGTTGCCGCCGGCCTGGGCGACGGCCCGGGACCGCGCGGTCATCAGCGGATCGTCCGGCCGCGGGAAGGGAATCCTGTCGATCACCACCAGGCGGCACGATCCGCCCGGCACGTCGACGCCCTGCCACAGTGACATCGTGCCGAACAGGCAGGTGTCCGGTTCGTCGGCGAACTGCTTCACCAGCGCCGTCATGGTGGATTCGCCCTGGCAGAGAATGCTCACATCCAGCCGCATGCGCAGGGCATCTGCCGCTTCCTCCGCGGCGCGCCGGGAGGAGAACAGACAGAGTGCTCCCCCGCCGGACGCGCGGATCAGTGACTCGAGCTCGTCGAGCGCCTCCGGCGACGTGCCGCGGCCGGGCTTCGGCAGGTGGCCTGCCACGTACAGGATGCCCTGCCGGGGATAGTCGAAGGGCGAACCCACGTCGACGCCGGTCCAGCTGGGCGCGCCGTCGCCCAACAGGCCCAGGCCGCCTGCGGCGGGTTCGAAGGCGGAGCCGATGGCGAGCGTGGCCGATGTGAGCACCACAGTATGCCCGGCAAACAGGCCTTCCCGGAGCCGGCCGGCCACGCTCAGCGGCGCGATGTTGATCAGTGCCGGGGCGGTCTCGTCGGGCGCCGAGTATCCCTGCTGGGGATCAAACGTGCTGTTCCGTGAGAACCAGACCACCTCGCGGTTTTCCCGCGCGGCGATGAGCCGTTCACACAGCTCCAAAATCACCAGCAGGCGGGACCGCGCAAGCTGCCGCCCGCCGTCGGCCGTTGTGTTGCTGTCCCCCTTGGAATCAGACAGCGCCGCACGGCAGGCCTCACGAAGCTGGTCCACACAGTCCAGCTGTTCATCGTTCAGGCCGTTCGGCAGGAGGCCGCCAGGCACTCCGGCAAGCGCCACCTCGAGGTTGGCGGCCGCCGTGTTGAGGGCGTCAACGGTAATGCCCGTGTGCTTGCGGGCACCGGACGCCGCGGCATGGACCATTGCCACTGACAGCTGCCCCGATACCGCGCCGGTCACCCGGTCCTGGAGTTCGTGGGCCTCGTCCACCACCACGACATCGTATTCGGGCAGCACAGCCAGCCCTTCGAAGGCGCTGACAGCCAGCATGGCGTGGTTGGTCACCACAACGTCGGCTTCCGCGGCGTTGTGGCGGGCAAGTTCGCTGAAGCACTCTTCGGCGAGCGGGCATTTCTGGGAGCCGAGGCATTCCATGGACGTGACGGACACCTGCCGCCAGGCCCGGTCGGTGACGCCGGGAAGCAGCTCGTCACGGTCGCCGGTGGTGGTCTGTTCGGCCCATTCGCGGAGCCGGACCACCTCCTTGCCGAGCTGTGATGAAGGGCCGCCCACCGCCGCGGCGAAATGCGGGACGCTGGTGTCCTCGCCCAGCGAGAAGAGCTGGCCCTCCGAGGGTTCCTCGCTGGGAAAGCCGCCCTCCAGCTTGTGCCGGCAGACGTAATTGGCGCGGCCCTTGACCAGCGCCACCTTTACGGGCCGGTCGAGTGCCGGTTTGAGGCTTTCCAGCAGACGGGGAAGGTCCCGGCCCACGATCTGGGTCTGCAGGGCCAGGGTGGCGGTGGACACGAGCGCCGGCTTGTCGCTCTGAAGCGAGTGGGCGATGAGCGGGATCAGGTAGGCCAGCGACTTGCCGGTACCCGTGCCGGCCTGGACCAGCAGGTGGTCGCCCGTTTCGATTGCGCGAGCCACCTGCCGTGCCATCTCATGCTGGCCGGTGCGGCTTTGGCCGCCCATGCCTGCCACGGCACGGTCAAGCAGCTCGACCACGCGCTGCTCGCCGGCCGAGGCATCCGCTGGGGCTGCCGCACCCGCCGCCCCGTCAGTCATCGGTGCTGAAGGATTCCAGTTCAGCCGCAAGGCCTTCCCGGACCATGACCACAGCGCGCGTGCCGCCCTCCTCGTGATCCATGCTCAGGATCTCCGCGTCGGAGTCGTGCAGCTTGCTGATCAGATCACCGCGGTGGTACGGGACGAGGAGCTGCATCTTGACGTTCGGCCGCGGGATGGAATCGCTGATCGCCTTGAGCAGCTCGGAGATCCCCTCCCCGGTACGTGCCGAGACCACGACGTGCCGCGGTTCGCGCTGCTTGAGCCGCTCCACCACGAAGGGGTCGGCGGCGTCGGCCTTGTTCAGGACGATGATCTCGGGCACCTTGCGGGCATCCACCTCGGCGAACACCGAGCGCACGGCCGCGATCTGGCCCTCCGGGTCCGGGTGGGATACGTCCACGACGTGCAGGATCAGGTCCGCATCCGCAACTTCCTCGAGGGTGGAGCGGAAGGCCTCCACCAGCTGGGTGGGAAGGGAGCGGACGAAGCCCACGGTGTCGGCCAGCGTGTAGCCCACGCCGTCGGCGGTCTCGGCCTTGCGGACCGTGGGGTCGAGGGTGGCGAACAGGGCGTTCTCCACCAGGACACCGGCGTCGGTCAGGCGGTTCAGCAGCGAGGACTTACCGGCGTTGGTGTATCCGGCGATGGCCACTGAGGGCACCTCATTACGACGGCGGTTGGCCCGTTTGGTCTCCCGTGCCGGCTTCATCGCGGCGATCTCACGCCGCAGCTTGGCCATCCGGGTGCGGATCCTGCGGCGGTCCAGTTCGATCTTGGTTTCACCGGGACCACGGGAGCCCATGCCGGCGCCTGCGCCGCCCACCTGGCCACCGGCCTGGCGGGACATGGATTCACCCCAGCCGCGCAGGCGCGGGAGCAGGTATTCGAGCTGTGCCAGCTCCACCTGGGCCTTACCTTCGCGGCTCTTGGCGTGCTGGGCGAAGATGTCGAGGATGAGCGCCGTGCGGTCGATGACCTTCACCTTGACGATGTCTTCAAGGCCACGCCGCTGGGACGGGGCGAGTTCGGCGTCCACCACCACGGTGTCGGCGCCGGTGGACATCACGACGTCCTTGAGCTCCAGGGCCTTGCCCGCCCCGAGGAATGTTCCGGGGTCAGGCTTGGCGCGCCGCTGGACGAGTCCGTCGAGGACTTCCGAGCCGGCTGTTTCCGCCAGCGCGGCGAGTTCACGCAACGAGTTTTCGGCGTCGGCGAGCGTGCCTTCGGTCCAGAGTCCGGCGAGGACTACGCGCTCGAGGCGTAGCTGCCGGTATTCGACTTCGGTGACGTCTTCAAGTTCGGTGGAAAGCCCGGCCGTGCGGCGCAGTGCCCGGCGTTCCTCGAGATCCTGCTGGTCGCCGTCGAACGCGCTGTGCTCCTCGGAGAGCTGCGAGATGGCCTGCGCCTTGCCCAGGACGCCCTGGCTGTCCGTGCGGCTGCCATTGGCAGGCGCGGCATTCTTCGCCGGGATGTCCTTGGCGAGGATCCGGTCGATAACAGCCTGGATTTCCTCAGGACTCATGTCCTGGGCTGCCGGGTCGGATCCTGGGTTTTGCTGATTCGTCATGTTCTCCTTTGAAGGTTCTGCATCTTCAGAATAGTGCTGATTGCCGCCCTTGGCTGCGGTATTCGCGCTGGGCTGACTGCGAGGGGTCATGGAGGTGCTCCTGACATGCCGGCAGCGGAAGACGCTGGACGGCGGGAAGTGGACTGATCGAGTGCTGCGTGGGCTGCGCTGGGCTGTTTGAAGCTGCGCCGTTTCAGCTGAGCTGCTTTAGGCTGCGCCGTGGCGGAAGGTGGTACACCTGCATCGCGCGAGCGGGACGCCCCGGGCCGGTACCGGCGGCTGAAAGCCGCGGGCAAAGAAAGCCGGCTACTCAAAAATCAGGAACATGCCCTCTAGGATAGCAGAACACCGCTATCGGTTTTCGCATCCGCCCGGTTTCCCATCAGGCGGGCAGCCCACTAATCTGGCCAGTTATGGAGTCTGCCCATTATTTCAGCGCCTCACCTGCGGGGCCGTTCACCCGCAAGCCCCTCACAGTGGAACTGGCCGGTGAAACGCGGAAGCTGCAGACCTCATCGGGCATCTTCAGCCCCGACGGCATCGACAAGGGAACGGCCATCCTCCTGGCCGAGGTTCCCCCTCCCGCACCCCAGGGGAACCTGCTCGACATCGGTTGCGGCTGGGGACCCATCGCCCTGACCATGGCGCTGCGCGCCCCGCACGCGCACGTCTACGCGGTCGACGTCAACGAGCGGTGCATCGCCCTTACCAACGGGAATGCGGAGCTGCTGGGGCTAGGCAACGTCACGGCCAGCACGCCGGACGAAGTGGACCCCGAGATCCGTTTCGACACCATCTGGTCCAACCCGCCGATCCGGATCGGCAAGGATGAACTCCACACCCTGCTGCTGCTGTGGCTGCCGAGGCTGGCGCCGGGCGGTTCTGCATGGCTGGTGGTGCAGAAGAACCTGGGCTCGGATTCACTTCAGCGCTGGCTGGCCGAGGTGCTGGATGATTCCTTCACGGTGACCCGGGAAAGCACATCCAAGTCGTTCAGGATCCTGCGGGTCAGGAAAGCGTCCCGGTAGCAACGATCGTTGCCGGGCCGCTGAGTTCAACGTGCTCGCGGCCGCCGGCAACGGTGAAGAACTTCACGCCCACGACGCCGCCCGGAACCTTGACCTGCCAGGCGTCCGGGGCGCCTTGCCCGGCCCAATGGCGGATGGCCACCGCCGCCGCACATGCGCCGGTGCCGCAGGACTGCGTTTCACCGACGCCGCGTTCGTGGACGCGCATGGTTACGGTGCCCACACCGTCGTGCACCAGCGGCTCGGCCGGAACAACGAACTCGACGTTGGTGCCATTGGCCGGGGTCGGGTCGACGTACGGGGCGGTGAAGAGCTGGGTGTCCTGGAGTTCGGACAGCTCGGCTAGGGCGACGACGGTGTGGGGGTTACCCATGCTGACCGACAGCGCCGGCCGCGGCACCTCAAGGCCGTCGGCGGTGACAAGCGAGTCCATGGCGCGGGCCGCTGCTTCGTCCGGGAAGATGAACTCCCAGGGGCCCATGTCGACGGCGTAGCCGTCACCTGTGCGGACAATGGTCTTGACCCCGCCGCGGGTGCCGATGGTCAGCGAACCGCCGGCAGGCAGTTCCGCCAGGCCTTCGGCCAGGAGGAAGTGGACAAACACCCGCACGCCGTTGCCGCACATTTCGGACAGCGAACCGTCACCGTTGCGGTAGTCCATGAACCATTCGGCGTCGGGGTTCCCGGCAAGCAGCTGACGGCCCTCGTCCAGGAGCCGGGACGGGACGGCGCGGATCAGGCCGTCCCCGCCGATGCCGCGGTGGCGGTCACACAGCTGGGCCACCTGCTCCGCAGAGATGGCGTGCACGCCTTCCGGGTCAGCGACCAGGACGAAGTCGTTGCCAGTGCCATGGCCCTTGGAGAACCGCAGTCCGCTCAGTGTCGAACCCCCGGTGGTGGCGGCGGGCCGGACTGTTTCTGCAAGGGTCTCATTCATGATTCAAGGTTACCCGGCTGCCGTCGGCGCCAGGAAAACGGCCCGGAGCTCCCGCGCTGGCTGCGGGCGCTGGTCAGGAGGATGCCGGCGATGACAATCACACCCCCTGCTATCTGGGCCATGGAGTAGGGATGCCCGGAGAGGATCGTGAACAGGGCGGTAAAGACGGTGATGAGATTTAGGAACACGCCGGCACTGCCGGCCGGGATGACTGTGAGGGCCCGGTTCCAGAGCAGGTAGGACAGCACCGACGGGAAGACCGCGATGAATGCCAGGGAGGTGATGGCGCCCTGGGTGGCTGGCAGGGCAGGACCGCCGGCGGCGAGGCTGAGCGGTGTGAGCACAACAACGGTGATCGCGGCCTGCGCGGCTGTGGCAGTTATCGGGGGCAGCGGCGGGGCCAGGCGTCCGGTGATCGTGTAGGCGGACCATGCTGCAATGGCCGCGATCATGAACAGCTCACCGGCCCCGAATCCCACCTGCAGCAGCTTGCCGGCGTCACCGTTGCTCAGGACCAGGAGCACCCCGGTCAGCGCGATCAGAACGCCGCCAACAGCCCTGCCGGTCAGGCGTTCCCGTAGGAACGCGGCAGCTGCCAAGGTAATGAGTGCCGGGTTGAAGGCATTGATGAGGGAGGCGCTGAATGGATCCGTGTGTTCGAGGGCCGTGTACAGAAGCAGGTTGTAGCCCAGCAGCCCGAACACGCTGAGCGCGACCAGCCACGGCCAGGCGGCCAGTACCTGGCGCCATTGCGGACGTTCCACCATCTGGGCGATGGCGAGCAGCGGAACCACGGCGAGCGACCAGCGCAGGAGGACGAGGCTAAGGGGGTCGATGCTTTCCACTGCGCCGGCCCCGACAACGTAATTGCCGGCCCAGAACAGCGTTGCCCCCAGCAGCGAGGCGATCGCAACCGTCAGGGACCGCCGCGAAGCGCGCTTGGGTTTGGTGCCGACGGCGAGGGTCATGTGAGTCTTTCTTCCGGTGTGTTGGTGCCGGCTCAGCGGCAGAGGGCTGCTGCCTTTGCAGCCAGCCCGGGGTCCTGCCAATCCAGCCAGGTGATGCGGGGGTCGGCCCGGAACCACGTCAGCTGCCGGCGGGCAAACTGCCTGGTGGCCACGATGGTTTCCTCGGCTGCCTGCGCCACGTCCGCCTCGCCGTCGAGCACTTTAAGGAACTGGGCGTAGCCCAGCGCGCGGGGCGCGGTCTTGCCCCGGCGAAGGCCTTGGGCGTCCAGCCGTTCGACCTCCGCCAGCAGTCCCCGCTCCACCATCCGGTGGACCCGGACGGCCAGCCGGTCCCGCAGCTGCTCGCGGTCCACCTCCAGTCCGATCTGGATGGCCGGCTGATAGTACTCGCGGGTTGGCATGAAGGAGCTGAACGGGCGGCCCGTCAGCTCGAACACCTCCAGCGCGCGGATGATGCGCCGGGCGTCGCCGAGGCGCCCCGCGGAGACGGGATCCACCGCCCGGAGGCGGTCCAGCAGCGCCGCAGTCCCGGCCTCGGCGTTCTCCCGCTCAAGCCGGGCGCGGATGTCCGGGTTGGTCCCCGGAAAGTCCAGCACGTCAAGGGCGGCGCGTACGTAGAGGCCGGATCCGCCAGCCAGGATGGCGCGCTTTCCGCGGCGGTGGATATCGGCGACGGCGCCCCTGGCCTGCTGCTGGAAGTCGGACACCGAGGCCTCCTGCGTCACGTCCAGGATGTCCAGCAGGTGGTGCGGTACGCCCCGCTGTTCAGCCTCGGTGACTTTGGCGGTGCCGATGTCCATGCCGCGGTAGAACTGCATGGCATCGGCGTTGATCACCTCACCATCCAGGGAAAGGGCAAGTTCGACGGCGAGGTCGGACTTCCCCGATCCGGTGGGCCCAACGACCGCTATGACGGGGGGCTGGCCCGCCACCGGGTCAGCGGCCCCGCGCCGGGATCGACGGCATGCCGAGCGAGACGCCCGTCCTGCCGCCCCCGCCCGCACCGGGTGCCGCCGTACCCGGCGCAGGGGTACCGCAGGAGTCGGCCTGTGCCCTGTCCCAGGCATCGCCCGCACGGGACCGGCGCAGGGAGTAATCGGCCGCGCTGGCCGGATCCGCGATCAGGTGGAAGGCGGCCGCTTCGGTGATGGTGACAGTCACGAGGTCGCCGGGCCTCGGGGCGGGAGCGCCGTCCGGAACCGTGAAGTGGACCAGGCGCTGGTCCTGGGAGCGGCCCGAGAGGCGGTGGGTTTCCTCGGACTTGCGGCCGGACTGGGCGGTGACCATGACTTCGACCTGGCGCCCCAGCTGCTTGGCGTTCTCTTCGGCAGCGATGCGGTCCTGCAGCGCGGTGAGGCGCTCAAAGCGTTCCTGCACCACGGCCTTGGGCAGCTGGTCCGGCAGGTCCGCGGCCGGGGTGCCGGGCCGCTTGGAGTACTGGAAAGTGAAGGCGGTGGCGAAGCGGGACTTTTCGACGACGTCCAGCGTTGCCTGGAAGTCCTCTTCGGTCTCCCCCGGGAACCCGACGATGATGTCCGTGGAGATCGCGGCATGCGGCATCTTGGCGCGGACCTTCTCCAGGATGCCCAGGAACTTTGCCGACCGGTAGGAGCGCTTCATGTCCCGCAGCACCTTGTCCGAGCCGGACTGGAGCGGCATGTGCAGCTGCGGCATGACGTTGGGTGTCTCGGCCATGGCATCGATGACGTCGTCGGTGAACGCGGCAGGGTGCGGACTGGTGAAGCGCACCCGTTCGAGGCCCGGGATCTCGCCGCAGGCGCGCAGCAGCTTGGAGAAGGCCTGGCGGTCCCCGAATTCCACCCCGTACGAATTGACGTTCTGCCCGAGCAGGGTCACCTCGATGGCGCCGTCGTCCACCAGCGCCTGGACCTCGGCGAGAATCTCTCCGGGCCGGCGGTCCTTCTCCTTGCCGCGCAGGGACGGGACGATGCAGAAGGTGCAGGTGTTGTTGCAGCCGACGGAAATGGATACCCAGCCGGAGTAGACGGAGTCGCGCTTGGTGGGCAGCGTGGACGGGAAGACGTCCAGGGACTCGAGGATCTCCAGTTGCGCCTCGTTGTTGTGGCGGGCCCGGTCCAGGAGGGCGGGCAGGGCGCCGACGTTGTGCGTGCCAAAGACCGCGTCAACCCAGGGCGCCTTCTTCAGGATGGTGTCGCGGTCCTTCTGCGCGAGGCAGCCGCCCACCGCGATCTGCATGCCGGGGTTTGCAGCCTTGATGGGCGCCAGCTGGCCCAGGTTGCCATAGAGCTTGTTGTCGGCGTTCTCCCGCACCGCGCACGTGTTGAAAACCACGACGTCGGCCTGGTCGCCGTCGGCCGGTATGTAGCCGGCTGCTTCGAGCATGCCCGCCATGCGCTCGGAGTCGTGGACGTTCATCTGGCAGCCGAAGGTGCGCACCTGGTAGGTGCGGTGCTCAACGGCGTCGCCGCTGGGTTGGTTCTCGGTGCCGGTTGCGGGGGAAGGATAGGTCAGACTCACCCATTAAGGGTAACGGGTGCACTCACTCCCAGTGAGCGGTGGCCTCGCTTGTCCCCTCGTAGTCCTCGGCAGTACCGGCGGCAGCGTCCAGGACCTCGCCCACGACCCGGAAGGCCTGTGCGGGCTGGTACCCCTTCCGGGCGAGCATGGAGGCAAGCCGCCGTGTGGTCTTGTCGCGTTCCGCCCGATCTGCGAGGTCCGTTCCCGGCCGCAGCTTGCGTTGCACGAGATGACGTGCGGCGGCTTCCTCGTCCTCATCGCTCAGCTGCTGCAGTGCGGAGGCCGCCGTGTCGGCGTCAATGCCTTTTTCCGCGAGTTCGCGGCGCAGAGCCCCCTTGGCCAGCCTGCGCGACTGCGACCTGCTCCGGACCCACATGTCCGCGAATTCAGCGTCGTCCACGAGCCGGACCTCTTCGAACCGGTCCAGGACGGCGGCGGCAACATCCTCCGGTACGTTGCGTTCGGCCAGCTTGCGTTCCAGCTGGAGCCGGCTCTTGGGTGACGCGGTCAGCTGGCGCAGGACGATGGCGCGTGCCACCGACGCCGGATCAGCTTCCCCGTCCTCGTCAGGCTCCGGGCCGGGTCCTGCAGTGCCGGGTCCTGGAGTGCGGTCCCCTCCGGCCTTGGCGAAGGCCGAAGAGGACCGGCGTTTGTTAGAAGCCGTCAACGGCCTTCAGCTTCGGTGAGGCCTCAGCGTCGGCGGCGGGCTTGGTTCCCACGCCGAGCTTTTCTTTGATGAGCCGTTCGAGTTCAGCGGCGAGTTCGGGGTTGTCGCGCAGGAAGCGGCGCGAGTTCTCCATGCCCTGGCCGAGCTGGTCGCCGTCGTACGTGAACCAGGAGCCGGACTTCTTGATGATGCCGTGCTCCACGCCCATGTCGATGATGCCGCCCTCACGGGAGATGCCCTGGCCGTAGATGATGTCGAATTCGGCGACCTTGAAGGGCGGGGCCATCTTATTCTTGACGATCTTGGCCTTGGTGCGGTTACCGACGGAGTCGGCGCCTTCCTTCAGGGTCTGGATGCGGCGGACGTCGATGCGCACGGAGGCGTAGAACTTCAGCGCTTTACCGCCGGTGGTGGTTTCCGGCGAGCCGAAGAACACGCCGATCTTTTCGCGCAGCTGGTTGATGAAGATGGCGGTGGTCTTGGTCTGGCTCAGCCGTCCGGTGATCTTTCGCAGGGCCTGGCTCATGAGGCGTGCCTGCAGGCCGACGTGGCTGTCGCCCATGTCGCCTTCGATTTCCGCGCGCGGCACCAGGGCTGCCACGGAGTCGATGACCACGATGTCCAGCGAGCCGGAACCCACCAGCATGTCCATAATCTCCAGGGCCTGCTCACCGGTGTCCGGCTGGGAGACGAGCAGGGCGTCCGTGTCCACGCCGAGCTTGGCGGCGTACTCGGGGTCAAGGGCGTGCTCGGCATCGATGAAGGCAGCGATGCCGCCATTGCGCTGGGCGTTGGCCACGGCATGCAGGGCGACCGTGGTTTTACCCGACGATTCCGGGCCATAGATTTCAATGACACGGCCCCGCGGAAGGCCTCCAATTCCCAGCGCGACGTCCAGTGCGATGGAGCCGGTGGGGATGACCTCGATGGGAGCGCGGGTTTCGTCGCCCAGCCGCATGATCGATCCCTTGCCGAACTGCTTGTCAATCTGTGCGAGCGCTGCTTCAAGCGCTTTTTCACGATCCGGGGCTGCCGCCATGGTTCACACCTCTAATGCTTTCTCGCTTTGGAGGGGCCTGTGCGGCCCTTTGTCTGTCATCACCGACGCTAACGCCACCCGCTGACATTGTTGCCGGGCAGGCGCGCGTATGTGGATAACCCGCTGCCAAAAAGCATAGTCGCACCCGAACAGATATTCGAACAATCGGTCGGCGTGTCAGCGGCGGGGTCGAGTTTCTAGACCATGTCTGGCCCGGACTGGCGTGGTTTGATGTCGCGGCCAAGGCGGCGCTCCTCAGGGACGTCCTGCACATCGCACACCGCCAGCCAGATGTCGCGGGGGTTGACGCCTGCGGCCAGGGCCTGGGCTGCCGTCCGGCCGCCGACTCCCGCAAGGACGAGGGAGCCGCCCAGCACGCGCGAGTAGCCGGAGCCGAATTCGTCGTCCATCAGCCGCCAGAAATCACTAATCCTCACGAAATAGAGTCTCTCACGGACGCTCGCTCTAGAATGGTTGCCATGAGCAACCCCGCTGAAGCCCCCGGAGTCGCGGTCCCCGTCGAGGACACGCTTGATACGGCGCTGACCAATGTGGAGCATCAGATCAGCATTTTCTGGCGCCGGGCGCGGTCCGTCTCCCAGCAGCTTTCCCGTGAAGTCCACCCGGACATGGAGCCCGCCGCCTACGGCCTGCTCACCGTGATCCGGAAGAACGGGCCCATCCGGCTCACCGAACTTGCCTCCTGCATCGGCGTCGGCAAGCCCTCCGTCAGCCGGCAGATCGCCTTCCTTGAGAGCATCGGCCTGGTGGTAAAGGAAGCCGACCCGCTGGACGGCCGTGCCCAGACGATCCGGCTCACGGACGAGGGCGAAGCGAAGATGCACCAGGTGCAGGACGCCCGGCGGCAGGTGTTCCGTGAACGGCTGGGGGAATGGCCGGTGGAGGACCTCGAGGCACTGGCTGCCTACATGGCCAAGCTCAATGCCACCTACGAACGCGACGGATTCCCCCGCGACGGCGCGTCCTAGCAAATAGCGACTGCAGGCCAGGAAAGGCTGGCTGCGCGCGCCCGGCCCAAATCGCAGGGCACAGTGAAATTCCAGGGCACAGCGACTCAAATCTCAGGGCACAGCGAAGGCCTCCGGCACAGTGCCGGAGGCCTTTGCTGCAGTTATGTGGTCCGGCTTACCGGATTTTACTAGCGGGCCGAGAGCAGTTCCGTGGCGAGCTCGTTGTTAAGCTCGCTGCTCAGGTCACGCTCAAGGTCACGGCCGTAGCGCTGGGAAAATTCCTGCGGGACGGTGTCCGGCACGGCAACGCCTTCAGCGACTGCCACGCGGTCGCTGACCTCGCGAAGCATGCTGGAAAGCGGAACATCCAGCGCCGAGCAAATCGAGGACAGGAGTTCCGAGGAAGCTTCCTTCTGGCCGCGTTCCACTTCACTCAGGTAACCCAGGGACACCCGGGCGCTGTGCGAAACTTCGCGGAGCGTACGCCCCTGACGCTGGCGGACATCGCGCAGGACATCACCGATTTCGTGACGAAGTACAACCATCTTGCGCTCCTTCTGTTCGCTCTTGGCCTGATCGGCGAGGCCCACGTCCTTCCAGCGGACAACGCCGTTTACGGACACGGGCTGCTTTACCATCTGTATCGCCTTGCTCCCTCATGGTTCCGGTTCACTGTGACGCAAACCGCATATGTTCTCTTCATCCTAGGCGCCTCCCTCAAGGAGAGGCGACACAATGTGACAACTATTCGGAATCGCTTTTTGTTCCCAGCAACCTTACTGTCGGTAGCTTAGCGCACTCGGCGGGCCATCCGCGGGTAAGTCGGCGGCCAGCCGGAGGGTCAGCTCAGCGCGTTCAAGGCTTCCTGCAAGCGCTCCAAAGCAGCGCCACAGGCCAGCCCGCGAATCTCTGCCCGCGTGCCCTGGAAGATGTAAGGGAAGGCATGCGCACCCTCCGCAGTAGCCACGCCCACGAAGACGGTCCCCACGGCCTTGCCGTCATGGGCGCCAGGGCCCGCCACGCCGGTGGTGGAAACGGCGAGGTCTGCGCCGCATACGCGCCGCGCCCCTTCCGCCATGGCAGCGGCCACCGCCTCGTCCACTGATCCGACCGTGTCCAGCAGCTCCTGGGGAACGCCAAGAACGTCCCGCTTCACAGTGTTGTTGTAGGAAACCACACCGCCCTGCAGCATGGCCGAAGCGCCGGGAGTGTCGGCCAGGACGGCGGCGACCATTCCCGCGGTCAGCGACTCCGCCGTGGCGACTGTGACGCCACGGCCTACCGCCGCCGCTACGGCCTCCCCGGCGATCCGGTGCAGATTCGTCACAGCTGGCCCTCCTGCTTGGGCGTGTCCGGGTTGGAAACGTCACTGCTGGAGGCATCCTGCGCCCGCCTGCGGAGCCCCTCCGACCTGACCTTCAGGGCCTGGACAACGTATTCGACGCCGGTCCAGACGGTGATCAGCACGGCCGCCAGCATCACCGCAAGGGCCACCCAGGTGAGCCAGGGCGCAATGGCGGCCAGCGGCAGAAGGTAAAGGAAAATGGCGACGGTCTGCACGACGGTCTTGAGTTTGCCGCCCCGCGAGGCCGGGATGACGCCATAGCGGATCACGAAGAACCGCAGCGCCGTGATCCCCCATTCCCGGACCAGGATCACCAGGGTGATCCACCACGGCAGCTCGTTCAGGAGGGACAGCATGACCAGGGCGGATCCGGTCAGCAGCTTGTCGGCAATGGGGTCGGCGATCTTACCGAAGTCGGTGACCAGTCCCCTGCTGCGGGCGATGTCGCCGTCGAGCTTGTCCGTGTAAATCGCGACGGCGAACGCCGCCACGGCCGCCCAGCGCCACCCGCTCGACTCGCTGTGCAGGCCCGGGGCGTCGGCGATGAGGAACCACACAAAGAAGGGCACCAGCACAATGCGGAGCATCGTGAGGATGTTGGGGAGATTCCAGATCCCGGAGCTGTTGGAGCCGGCCGCGGCCGCTTCGGTGCTAGTCACCCTTCTAGGCTACCGTCTTCAGGACTAGCGGCCCGTGAGGGACCAGGCGTCCTCGGAGCCGTCCTCGTCGTCACCGGAACTGTCGGCGCCGTCGTAATAGTCGACGCTCTGGGTGCGGTTGTCCAGGTCGGCGGCAACGAGGTCCTCCGCGTAGCCGCCCTGGGCAATATTGGCGTTGGCGTTGTCGCTCAGCGCCGCAGTCTGCGAATCGGCAGCGGCCGGCGCCTCCTGGCCCTTCATCGCAGCCAGCACGGCGGCGAGGTCGTCAGGCTTGACCAGCACGTCGCGTGCCTTGGAGCCTTCCGACGGCCCGACGACGCCGCGCGATTCGAGCAGGTCCATGAGGCGGCCGGCCTTGGCGAACCCCACGCGGAGCTTGCGCTGCAGCATCGACGTCGAGCCGAACTGGGTGGTGACCACCAGCTCCGTGGCCTGCAGCAGCACTTCGAGGTCGTCCCCAATGTCGTCGTCGATCTGTTTCTTCTCGGCTTCGGGTGCGACGTCATCCCTGTAAACGGCCTGGAGCTGGCCCTTGACGTGCTCAACCACCTTGTGGATCTCGGATTCGCTGACCCAGGCGCCCTGCACACGCATCGCCTTGGAGGCACCCATCGGCAGGAACAGCGCGTCACCCTGCCCGATCAGCTTCTCCGCCCCGGGCTGGTCCAGGACCACCCGGGAGTCGGTCACGGAGGAGGTGGCGAACGCCATGCGCGACGGCACGTTGGCCTTGATCAGGCCGGTGACCACGTCGACGGACGGTCGCTGGGTGGCGAGCACCAGGTGGATACCGGCGGCACGGGCCAGCTGCGTGATGCGGACAATGGAATCTTCGACGTCGCGCGGTGCCACCATCATCAGGTCGGCAAGCTCGTCCACGATCACCAGGAGGTACGGGTAGGGCCGGATGACGCGCTTGGAATCCACCGGCGGCTGGACCTTGCCGGCACGCACTGCCTTGTTGAAGTCGTCGATGTGCTTGAAGCCGTAGTTGGCGAGGTCGTCATAGCGGGCGTCCATCTCACGGACCACCCACTGCAGCGCTTCCGCGGCCTTCTTGGGGTTGGTGATGATGGGCGTGATGAGGTGCGGCACGCCTTCGTAGGCGGTGAGTTCCACACGCTTGGGGTCCACCATGACCATGCGGACCTCGTCCGGGGTGGCGCGCATCAGCAGCGACGTGATCATGGAGTTCACGAAGGAGGACTTACCGGCGCCGGTGGCACCGGCCACGAGCAGGTGGGGCATTTTCGCGAGGTTGGCCACGACGTAGCCGCCCTCCACGTCCTTGCCGACGCCCATGACCATGGGGTGGTCCGTGCGGCGGGCGTTCTGGCTGCGCAGCACGTCGCCGAGCGATACGGTCTCACGGTCCGTGTTCGGGATTTCGATGCCGATGGCGGACTTGCCCGGGATGGGGCTGAGGATGCGCACGTCGCTCGAGGCGACAGCGTAGGAAATGTTCTTGGACAGGGCGGTGACCCGCTCCACCTTGGTGCCGGGAGCCAGTTCGATCTCGTACCGGGTCACGGTCGGGCCGCGGCTGAAGCCGGTCACCGTGGCATCGACGTTGAACTGCTGGAGCGTGTCGGTCAGGGCGGCCACGACGGCGTCGTTGGCTTCCGTGCGCTCCTTGGGAATGGAACCGGGCGTCAGCACATCCGACGACGGCAGCGTGTAGGTGACGTCGCCGGCGAGGGACAGCTGCTCCGTGCGCTGCGGGATCGGAGTGGGCGCCGGTGCGGGCGCCACCGGCTTGGAAGGCACGTGCACGGCAGCGGCCGGAGCCGCACCGGGTGCACCGGCCGCGCCGGGCATGCCCGGGGCGACGAGCGGGATGGCCTCCGTCGCGTTCTCGGCGTCGGCGCCCTTGGCGCCAAGCCCCTGGGCGGCCTTGATCTTTTCGACGGCGATCTCTGCCTGGGTGGGCCGCCGGACTCCGGGGGCCACAGCGGGCGGTTCCTTGCCGGCGGCCGGTGACGCGTCGTCGTCGTCGATTACGGCATGCTCAAAGGCTTCGTCCCCGACGTAGCCCTCCAGCCGGGGGTCGGATTCCTCATCCTTGCCAAAGAGGCGCCTGCGTTTCTTCTTCGGTGCAGGCGGGGTGTTCTCGTACAGGTAGCTGCGGTCGTGGACGTCGCGGTCGTTCTCTTGGAGGTCGATGCCCATCAGGTGCTCATAGGCAGCGCGGAGACGCCGCGGAATCGCACTGAACGGCGTGGCCGTGACAATGAGCACGGACACGAAGGCCAGCAGCCCGTACAGGACTACCGGGACAGCGGGGTGAATGGCGGCCAGCGGGGAGGCCGCGAGGAACCCCAGCATGCCGCCGGCCTGCCGCAGCCCGTCGAAGCCCGCACTGACTGTGGGCTGGCCGCCCACGATGTGGGCGATGCCGCAGCCGGCGAACGTCATGATGAGGAAGCCGATGCCCACGCGGTTGTTTCCGCGGCCGTCGACGGGCTGCCGGAACAGCCTGCAGGCGCATACGAAGAGCATGAGCGGAAGGACCAGGGACATCCAGCCAAAGGTGCCGTTGACTACGGCGTAGACGGCGTCCGGGAACCAGCCGCGCAGACCCCACCAGGCGAAGGTGGCGATGAAGATCGCCAGCGCCAGGTTGAACAGGGCGGCCCCGTCGCGGCGATCTTCGGGCGCAACGTCGCTGACGTCCTGGCCGATGCGGCGCACTCCCCCGCCCACCACGTGGCCGATGCCCAGCCAGGCCCCGCCGGCCACCCGCAGCAGCCAGGGCTGCCGGTGTTCGACGGCGGGAAGCTGGCGTGTGCGGGCACTGCCGCCGGACGATCCGGCCCGGCCGGATTTGGCTGCGGACGAACCGCTGCGGCCGGTGGATGCGCCCGATTTACTGCTGGGGGTTCGTTTTGGCGCGGGGGAAGTACGAGTGGCCATATCTGCCACGGTACTCCACCGCCGCGGCAGAACCGCGGATTTCCCGGCCTGCGGGGGCTGTGTTCAGGTGCACCCAGCCCCCGGAACCGCAGTTAGGCCTCCAGGACCACCGGAATGATCATGGGGCGCCGGCGGAGCTTCCGGTTGACCCAGGTGCCGATGACGCGGCGGACGATCTGCTGCAGCTGGTGGTTGGTGTGGTCCGCGTTGCTCAGCACGGCCTCCTCCAGCGCGGCGTTGATCTTGGGGATGATGTCGTCAAAGACCGAATCGTCCTCGGCGACGCCGCGGGCGTGGATTTCGGGGCCGGAGACCACCTTGCCGGTGGCCCGGTTGATGACCGTGATGATGGAGATGAAGCCTTCATCGCCCAGGACGCGGCGGTCCTTGAGGTCCGCGTCGGTGATTTCGCCCACGCTCGAGCCGTCCACGTACACGAAACCGACCTCGACCTGGCCCACGATGTCAGCCTGGTGGTCGCGGAGGTCGATCACGGTGCCGTTGTCTGCCAGCAGGACGCTGGCCGTCGGAACGCCCGATTCCTCTGCGATCCTGCCGTTGGCGATCAGGTGGCGGGTTTCGCCGTGCACCGGCATGGCATTCAGCGGCTCGAGGATGTTGTAGCAGTAGAGCAGCTCCCCTGCCGCGGCGTGGCCGGAGACATGGACCTTGGCGTTGCCCTTGTGGATCACGTCGGCGCCGAGCTTCAGCAGGCCGTTGATGATGCGGAAGACTGCGTTCTCGTTGCCGGGAATGAGGCTTGACGCGAGGATGACGGTGTCGCCCTGACCCACCACCACGCGGTGGTCGCCGTTGGCCATGCGGGACAGCGCGGCCATGGGCTCGCCCTGGGAACCGGTGGACATCAGCACCACCCGGTTGTCCGGCAGCGTGTCGATGTTCTTCAGGTCCACGAGGATGCCGTCGGGCACGTGCAGGTAGCCGAGCTTGGCGGCGATGGCCATGTTCCGGACCATGGAACGCCCCACGAACGCGACGTTGCGGCCGTGCTTGTAGGCGGCGTCGAGGACCTGCTGCACCCGGTGGACGTGCGAGGAAAACGACGCCACAATGATCCGCTTGCTGGCCTGGGCGAAGACCCGGTCCAGGGTGGGGCCGATTTCCTTCTCCGCGGTGGTGAATCCCGGGACGTCGGCGTTGGTGGAGTCGGACATGAACAGGTCCACGCCCTCTTCGCCCAGCTTGGCGAAGTGCCGGAGATCGGTGATGCGGCCGTCGAGCGGCAGCTGGTCCATCTTGAAGTCACCCGTATGCAGCACGGTGCCGCCGGCAGTGCGGATGAAGACCGCCAGGGCGTCGGGGATCGAGTGGTTGACCGCAACGAACTCGCACTGGAAGGGGCCGAACTGTTCCACCTGCCCCTCTTTGACGGACAGGGTGTAGGGCTTGATCCGGTGTTCCTGCAGCTTGGCCTCAACGAGGGCCAGGGTCAGCTGCGACCCCACGAGCGGGATGTCGCTGCGGAGCCGCAGCAGGTACGGAACGGCCCCGATGTGGTCCTCGTGGCCGTGCGTCAGGACGACGGCAGCGATGTCGTCGAGCCGGTCCTCGATGTAGGAGAAATCGGGCAGGATCAGGTCAACGCCGGGCTGGGTTTCCTCGGGGAAAAGGACGCCGCAGTCGACAACCAGCAGCTTGCCGTCGATCTCGAACACAGCCATGTTCCGGCCGATTTCGCCGAGCCCGCCCAGCGGAACAATCCGCAGGGTGCCCTGGGGAAGGCGGGGAGGCGTAACGAGGCCGGGGAGGGCTACTTGGGTCATAATGCACTTCTTTCCAGACGGAAGAGTGCCGGTCTCAGTCCGTCAGGAAAAGACCAGCCCTCCTTCCGCCAAGTCCTCGCGGATGGTTTCGATCTCGGCTTCGTCCGGCTCCACGAGGGGCAAGCGGACAATCGAGTTGGGCAGGACTCCCTGCCACTTAAGAATTTGCTTCGCGGCAACGGCACCCTGGACGCGGGTCATCGTTGCGCGCACTACCGGCTCCAGCTCGAAGTTGATCTTGCGGGCAGTTCCGAGGTCGTTCGCGTTCATCGCGTCGATGAGCTCCCGGAAGCGGCGGGTGGCGACGTGCGTGGTGACACCCACGAGGCCAACGGCGCCCATGGCCATCCACTGCAGGGTCAGTCCGTCGTCACCGGAGTAGAAGGCGAGGTCGGTCTCGGCGAGCACGCGGGTAGCTGCAGCGAAGTCGGCCTTGGCGTCCTTGACGGCAACGATGTTCGGGTGCTGGGCCAGACGGATCATGGTGTCCGGGGCGATCGCGATGGAGGACCGACCCGGGATGTCATAGAGCATGACGGGCAGGTCAGTGGCGGATGCGACGGTCTCGAAGTGGGCCCGGACGCCGGCCTGGCTGGGCTTGTTGTAGTACGGCGTGACGATCAGCAGGCCGTCGACGCCCAGCTTGGCGGCTTCCTGGGACAGGTGCACGGAGTGGGCGGTGTCGTTGGTACCGGTGCCGGCGATGACGGCGGCACGCCCGCCAACGGCTTCCATCACGGCGCGGAACATTCCGAGGTTTTCCTCGTCGGTGAGGGTGGACGTCTCGCCGGTGGTGCCCGTGACGACGAGGCCGTCGCAGCCGTCGTCAACAAGCTTGGTGGCCAGTTCCGCGGCCTGCTGGTAATCGACCTTGCCGTCCGTCGTGAACGGGGTGACCATGGCGGTCAGGAGGGTGCCCAGAGCAGGAATATTCGCGGAAGTGTCAGCCATGGGAAAAACGTTACCTTGTCACGTGCAGGTTAGGACAATGGCCGCCGCGTGATGAGCGTCAAATTGCGGCGCGGACGCCCGCGGCGGCCTGTGGAGAGGGCTGGCCGGAACCGTCCTTTCCTGTCCTTCCCAGGCGGAGTCTTCGTGCCCTTCCCAGGCGGACTCTTCCTACCACTCCCAGACGGGGTTTTCCTGCCCCTCCCAGGCGGAGTCCGCGTTACGCAGGGTCTGCCCCAGGCAGGGTCTGGGGCAGGTAGCATCTGCCTCAGGCGGGTTCTGGCCCCGAGCAGTATCGCTCCACGGCCGTTTCCCGCAGCGATTCGGCCCACAATGCGAGGCGCTGGGCGGCGCGGACGTAGTGGAACAGCTCCGTGGGCGTCAGCGCGTCGACATCCGTTTCGGACAGCCGGCGAGCCAGCTCCGCACCGGGCGCCTGCGCAGACAGCGCGACACCCTCCCGGCCCCACTGGACGTCCTCGGCCGGCTCCCCTGCCACGAGCTGCCGGAAGAGGTAGTCCACCACGCCGGGACTCATCGCCTTGAGCGGATCACCTTTGGGCGCGTCAGCCACCGGCGAGTCAGCCCTGGGCAGACCAGCCTTGGACGAATGAGCTCTGGGCGAATGAGCCTCGGACAAACCAGCCTTGGACGCATCAGCCTCGGACTGTTGGCGCCGACCGAGCGCGCGCCCTTCCAGCTGGTGATCTGCCGCACGCCCGGATGACTTCTTCATGCCGAAATTCTATTCGAACATATATTCGAATACAAGACTTCGTCAGGGCCCGATGCTGGCGGCTTCTCCGGGCACGGAGCCCAAGGTCGCCGTGCCAATGTGAGACGATCACATCATGACCTCGCGGAGCACGGCTGCATCGTCCAAAACAGCGAAGGGGCCGGCGTCAGGCGTCCGTCTTGCTGGAATAGATGCTGCCCGCGGCCTCGCCCTGCTCGGCATGATGGCCACGCACCTGCTCCCGACCTTCGAGCCCAATGCCGCCCTGACCCCGACCTGGGTGGGCCTGACGTTCTCCGGCCGCGCTGCCGCCCTGTTTGCGGTGCTGGCAGGAATCGGCCTCGCCCTCTCCACCGGCAAGCAACAGCCTCTTGACGGACCGGCACTCACGGCTGCGCGCCGCGGCATCGCGATGCGCGCCCTGGTGATCGCCGTCGTCGGGCTCGCTCTCGGCGGACTCGACGTCAACGTGGCGATAATCCTGGTGCACTATGCGGTGCTGTTTCTGTGTGTGCTGCCGTTCATCGGGCTGCAGCTGAAGGCCCTGTGCGCCTGGGCAGCGGGCTGGATCCTGCTTTCCCCGCTCATTGCCTTCCTGCTGCGGCCCTGGCTCATGGCGCCGGATCCGCCCCTGCAGCTCAACCACAACCCCGGCTGGGAAGACCTCACCACCCCGGGACAACTGCTTGGTGAACTGTTCCTGACCGGGTACTACCCGGTGTTCCAGTGGATCTCGTATCTGCTCGTGGGACTCGCCATCGGCCGGCTCGCCCTGACCACGGCCATCGTTCCGGTGTTGCTGCTGCTCGGCGGCATCGTGGTGGCGGCCTTCGCCAAAGTCCTGGGCACCGCGGCGATGGAGCAATGGGGCGGCCGTGCCGCCCTGCAGGACATCCTCACGGACCCCAACTATCCGCTGGACAGCCTCCTGCATGTCAATCTGGCCGGCGTCCGCCAGGAAGGGTCCTGGTGGTGGCTCGCCAGCAGTGCACCCCATTCCGGAACCACACTCGATCTGCTGCACACCAGCGGCGTGGCGGCAGCCGCCGTCGGCCTTTGCCTCCTGGTGGGCCGGCTGGGACAGTGGCTGGCTCTGGACCTGCTGCTTCCGCTGCGCGGAGCCGGCGCCATGACGCTGACGCTGTACACCGCCCACGTGTGCGTCGTGGCGTCGTTCCACCTCAAGCCGTTGCCCGTGGGCTGGACCGAGGACGGGATGTACTTCGCGCACGCGGCGCTGGCCATCGTGATCGGGATGGTTTTCGCCGTACTCAAATGGCGCGGTCCGCTGGAATGGCTCGGGCACGCCGCGAACCAGGTAGGACGGCACCAGCCGGCAAGGGTCCGCTAACGCAGGGCGGCCGGTCGGGAGCGTGACCAACCAACCGTGTTAGTACACCTAGCTGTATTGACCTGAGAGGTTGGTGACGCGGCTGACCGGTGTCTGACCTTTGAGGGCGGTGTGGGCTCGGTGGTGATTGTAGGCATGGAGCC